>JADGOV010000112.1 GCA_017882785.1 Frankiaceae bacterium
GCCGGTTCCCCCGCCACGTCGGGGAACTGCCGCCGGCGGCGATCGGTTTCGTCGCCCGTCAGGTCGGGGTCGACTCGGTTGAGCTGGCCGGCCACGAGTGGTCCGGGCGCACGTTCGAGTACCACCGGGCGCAGATCCGACGCGCGCGGGGGTTCCGCCGGTTCGGCGAGGACGATGAGGCCAAGCTCGGCGGCTGGCTGCGTGGGGCCTGGTCTGCTGGGCTCGCCCGGGTCGATGGCGGGCGCGATGATCAGCGCGACCCCAACCATCTACAACTCTGGTCGGCTATCCCGATCATCCCGGAGCCGGAGAGCCCCCGCCGGAGGCAACATCGATGTCCGCACTATCAGCTTGGGAATCTGTACCGTCCGCGCCTCTACGGGGCCTGACCGGCGAGGCACGCTGTCAGCGAGTGACGGTGAAAGACCGCCCGTCACCGAGGTTAATGGCCCGCTAATGGCCTGGTTTCCGCTTGCCAGGCCGGGCATTCCCCAAGTTGGCAAGATCGTGCGAGCGTTGTGCGCTGTCACCGGTCGCTGCTGCTGGCCGGTGGTCACCGCTGTTGCGGTCACCGCTGCGGTCAATCGCCCTCGACGGTGCCAGGGGAGTTTCCGGATGAGCAGCGGTCAGCAGCCGTTCGACCCGGGCCAGCCGCCGGTTGAACTTGGCCAGCGTCACCTCCCGCCGGGTCGCGCCGCTTACGCCCTCGCTGCTGCCACTCTTGCGGCGTAAGCAGCTCATGCAGCGGGGCCAGGACACCCCGCATCCTGCTCATCAGACAACCCCTATGCCGGACCTGCGTTCGCTGCAGGTTCGATGCGGTGCCGACGGACGAGCAGGATGATTACCATGATGACGTCGGCCAGGATGAACAGGCCCGCACCCAGGTAGCTCTTGTTCGCGACGACGACGGCGGAGATCGTCCCGAAGTCCCACAGGCCGTGCAGCACGGCGGGGACCACCAGCCCTTTGGAGACCCGGCGGGTCAGGTAGAAGAAGTACCCGGCCGCGGCGGTGACCAGCACCTGGACCATCGCCCTGGGCCCCTCGCTGACCAGGTTCGTCGCATGCGCCAGCCCGAATAGCACACAGGTCCACAGCGCCACCTTGGCCTCGGTGAACCCGTTGACCCGGAAGGTGACCACGCCCAGGCCGCGGAACATGCCCTCCTCGGCGAACCCGACCCCCAGCATCGACACCGCGAGCAAGACCATGAACCCGGCGCTGTGCTTGCCCAGGCCCGCATAGTTCATCCCGGCCAGGGCGGTGACGGCGATGATGACTGGGATGACCCACACCCAGCGGCGGACCGGCCGATCGTCGTGAACACCGGCCGCCACCAGCCGAGCACGCCCGCCACCGCGTAGACGAACACCAGCGACACCAACACTGGCACGGTGATGGAGCGCCACAGCTCGTTGACGCTGGTCGGGGCGGCGTAGGTGGTGTGCATTCCTGCGGTCAGCAGCTTGCTGACCCCCTGCACGATCACCAGGTAGACGACGGCGATCACGACAAACGCCCACACCGGCAGCCTGCGGATCCCGGCCGTCAGATCAGTGCCTGCCGGACTCGTCACCCGCGCGGCTGCAGCTTCCTTCCAGCCAGCGCCCTTTTCCTCGTCCTCAAGTGCCATCGCTGTCCCCCAGCCCCGCGAAGCGGGGCCACGACCTGATCGCCCCAGTACCCGACTCCGAGGGTGCTGACCTGCCCGTACGCGCCGGCAGGGGCGTTGGTCCCGGTCCCGAGAGCACTAAGGCAAGCCCCCTCCTCCCCCGTCCCCCCTCCCGACGGCAACTAGCGTAAGGGTTGAATCGCAAGCTGAGATCTCGCGAGAATTGTGGGGTGACCCGGGATGTCTGGTCGTCGTCGGCTCGTCGCGGTGATCACCGTCGGCGGGCTGGCCGTCGTGGGATCGGCCCAGGCGGCGTAGGCCTCGAAGCCGAGGGACGACCGAGGTCACCAGACCGGTCCCGAACGGCGCCAAACGCTCGGCGATCCACTCGGCCTGCTCCACCGAGGCGCTCCAGTTGACCGCAGGAACGTCATCCACCCAGCCATCCTCGGTCACCGCGGCCCAGTGGATCCCTGCGGCCGCCGCCGGTGCGACCATCAGCGAGGTGACCCGGCTCGTCCCCGGGGGAACATGAGGGTCTTTCTCCGCCCGAACGTGTCTCGGCGGCTTGCTCCCGATCTGAGGCCGCCGGGTAGCGTTAGGCCAATGGCTGCCCCGATTCGCCCGACGGTCAGTGTCATCGTCACTGCTGTCGAGCACCTGCTCACCACGTCGGGCCCGATGACACCCGAGCACCTGTTGGTTGCCTTGCACGATGCCGGGGTCGACCTCGGTCGCGATCCCGAAGGAACGCTGGACGATCTTCTCGACGCCGACGAGATGCCACTCGTCATGCAGCTGCCCGACGACAGGTACGCCCTACTCCCCGCGCTGCTAGATGGCCGCGTGTTCACCCACCGACTTTCCGCGGCCGAGGTCGAGCAAGGTCTGGTGATTGTCAGTCCTGATCTTGAGCCGTTGTCGGAACTCGTCGATCACGAGCCATTCGACCAGCTGATCGACGGCACGCCCCTGGAGGTGACCTTTCCCGACCTCGACCCGGACCTGGTCGTCGAACGCGGCATGCCGGTCGAGGCGATAACAGACGCGGCCGTGCTTCTTCTCCCTTCTGATCGGTTTCATACGCTGGGCCTGCGCGCGGGAGACCTGGTCGGATTCCGGGCCACCGCCGCCGGTGTCGACGTCACCCGCGTCGACGAGGACGATGTCACCGGTAATACCGCCGACGCGGACGTGGGCACTCGGCTGGCGGTCATCCTGGAGGAGATCGGAGACGACGAGCCAGATCAGCTTGACGCCGTGGTCTGGACCGCGTGCGCGGATGATCCTGATCTCTTCGGTACACCTCTTCTGCCACTGGGCGACATGCTCGACGCCGTCGGCCTCGCCCACGAAGGCGACCAGGTCGCCCCGGCCGGATTCGACTTCTATAGCTGGCGGATCGAGGAGCTGGTCGAGTCGATCATGCGCATGCACGATCTCCAGGAGGACGAGGCCCTGGCCGCGCTCGCCATCCTGGCGCTCTTCGAGCAGGCCACTGACTCGGAGAGAGTGCGGCGCTTGCCGATCTGGACCGACAGTGAGCCGACGAAGCGCGCCGTGGCCCAAGCCGCGTTGAGGTTCCTGGCCAAACCTGACGTGGCGCAGGCCGTCCTGGTCGGGGCCCTCGGACCGGGCCGCGACGGAGCGGCGGGGGTGGGGCAGTTCGCGGAGATGCTGGAGCCGATGGCACCGCGCGCGGCGCGGCCGGCGCTGCGGTGGCTGCAGGCCAAGTCCGACGAGCGGTTAGGCAACGTGCTCGAAGCGGAGGCGGCGTTCGATGCGGCGCAGGGTCTCGACCCGACCTGGCCGCCGACCTTGTTCGATCTTGCCCGCTACGCCAGTGACCGCGGGGACGCCGAGCGAGGTCTCGCCCTGCTCCGCCGCGCCGGGGCGGGACCTGAGGACAGCCTTGTTGAACTGCTCGAGCGCTTCCGCACGCAGTCCCGTACCGACCTCGGCCGAAACCAGCCGTGCTGGTGCGGGTCGGGCAGAAAGTACAAGCACTGCCATCTGCACCGTGAGCAGCTTCCGCTGGCCGAACGCGCCCCTTGGCTCTACGCGAAGGCGGCGATGTACGTCTCGGACGGACCGTGGCCGGCCGACGTGCTGGACGTCGCGACCGCGCGGGCCGAGCACTGGGATACCCCGGACGCGCTCATCGCAGCCTGCCGGGATCCACTCGTCACCGACGCCGTGCTGTTCGAGGGCGGCGCGTTCGCTGAATTCCTCGACGAGCGCGGGTGCCTGCTCCCCGACGACGAGCGGTTGCTCGCCGAGCAGTGGCTGCTGGTGGATCGCTCGGTGTACGAGGTCGAGGCCGTTCGCGCCGGCTTGGAATTCACGGTGCGTGACGTGCGCAGCGGTGACCACCACGACGTCCGTGACCGCGCGGCGAGCCGGCAACTGAGGGCAGGCATGCTGGTCTGCAGCCGGATCGTGCCTGCCGGCGACACCATCCAGATCTTTGGCGGCATAGAGGTCATCGGCCTGCAGCAGCGGGACGCGCTGATCGCGCTGCTCGACGCGGCCCCTGATCCGCGCGGTCTGGTTGCGTTCCTGTCGCGACGCTTCGCGCCGCCGGAGCTGCAGAACACCGAAGGCGAACCGCTCGTGCTGTGCGAGGCGACCCTGCGGGTCTCTGACCCCACGGCTCTCACGGAGGCGTTGGACGAGACCTACGATCGCGACGACTCCGAGCCTGAGGCAGAGCAGTGGTATGAGCACGTAACCACGCACGGCATGGAGCGCATCCGCGCCGGGCTGCGCCTGGAAGGAGACGAGCTGCACCTCGACACCAACAGCGAAGAACGCCTGGACCGGGTGCTCACCACACTGCGTACGCTGCAGCCATCGCTGACGATCATCGACGAGGTGCGCCGGCCCGCCGACGAGATCCGTGAGGCCATGAGTCGAGCGGGCCTGCCATCCCCGAGCGAGGAGGCATCCCCCAACGCGCCCGACCCGAATGACCCTGAGGTCGCCGCCCTCCTCGCCGAGGTTGTGCGCAAGTACGAGCAGGCCTGGCTGGACGACGCCATCCCCGCACTGGCGGGCCAGACCCCGCGGCAGGCCGCGGTCGACCCCACTCGTCGTCCCGACCTGATCCGCCTGCTCGACTCTTTCCCCCGCGACCCGGAAAGCCCCGGCGTCATGAACCCTGATCGGCTGCGCGCCGCCCTCGGTCTGGCATAAGGGTTGGACGCCGGGGTCAGTACTCGTTACGCCAATAGGCGGTGAACGCTGTCCCGCTGCTGTTGAATCCCGACGGGAGAGCATCCTCGTACTGATTCCACATGACGATTGCATAGTGCGGCCAAGTCTGGGCAAGGTACACGGTGCTGCCCGCCCAGGCCTTGTCCGCGGCGAATTCGATATTGGCGAACTGGGCGAGGTTGAAGCGTCCACGTGAGCCGCCCGGAGCCTCTGCGATCCATTCGGCGCTGTTCCGGGAAGCGGTGCCGCGCTGGTAGACGCGGTGATGCGATCGCCTGCCGCGACGGCGAAGCCCCCCGAACTGGGTTGTGGGGGTACATCTCCCACCCGGTGAAGTGCTGCGGGGGGACCCCGGCGCCCGAGCCGTACGTAGCCGTGCCGTCCTGCTCGACCGTGCCGTTGGACCACCCGTCGAGTCCGACCCAGAACCCGGCGTAGGACTCGTCCCGACAGGTGACCCTCGGTACCGTCCACGTGCCGGACACCGCACTGTAGGTATGACCGACGTCGGCATAGTCAGCCCAGTTGGTGCTGTACTCGTAGCCTGCGGAGACGTCCGCGCTCCTCGCGAGGGCCGGAAGCTAGCGCCGTGTTGTCACTTGCCACATTGTCGGGGCCGCGATCCTCGCAGCCGCGGCGACCGCTCGCCATGTTGACGCCTCGCCTACGGGCCATTGGCGCTACCGCTCCATCACCTTCCAGAACCGCACGCGGGTCGCCACCCTTTCGTCGGCGCAGGGGTCAGGGGCTCACTCGTCGATCATGAACCGTCGATGAAACACGGCTGGCCGTGTGTGCAGCGTGACCGCTCATCTCCACGCTGACCGCCGCCCCGGCCACGATCGCCGCAGCCACGATGATCAGCCACGACAGCAGCGCGAAGGTGACGCCGATGGTTCCGTAGCGTGTGGCGTTGGTCGAGATCAGATGGGGCATCCACACGGCCCCGCCGAGGCTGATCAGACTCTGCCCGATCCCCATCACGACTGCGCCCGGCAGCAGGGCGCGCCACGGGACGCGGCGGCTGAGCAGCACGTACTGCAGGGCCAGCCAGAACGGGATGCTCACGGCCGCGCGCACCACGGTCGACACGGCGCGTACGCCGACCCCACCGGACAACAACGAGGCGAAGATCGACAGCAGCAGGATCTGGGACAGGAGCAGCGCGATGCCGGCCAGGCCGTTGAGGGTGCCCCGTAGCCCGCGGGGCACGAGTCCCCAGGCCGCCTCGTACGTGCGTTGCAGGGCTCGGGTGAAGCTGAGCAGGGAGGCGAGCAGCATGAGCGCGCCCAAGAGGGAGAGGGCTCCGCGGGAATCGGGCGGCCGGCCGAACAGAGTGCGCACCGCATCGGCGGCGTCGCCCGACAGGTGGAATCGAGCGACCATCCGGTCCGGCAGCGCGCCTTGCGGGTTGCTCGAGGCGATCGCGGACACCAGGATCAGCAGGGGGATGAAGGCGATGAAGGCCTGACCGGCGAGGACGAGCGCCCGGTCGCGACCGCCGATCACACCGAATCGGGTCAAGCACCGAAACGGCAGTGAGGAGAGGGCCCAGCGCAGGAGTCGGTCGACCCGAGAGTCCGCAGTGGCCGGGCGGCGGAGGAACGCCGGGAGGCTACTCGACAGAGGCATGTTCCGCGGGAGCCCGTCGTCCTGGGCGGCGTGCTCCGTGGCGCGATCCGGCGCCGGCGGAGTCGTCGCTTCGGGCGGGCGTTCCACTGCCTCACCCCCAATTGGCACCCCCATTCGGTGTCGCCAGTCCCGCACAGTATGCCGATGGGGGGGCACAGGGGGGCGCCCGGTCGTTCTCTACGAACAGCCTCACGCGAGGGACAGGAACAACTTCTCCAGCCGCTCCTGGTTGACCGTCACGTCACCATCGCCGGGGCCGGTCGCGCACTGCCGTAGGCCGGTCGCGATGATCTTGAACCCGGCGCGGTCCAGGGCGCGCGACACCGCAGCGAGTTGGGTGACCACATCGCCGCAGTCGCGGCCGTCCTCGATCATCTGGATGACACCGCGGATCTGGCCCTCGGCACGGCGCAGTCGCTTGAGTACCGCGCTGAGCTCGTCAGCAGTGAACTCCATCGCCGACCTCCTCGCCGGGTCTTCCCATCGTACCCCGCCAGGTATGCCAGCGTCGGCCACGCTGCGTGGCATTCCCGCGGCCTGCGCCGACTCCGCCCGGCGGCCGGGAATGAGCGGCCGGCCCGTACACTGTCACATACGGTACGGGGTATACAAGAAGGAGAGGGCATGGCGCTCACAACCAGGATGACCGTCCGCCATCTCGACGGCGACCGGTTCGCCATCGACGTGCGGGACCATCGGCTCACCGTCGACCAGCCCCTCGCCGACGGTGGTCAGGACACCGGGGCGACCCCGACCGAGCTGTTCGTGGCAAGCCTCGCCTCATGCGTGGCGCACTATGCCCGTGGCTACCTGGCCCGGCACAAGCTCCCAACCGCCGGGCTCGCGGTCACCGCCGAGTACACCATGGGGCCGCGTCCGCCCCGGGTGACCGACATCCGGGTCGACGTCGACGTGCCCGACGGCGTCCCCACCGAGCGCCTGGGCGGACTGCTCGCGGTCGCCTCGCACTGCACCGTGCACAACACCCTGGCCCACCCACCAGCGATCACCGTCGCCCTCGCCGGCCTGTCGGGTGGCCCCGGCCCGGCGGGAGCGCCGCGGGCGGGGAAGGAAGAGGCCTAATCCCCCGCGTCCCGACAGCACCCGGGTCGAACCGGCCGGCAACCGGGCTGTCACGCTCGGTCAGGATCTTGTATTCATCCATCGCTACAGCTGTCAGCCGGGTTCTCAGGCTGGCCGGGGGATCAGCGCAGCGGGAAGGGGTCCTGGCCCGCGCTCACGGTGCTGGTGATCGCGCCGAGCTGGTCGATCTCGAGGCGTACCTGGTCGCCGGGCCGCAGCCACGGATAGGCGTCGGCGCCGTGGACCCCG
>JADGOV010000010.1 GCA_017882785.1 Frankiaceae bacterium
TTGGTGGCGCGTCCCTGCTTGGCCCGGGACCGCCCCACCACGCCCACCACGATGGCCACCAGGCCGAACACCGCTCCGACGAGCACGACACCCAGTAGGACGGCCACGATGCCGAGCACCAGCGCGGCGATGCCCAGCCCGTTCGCCCCCCGGCCGGCGACGGGTGTGCCGTACGCCGGCCCGTACGTCCCGTAGGCCGGCGGTGGGGCCCCGTAAGGTGTCCCGCCGATGTCCGGGTACAGCGCCGTGGGTACGTCTGCAGGCGGGGCCGGCTGCCCGGAGCGCGTGCCCTGCGGCGTGGCCCACGGGTCGACCGGCGGCTCAGGCGGTGTGCTCGTCACCAGGCCATCTTCCCGGCCCGCCATCGTCGCCGGTAGCCGCGACACCAACTAGGGTGATCGCGTCAACTGCCGATCGGAAGGAACGCCGCTGCACACCCGGCTCGTGGTGCTGGCCTCCGGCGCCGGAACCACCTTGCAGGCCCTGCTCGACGTGGACGGCGGCTACCCGGCGACCGTGGTCGCGGTGGGCGCCGACCGGGTCGGCATACCTGCCCTGTACCGGGCACGGGCGGCCGGCGTGCCCACCTTCGTGGTGTCGCCGGGAGAGTACCCGGACCGGACGGCCTGGGATGGCGCGCTGGCTGCGGCAGTGGCGGCGTACGAGCCGGGACTGGTGGTCTGCGCCGGCTTCATGCGGATTCTGGGCAGCACTTTCCTCGATCTGTTTCATCCACTTGTCCTCAACACCCATCCGGCCCTGCTGCCGGCCTTCCCCGGCGCACACGCGGTCCGCGACGCACTGGCCTACGGGGTCACCGTGACGGGCGCTACGGTGCATGTGGTGGACGAGGGCGTGGACACCGGCCCGGTCCTCGCCCAGGCTGTCGTCGCGGTGGAACCAGGCGATGACGAGGCCACACTGCACGCCCGGATCCAGGCAGTGGAGCGTCGCCTGCTCGTGGACACGGTGGCTTCCCTCGCCGGCGGTTTCCACCTGCACGGACGAAAGGTGGTACGCAACGTGGTATCGGATGCGGTATCGGACGCGGGACAGAAGATGGTGCAGTCATGACGCAGCGGCGGCCGATTCGACGCGCCCTGGTCAGCGTGTCGGACAAGGGCGGGCTCACCGAGTTGGGCAGCGCGTTGGCCGCGGCCGGGGTTGAGATCGTCTCCACCGGGTCCACGGCGGACCGACTGAGCGCCGCCGGCGTGCCCGTCGTCCCCGTCAGCGCGGTCACCGGCTTCCCGGAGTGTCTGGACGGGCGGGTCAAGACGCTGCACCCGGCCATCCACGCCGGGCTACTTGCCGATCTCCGAAACCCCGAGCACACCCGACAGCTGACCGAGTTGGGCATCGCGCCGTTCGACCTGCTGGTGAGTAATCTCTACCCGTTCCGCGAGACCGTCCGCTCCCCGCGGGTCACCGACGAGCAGTGTGTGGAGCAGATCGACATCGGCGGTCCGGCGATGGTTCGTGGCGCGGCGAAGAATGCCGCGAACGTCGCTGTCGTCGTCGATCCAGCCCGGTATCCCGATGTTGTCGACGCCGTCCGCCGCGGTGGCTTCACGACAGCCGAGCGCCGCGCCCTGGCCGCTGCGGCCTTCGCGCACACCGCCGCATACGACGTGGCGGTGGCCAACTGGTTCAATCGTCCGGACGACTTTCCGCCCTACCAGGCGTTCGCCGTCGAACGGGACGGCATGCTGCGGTACGGGGAGAACCCGCACCAGCCAGCCGCGCTCTACCTGGACCGGGACGCGCCGTCCGGACTCGCGCAGGCCGAGCAGCTCGCCGGCAAGGAGATGTCCTACAACAACTTCGTGGACGCCGACGCGGCCCGTCGGGCGGCGAGTGACTTCGCCGCCCCCGCCGTGGCGATCATCAAGCATGCCAACCCGTGCGGTATCGCGGTGGGGGAGGATATTGCGCAGGCGCATCGCCGGGCGAATGCCTGCGACCCGCTCAGCGCCTTCGGCGGGGTGATTGCCACCAACCGTTCGGTATCTATCGCGATGGCCGAGCAGGTGGCCGAGATCTTCACCGAGGTGATCGTGGCGCCGGAGTACGACCCAGGCGCGGTGGCCGCCCTGGCGAGGAAGGCATCGCTGCGCATCCTGCGCTGCCCGCCGCCATCGGCCGCCCCCCGTACCGAACTCCGACAGATCAGCGGCGGACTGCTGATGCAGGCCGTCGACCGCCTCGATGCCCCGGGGGACGACCTGAGCGCCTGGCGGCTGGTCGCCGGTGCCGCCGCGGACGAGGCGACGCTGGGTGATCTCGCCTTCGCCTGGCGGGCGGTGCGGGCGGTGAAGTCCAACGCCATCCTGCTCGCCGCCGAGGGGGCCACCGTTGGCGTCGGCATGGGCCAGGTCAACCGGGTGGACGCGGCCCGGTTGGCCGTCGCCCGGGCCGGTTCCCGGGCAGCCGGCGCGGTGGTCGCCAGTGACGCCTTCTTTCCCTTCGCCGATGGCCTGGAGGTGCTCACCGAGGCCGGCGTCCGGGCCGTCGTCGAACCGGGCGGCTCCGTACGCGACGAGGAGGTGATCGCCGCTGCCGAGAAGGCGGGCATCTCGCTGTACTTCACCGGCACCCGGCACTTCTTCCACTGAGCCGCTGCCACGCGGCTGCCGCTGCCGGGGCCGCTCAACCCACCCGGAGGACCGCGGGGGATGGTCGCCCGTCGCTGTCCGCGGCACCCGGGCGCACGATGCCCAGTGAGATGATCTCGTTGGCCAGCCGGGTTCGCCGGTTGATCCCCTCCGGGATGAGGAACTTCAGGTAGAGCCGGAGCAGGTGCTGCTTGACGGCGGCTTCGGTCACGACCAGTTCGGCGGCGATGTCGCGTGCCGTGGCCGGCGCCACGAAGGCGGCCTGCTGCTGCAGGGCCGGGCGACACAGCGCGGTCAGCACGTCGACCTCCCGCCGGGTGAGATCCGGCGCGACGACCCGGCGCATCTCCACCGTGTCCTCGTCGGTCGCCGACATCGGTAGGCCGCCGATCCGCGCGCGGGACGTCCCGAAGGCGACGACGTCGCCCTCGTCGAGGACCCGTCGGCCGACCGGGCGCCCGTTGACCCGGGTGCCGTTGGCCGACAAGCCAAGATCGGCAACGTACACGTGGTCGCCTCGCCGAACCAGTTCGGCGTGCAACCGGGAGACGCTGGGGTCTCCTAACCGGATGGCGACGCCAGCACCGCGGCCGACAGTCGTGATCTCCTCGGCCAACTCGAAGACCTGTCCGGTCTCCTCGATCCGCAGGTGTGGCGTCATCGACACGTCCCAATGCCCCTTCCGAGGAAACCGCTGGCCAACCCCACTTTTCGGGCCACTACCCGCCCGCGGGGGGGCTCAACGCCTCTGCGCTGCGGGAATCCGTCCGGCCGGCGGGCGGCTGTCCTGTTGCGTCGTCGACCGGGCTCTCGGCGGGTCCGCCGTTAGACTCAGGCGTCACCTGGGCACTGCCTCGAGCACCGACCTCGAGCACCGCCTCCGGCCCACCCTGAGGACGACGCAATGCCGGCAACATCACGTGGACTCGCCGACGTCGTGGCCGCCTCGACCGCGCTCAGTGACATCGACGGCAGGGCTGGGCGGTTGTTCTACCGCGGGTATGACGTCGACGACCTCGTCGGGAAGATCTCCTTCGAGGAATGCGTCTATCTGCTCCATCGCGGCGCCCTGCCCACGGCGGCGCAGCTGGACCGGCTGGGCGCTGACGTTGCCCAGGCCCGCGAGATACCGCCGATCGCCGATCGGCTGCTGCCGGAGTTGGCTGCCACGGCGCAGCCGATGGAGGCGCTGCGTACTGTGGTTTCCGCGCTGGGGCACGAGGATCCGGACAAGGACTCCAACGCGCCGGACGCCGACCTTCGCAAGGCCCTGCGGCTGGTGGCCGCGGTGCCGGTAGTGGTCGCGCGCTACGCCGGGGCCCGCCGCGGCCGGGACGAGGCACCGCCCGAGCCGGATCCCACGCTCGGTATCGCCGGGAACTTCCTGCTGCAAATCACGGGCCAGTCCCCATCGCCGGAGACCGCTGCGGCCTTCGACGAGTGCCTGGTGCTCAACGCGGATCACACGATCAACGCGTCCTCGTTCGCTGCTCGAGTGTGCGCGGCGACGCTGTCCGACATGCACTCGGCGGTCGTCGCGGCGATCGGTACGCTGAAAGGGCCACTGCACGGCGGGGCCAACGAGCAGGTGATGCGCCTGCTCGAGTCCGTGGACAAGCCCGAGGATGCCGATGCGGCCATCCGCGGCCGGTTGAGCAACGGCGAGCGCATCGCGGGTTTCGGGCATCGGATCTATCGCGGTGTGGACCCGCGGGCGACCCACCTCCGGCGGCTGTCCGAGCGGTTGAGCGACGGCACTGGGGACCGATCGTTGTTCGAGCGGTCGAAGGCTGTGGAGTCCACCGTGCTCGAGGCCGAAGGGCTCTATCCGAACGTCGACTTCTTCGCCGTCACCGCCTACGCGGCGCTCGGCATCCCGACCGACCTGTTCACCACGGTGCTCGCCGTCTCTCGGATGGCTGGCTGGACAGCGCACATCATGGAACAGCACGCCGACAACCGGCTCATCCGGCCTGACAGCGAGTACGTCGGCGAGCACAACCGGACGTGGGTACCGCTGGCGGAGCGGTGAGTCGGAGGTGACTGCACCGATGGCCGGCGAGCCGCCGCGGGCGACCAGTCGCGACCGTGCGCCCCGGGTGCGCGAGTGGCCGATCGCCGCCTCGTTGCTCGTGGTGGCCGCCGGCCTGGGGGTCGCCTACGCCCACCATTTCCGGATCGGCACCGTGCTCGCCGCGTTCGGCGTGCTGCTGGCCGCCGGGTGCCGGCTGCTGCTCCCGGCCCGGGACGCCGGCCTGCTCGTGGTCCGCGGCCGAGCCTTCGACGTCGCGGTTCTCCTCAGCCTGGCCATCCCCATGATGGTCCTCGCCGTGGTGGTCCCGCCGCTGCGGCCGTGATCCGATGATGACCCGCCGAATCGTGCCCGTGCCGTTCCCGTTAGCCTGCGGGATGTTCCGCTTCTGACGACCTCGCGAGGGACTGAGACGGCCCACATGGCAACCTACCGAGTGACCCTGATCCCGGGCGATGGCACCGGACCCGAGCTCACCGAAGCGACCCGCCGCGTGCTGGAAGCGGCGCTGGGCACCGTCGGCGGCAGCTTCGACTGGGATGTGCAAGAGGCCGGTGTCGACATCATGGAGACAGCCGGCACGCCGCTGCCACCGGCGACGCTGGACTCCATCAAACGCAACAAGGTAGCCATCAAGGGCCCGATCACCACACCGATCGGCACCGGCTTCCGGTCGGTCAACGTCGCACTGCGGGCCGAGCTCGAGCTCTACGCCTGCGTCCGGCCGTGCAAGACCTATCCGGGTGTGCGGAGCCGCTTCGACAACATCGACGTCATGATCATCCGAGAGAACACCGAGGACCTCTACGCCGGCATCGAGTACGAGCAGGGCACCGCGGACGCCGCCTCGGTCATCGAGTTTCTCAACGGCAAGCAGAAGAAGCAGATCCGGCCGGACAGCGGCGTCTCGATCAAACCCATCAGCGTCTTCGGCTCCGAGCGGATCATCCGCTACGCCTTCGACTACGCCAGGGCCAACGGTCGGAAGCGGGTGCACTGCATCCAGAAGTCCAACATCATGAAGTTCACCGACGGCCTGTTCCTCTCGGTGTTCCGTGATGTGGCGAAAGACTACCCGGACATCGACGCCTGGGAGAACCTCGTCGATGCGACCTGCATGGGGCTGATCCAGCGCCCGGAGGAGTGGGATGTGCTCGCGCTGCCCAACCTCTATGGCGACATCCTCTCCGACCTCACGGCCGGGATGGTCGGTGGCCTGGGGGTCGCCCCCGGCGCGAACATCGGCGCCGACGCGGCGGTGTTCGAGGCCACCCACGGCAGCGCGCCGAAGTACAAGGGCCTGAACAAGGTCAACCCGACCGCGATGATCCTCTCCGGCATGTTGATGCTCCGGCATCTCGGTGAGCTGGCCGCCGCGGACAACCTGGAGAGCGCGGTGGCCACCGTGTTGGGAGAAGGCCGGAACGTGACCTATGACATGAAGCCGAACCGCGACGACCCGACAGCGGTCGGCACCAGCGAGTACGCCGACGCCCTCATCTCCACGCTGCAGGAGGCCTCGTCATGACCCGCAACGGCAGGGTGACCGTCGTCGGAGCCGGCTTCTACGGGTCGACGACCGCCCAGCGACTGGCCCAGTACGACCTGTTCGACTCCGTCATGCTCACCGACATCGTTGAGGGCAAGCCGGAGGGCTTGGCGCTCGACCTCAACCAGTCCCGGCCGATCGAGGGCTTCGAGACGAAGGTGGTCGGTGTGACCACCGGCGCCGACGGCTCGGGATATGAGCAGACCGCCGGGTCCAACGTCGTAGTGATCACTGCTGGTCTCCCGCGGAAACCCGGCATGAGTCGAATGGACCTCATCGCGACCAACGCGAAGATCGTCCGACAGGTTGCGGAGAACGTCGCCAAGCATTCGCCGGACGCTGTGGTGATCGTGGTGTCCAATCCGCTTGATGAGATGACGGCGCTCACGGCCAACGTCACCGGCTTTCCGAAGAGCCGGGTCATCGGCCAGGCCGGCATGCTCGACACGGCCCGGTTCTCCCACTTCGTCGCCGAGGCGGCCGGCGTACCGGTCGGCTCGGTGCGCACGCTCACCCTCGGCTCGCACGGCGACACCATGGTGCCGGTGCCGTCGCAGTGCGCGGTCGATGGAAAGCCGCTGGCCGACGTACTGTCCGCTGAAACCATCGCGGAACTGGTCACCCGGACCCGCAACGGCGGTGCCGAGGTGGTCGCTCTGCTGAAGACCGGGTCGGCGTACTACGCGCCCTCGGCCGCGGCGGCCCGGATGGTCAAGGCGGTGGCGCAGGACGCCGGAGAGCGGATGCCGGTCTGCGCCTGGGTCGACGGCGAATACGGACTGTCCGGGGTTTACCTCGGCGTGGTCGCCGAGATCGGCCGTGAAGGTGTCCGCAGCGTCGTGGAGATCGACCTCAGCGACACCGAACTGGCCGGTCTCAGAGAGGCCGCGGAGGCCGTACGCACCAAGCAGGCGGACGTGGCCCACCTGTAGCGCCGGCGACGTGTACGGCGGCTCGCTGTTCAGCCCCCGAGCGCGAGGAACGACGCCGCGGTCGCTTCGGCCACTGGGTCTCCGGCGACGGCGGAGCGGGCGGCCAGCAGGGCCGCTGCCGGATCGGCACCGGCGTCCAAGGCGTCGTGGAGCGCGAGCATGACCGGCACGGTCGCCTCGTCGTTGACCGGTGTCACGCTGGCGACCACGCTCGCGGTGCCGACCGCGAGCAGTCCACTGACCATGCCGAGCACCTCATCCGCGCCCACCGCGGCGGCGACCCCGGTGTCGCAGGCGGAGAGCACCAGCCGGTAGGGCGCCCGGCCCAGCCGTTCCAGGTCGTGGACCATCAGCGGGCCGTCGTCGAGGCGCAAGGAGGAGAAGAGCGGACTGTCCGCCCGGAACACCCCATGCGCCGCGATGTGTCCCAGCCACGCGCCGTCGAGGGCGGCGAGGACCTGATCGGTGTTCGCCCTGCCATCGCGCAGCACGCTCGCCCCGACATACCGGGCGGCGAGCTGGGGCACTTCAGCCCCGCCGGTGCCGAGGTCCGGGCCCGCGACGAGGGCAACCCGACGCTGCGCCGGTGGCCGGGCGCCACGGGCCCGGAGCCAGGCCGCGGCCGACGGCGCGACGGTAACCGGACGTTGGCCCAGCGTCGGTAGCAGGCCCCAGGGAACCGCGTGCAGCCGGCCCGGCGGAACGAGGATGACCGCAGTGGTGTCGTCGGGGAGTGCCCGGCTTGCGGGGCCAAGGAGCGCCTCCTGCAGCTGACGGCCGAGTCCGGCGAGGGGGGGAACGCGTCCATGCGCCGCCCGCCGCAAGCCGAAACGGGCGAAGTCCACTTCCTGCTCCGCGCTGGCCACCGGCCCGACCGCCACCCGGCGCACTCGCCCCTGCCTGGCGATCACCGCGTGCAGGCTGCCGTCGACGACGACCAACTCGACCAGCGTGGCCGTACCCAGGGCAGCCAGCAGGGTGTCAACCGGAACGCGCCGCGGCGGGCCACCTTCGCCGGGCAGGTGTCGTTGCCGGCGTCGCAGTGTCACCTCCCTCGCCTGCCGCTGCCGCTCGAGCTGACCGGTCGGCCGCCCCGCAGCCCGCGCCGTCTCCAGGCGGCGTATCGCGTCGCGCAACGCCGCAAGCTCGGTGCCCAGGCCGCCGTGGTCGGCATCGCGCACTGACGGCACGGTGAGGGCGGTTGCCCGCCAGCGCTCGGCCCAGCGGAGCACAGCCCGCGGGCCACGGGGCAGCGCGGCATGCAGCGCCAGCTCGGAAAGCTCGCGACCGTGGGCAGTGGCGAGCGCTCGCAGTTCGACATCACCGATCGTCTGCTGGTGCTCCTCCAGCGCGTCCAGGCCGTGACCGCAGGCCCGCAGAACGCGCCCGGGCCGGCCCTGCTCCGCCCACCGCAGCGCCTCCGCGAGCCACCCGGTCGCCCGGACCAGGGGGGTGCCGCCGCGCCGACTCCGCGCGGCCGCCGACAGGTGGGCTTCCGCCAGCGCGGCGTCCCCCTGACCGGCGGCCAGCCGACCGGCGAGGAGGTGGGCGAATGGGGCATCCTGGGGATAGCCCGGCCCGTAGGAGTCCGCCAATGCCGCGGCGGTGCGGACGAGGTCCCGGCTGCGCTCCCCGGCTGTGAAGCGGGCCTGGACGATCACCAACGCGGCCCGTCCCGACCACCATGCCCGCCGCTGGCGGCGGAAGTCGGCAGCGGCGGCGGTTGCGAGGTCCTTCGCCGGCACCGCCTCGTTCGGCAGGTTCTGGGCCAGCTTCGCCGTTGCCGCCGCCAGTTGGAGCTCCGCGCGCTTGACCGGCTGCAGGTGCGGCGTCGCCAGCGCGTCGGTGAGTCCGTCGACGGCATCATCGACGAGCCCGGCCGTGAGCCGGACGGCGGCCTCGTCGATGGCCAGATCAGGGGAGAACACGTCGATCGCCTGGTAGTCCCGCGCCGCCTCGGCCAGGCGCCGCAGGGCCAGCGGCAGGTTGCCGGCTTGATGTGCCGCCAGCGCCCGGTTGTGGACGGCCTGGGCAGCCTCGAGATCCTGTCCGATGCTGCGGAACAGGGTGCCGGCGCGCACGGCGTCGGCCTCCGCCCGCTGGGTGGCGCCGGCCGCGAGGTAGCACATGCACCGGTTCTGCAACGTCCGCGCTTCCCACCGGATGTCGCTCGCGCGACGGAAGGCGGAGACCGCGGCGTGCAGCAGTGGCAGTGCCTGATCATGTCGTCCGAGCAGGTACAGCACGTGTGCCCACCGCAACCGTACTTTCGCCAGCAGTTGACCCTGGGCAACCGAGGCCGCGCGTTCCAGCTCGGCCAACCCGCGACGGGTCCTGCCGGCCATGACCAACGCCGCGCCGAGTGTCGCCCGCACATCCGCTATCCGCTGGTCGGCCCCAGCGAGACGCGCGCAGGCTAGAGCGGCCTGTAGCTCCGTCAGGGCCTCGGGCAGCTCGCCACGATCCCGTAGGACGATCCCGGCCGCCTGGTGTGCCACCGATGCCGGCAACGGCTCCGGCCGTGCGCCCAGCAGCGAGCGGGCGGCAACGAGTGCTTCCGCCGGCCGTGCCAGCGCAAGGGCGAGCAGGTCCTCGACGTCCACCTGGGCAGCGGCAGGCCCCCGCGCCTCTACCGTCGGCACCGAAGGAATGCTAGACAGTCCGGGCAACGGTCAGTGACGACAGGTAGGAGACACGATCGCGATGGTCGGTCAGGACGAGGAGCGCCGCCCAGCCGCCGCCACGCTGGAGGACCCCAAGGTCCGGCAGAACCGGTTGCGCGCGCAGGTCGAGATCATCCGCGTCGCGCTGCCCGACGCCGTGGCGTACAGCGGGAAATCCGACGACCCGGGTGACACGGAGTACATCTACCGTCGCGGCGTGCTGCTTGTCCGCGACACCGATCTGCCACGGGTACGGGACGCGCTGGGTGATCGTAGCGATGCCGTCGCCGACAGCATCATCGGCGGCGTCACCGCCTACCACCCGCCCGGCGGCAATGTGCAGGCCGCCCTGACCGTGCTGGACGCCCGACTGGGCGTCGGCGTCGCAACCCCGGACCACGTGCTGTGGATTACCCCCGCCAGTTGCTGCCCGGCCACCGAACCGCTCCCTCCCGGCGGCCAGGATCCCGACCCAGGGATCAGCACCGACCCGGACTGCACCGGTGAGGGTGTCCGGGTCTGCGTCGTGGACACCGGCCTGGACCTGGGGCTCGTCGCCCTGCAGCCGTGGCTGCAGGGGGTGACCGGTGACCCGGAAGTGGTCAATCCCGCTGCGCTCGGCCACTACACCGGTCACGGCACGTTCGTCGCGGGAGTTGTCCGGGCGATGGCGCCGAAGGCTGAGGTGATCGTCAAGGGGTTCCTGCCCAACGGTGGGGCGGTGTATGAGTCCGCGATCGCGGCGAAGCTGGACAGTGCCATGGATGAGATGCCCGACATCATCAGTCTGTCGGCTGGATGCACGACGCGATACAACCTCAACCTCATGGGATTCGAGGTCTTCTATGAGAACCGGTTGCGGTTCTACAAGGGCACCGTTCTGGTCGCCGCCGCCGGCAACGACGGCAATCGCGGGCCGTTCTGGCCGGCAACCTTCCCATGGACGATCTCTGTCGGCGCCCTCGACCAGACCGGGGTCCGGGCGAACTTCAGCAACTTCGGCAGCTGGGTGGATGTCTACGCCCGGGGCGTAGACATGGTGAACGCCTACCCGGTCGGTACGTATGCCTACACCGAGCCGCCGAATGTGGGTCTGACCTTCACCTCTGCGGGCCTCGCATCCTGGAGCGGCACCTCTTTCGCTACCCCCTTGGTCGCCGGCTTGATCGCCGCTCGGATGTCGAAGACCGGGGAGAGCGCGCAGCATGCCGCCGAGGCGCTGCTCCGGATCGCCAACCGGCAGGCTCGAGCGTTGGTCGGTCCGGTCCTCGAGCCGGGAGACGGGTGTCCACCAGAGGGCGGCTGCGGCTGCGGCTGCTGCGCGGGGGCCGCGGGCGACACCCCCTCGTAACGTCGTATGTCACCTCCGGCCACCGCTGACCTCTTTCGCCGCGCGGTCCTCGGCGACGCCGTCAGCTGGGAGGCGCTGGTCGAACGCTTCACCCCCTTGCTGTGGGCGGTGGCCCGCGAGTTGCGACTGGACACTGCGGACGCGGCGGATGCGGTGCAGACCGGCTGGCTGCGGTTGCTCGAGCAGCTGGACGCGATCAAGGACCCGGAGCACCTCGGAGGCTGGCTGGCGACAACCGTGCGTCGGGAGGGCCTTCGCCAGATCGCCCGCCTCGGGCGGGAGCGGCCCGGGGGCGTCGCGGAGATGAATGTTGTCGCGGAGATGAATGTTGAGGAGATGAATGTTGCTGTCCCGTACGGGCCGCCGCCGGAGTACCGGCTGCTGCGCGCCGAGCGTGACGATTTCCTGCGGCACGCGTTTCACCAGCTGCCGGAGCGCTGCCGCGTGCTTCTGCGGCTCCTGCTGACCGATCCGCCGTTGTCCTATGAAGACATCAGTGCCGCCCTGGGCCTGCCGATGGGCAGCATCGGCCCGAACCGCGGGCGATGCCTCGCACGTCTGCGCCGACTTGTGGACGATGGTGGTATCAGCGAGTCCGCTGGTGACTCTGTCTAGGTGATGAAGGAGGTGGGTCTGGATGACCGACTCGGACGAGGTGCTGCTGGCCCGGCTTCGCCAGGCGGCAGTTGACGACCCACCCCCGCCGCTTGTGCTGGAAGCCGCCAAGGCGGCCTTCGTCATGCGGACCCTCGACGCCGAACTCGCCACGCTGATTGCCGACTCACGGGAGACCGTGGGGGCCGTCCGCGGTCCGGCGGACACCCGGCTGCTCGTTTTCGAGGCCGCCAGTCTGACCGTCGATCTACAGGTGACACCGCGCGGTGACCGGCGTCACCTCGTGGGCCAGGTAACACCGGCCGCGGGTCCCGCGTCGGTGGACACCCCCGGCGGTGTCCGCCCGCTGGAACTGGACAGCTATGGCCGCTTTGTCAGTGACGACGTGCCAGCCGGCCCGGTTCGACTGCGCTTCGGCACCGACGGTCGCCCCGTGGCGACCGCGTGGACCATGCTCTAGTCCCCGAAGCCGCCCAACCGAGGCTTTCGGCGGATGAGCCAACCTCCTCCGGCCGGGATCGGCGCCCCGCGCCCCTTACGCTGATGGCGATGGAGGACCCTGCGAGTCACGGCCGACCCCGGTGGTCGATGGGCCCGCCATGACCCAGGTCCTGTTGAGCATCGCCCTGGTCGGGCTCTTCATCCTGACCGGCAGCCTGTTCGCGGCCACCGAGATGGCGCTCGTGTCATTGCGCGAGGGGCAGGTTCGCGGCCTCGCCCGAAGCGGGCGGCGCGGCCAACGGGTGGCCCGGCTCGCCGCCGATCCCAACCGCTTCCTCGCGACCGTCCAGATCGTGGTGACCCTCACCGGCTTCATGTCGGCGGCCTTCGGCGAGGCCACACTCGCAGGTCGGCTCAAGCGCGTCCTGGCCGGGTACGACCTGCCCGGCGCGCTGGCCGACGTGCTGGCCACCGTCGTGATCACGCTGATCATCAGCTACTTCGCCATCGTCTTCGGCGAACTGGCGCCCAAGCGGATCGCCCTGCAGCGCGTCGAGGGTGTGGCGGTGGTGCTGGGGCCCGGACTGGACCGGGTGGCGACCGCGCTGAGACCGGCGATCTGGCTGCTCTCGCGGTCGACCAACGTCGTGGTCCGGCTGCTCGGCGTCGACCCGGGGGCCACCCGGGACGCCATCACCGAGGAGGAGCTGCGGTATCTGGTTGCGGCGCACGAATCCCTCAGTGCGGAGGAACGCACACTCATCGCCGAGGTGTTCCAGGCCGGCAAACGGCAGATCCGCGAGGTGATGATCCCGCGCACCGAGGTCGACTTCCTCGACGCCTCGCTGCCGGTCTCGGAGGCGGCTCCCCTCGTCGCCGCCTCGACCCGGTCCCGGTTTCCCATCGAGCGCGGGAGCCATGATGAAATCGTCGGCTTCGTTCATGTCCGGGACCTGATGGGCGCCTTCTCTGCCGGCCCGGAGAGCACCACGGTCGGCGATCTGGCCCGGCAGGTGACGATGCTGCCGGACAGTCGTACGGTGCTCGACGCGATGTCGGATCTGCGGCGGGTCGGGCAGCACATCGCCGTCGTGGTCGACGAGTACGGCGGCACCGCGGGGATCGTCACGCTCGAGGACCTGATCGAGGAACTTGTCGGCGACATCCGGGACGAGTACGACGCCACCGGTCGCTCGGCGACGCATCTCTCGGGTGGCGAGGTCGAGGTGGACGGGCTGCTCAACCTGGACGAGTTCGCCGAGGCCACAGGGCGCAGGTTGCCCGACGGCCCGTACGAGACCGCGGCCGGCTACATCCTGACGACACTGGGGCGGGTACCGACGCTCGGCGATCGGGTGCCGGCCGAGGGCTGTGAGCTCATCGTCGCCGAGATGGACGGCAGGCGGGTGGCTCGCGTCCGGGTCCGCCCCGAGCCGGCCGATGGCCTGGCGCGCCCGGACTCGACGGCCGACCCGGCCGAGTCGCAGGCGTCATCGGAGCAGCCCGTACGGCTGGAACAATGACGGTGTGACGATCCTCCCACCCGGCCGGCCCCGCGTGCTCTCCGGCATCCAGCCCACCGGCAGCGGGTCGCACCTGGGCAACTACCTCGGCGCGGTGCGCCGTTGGGTGGCCATGCAGGACGGTTTCGACGCCTTCTACTTCATCCCGGACCTGCACGCCATCACGGTCCCGCAGGACCCGGCGACCCTGCGTCGGCGCACCCGGGAGGCCGTCGCCGAGTTGCTCGCGGCTGGCCTGGATCCCGAGCGCTGCACGGTGTTCGTGCAGAGCCAGGTCCCCGAGCACGCCCAGCTTGCCTGGGTGCTCGGGTGCATCACCGGCTACGGTGAGGCCAGCCGGATGACCCAGTTCAAGGACAAGAGCAACCGGGCGGAGTTGGGTCCCGCGACCGTGGGGCTGTTCACCTACCCGGTTCTGCAGGCCGCCGACATCCTGCTCTACCAGGCCGATCTCGTCCCCGTCGGCGACGACCAGCGCCAGCACCTGGAACTGACCCGGGATCTCGCGCAACGCTTCAACGCGCGATCCGGACCCACGTTCACCGTGCCGTCCGGGTACGTGGGGCAAGCCGGTGACCGGGTCATGGACCTGCAGGATCCCAGCCGCAAGATGAGCAAGTCGTTGCCGCCGGCCGGCACGATCTACCTTCAGGACGACCCCGCGGTCCTGGCCAAGAAGATTCGCAGCGCGGTCACCGACGCCGGTCGCGAGGTACGGGCCGATCCAGCGGCCAAGCCGGGCATCACCAACCTGCTGATCATTCACGCGGCGCTCTCGGGGCGTTCCGTGGCCGACCTCGAGCAGGACTATGCCGGGCGCGGCTACGGCGACTTCAAGCGGGACCTGGCCGAAGTCGTCGTGGAGGCACTTACCCCGTTCCAGCGACGCCTGAGCGCGGTCCTCGGCGATCCGACCTACGTCGATCAGGCGTTGCGGCGGGGTCGGGAGAAGGCGTCGGAGGTGGCCGCCGGCACCCTCGCCGCGGTCCACAGCGCGGTCGGGTTTCTCCCGGCGACGTGAGGACCACCGCCGGCCGGAGGGTTTCCCGGGGGCCATGAGCCTGAAGACCCGGGCCTCGGAGACCTTCGCCCGGATCCGAGGCAGAGCGGGGTGGCTGGACCACGTCGTTCGCGCCGGGCAGCGCTACGGCGCCGACATGGGCAGCCAGTTGGCCGCGGCGATCACCTACTTCAGCTTCCTCTCGCTGTTTCCGCTGCTGCTGCTCACCGTGTCCGTCCTGGGCTTCGTCCTGGCCGGTCATCCCGATCTGGCCGCAAGGGTGATCAAGGGAATCAGCGACACCCTGCCCGGCCAGAGCAAGCAGATCGTCGACGGATTGATCAACTCCCGGCGGACCGTCGGCCTGATCGCGCTGCTCGGTCTGCTGTATTCAGGTCTGGGTTGGGTAGCCAACCTGCGGACAGCGATCCGCACCGTCTGGCACCACAGCGCTAGCGCTGGCAACATCATCACCTCCAAGTTGCACGACGTCGTCATCCTGCTCGGCCTCGGTCTGGCGCTGGCGATCTCGGTGGGGATCTCCGGCGTCGGCAGCGCCGCCACGTCCTGGGTGATCCGCGTGCTGCACGTCGGCAGCATCACCGGAGTCGGCGTGCTGACCCGGATCATCACGATCGGCATCGGGATGGTCGCCAACGTGGTGATCTTCCTGTGGTTGTTCGCCCGGCTACCGAGAGTGCAGACGCCATGGCGGCGCGTCTTCAAGGGGGTCGTCTTCGCCGCCGTCGGGTTCGAGATCCTCAAGCTCGGCGGCGCGTACTACATAGCCCGTGTCACGCGGTCCGCCACCGCCGCCTACGGCACCCTGGGGGTCGTCATCGGTGCGCTGGTCTGGATCAACCTGGTCTGTCGCTTCGTGATCTTCTCTGCCGCCTGGACGGTGACCGCGCCCTACGACGACGATGTCGCCCCCTCGGGAACCGCCGACCTGGCCCCCCCGGCGAACTGAGCCCGGGGATAGCCGGCGGCGCGTCATCCCGGGTCAGGCGACTCGGCGGTGCGTGCCCGCCCGAGGCGGCGGATCGCGATCCACACCAGGAGCGCGAGGAGGGCGCCGATCGCCAGGGCGGGCAGCAGGAACGACGCTGGCCCGGCGTGCCGCCGGGTGGCCGGCGCAGCCCCACGAGCGGCGCTGGTCGCACCCGAGATCGCCGCGGGCGGCAGCGGGGCGACCAACCGCCCGACCGGGGTCACCCGCCCGTCTGCGGCGAACCCCCAGGTCAGCAGCGCGGCTGCCTCCTTCCACACCAGGGGATCGGCGTGCATCAAGGCGACGATCAGGGTGCGCCCGCCACGCCGAGCGGCCCCGACGAAGCTGGCCCGGGCGGCGTCGGTGTAGCCGTTCTTCACCCCCAACGCACCCGGAAAGTGGGTGAGCAGCTTGTCGTGCGTGGTGATCTGGAAGGTCTTGCCGTGCGGCGCCGGCATCCGCGCCGTGCGGATGGCCACGTAGTGCCGGAACGACGGCATCGCGAGGCCGGCGCGGCCCATCAGGGCGAGGTCGTAGGCCGAGCTCGTCTGACCTGCGACGTCCAAGCCGTGCACGGTGCGCGGCACCGTGTCCGAGGCCTGCAGCCGGTGAGCCTCCGCCCGCATGCGGCCCAGTGTGACGGGGAGGCCGCCGTCCGCATCAGCGAGCACGTCGGCCGCGTCATTGGCCGAGACGACGAGCAACGCGGTGAACAACTGGTCGACCCGCACCGATGATCCGGGGACGAGACCCACCTTCGTCCCGTCCACCATTTCCTCGGCGTTGGTGACACGGACCACCCGCCGGCTGGAGAGCCGGGGCAACAAGGTGAGCGCAGTGAGGATCTTCAGCGTCGATGCCGGCGCGAACCGGCCGTGCGGGTTGCGCGCCGCCAAGATCTCACCGGTATCCCCATCGGCGACCACCCAGGACGACGCGGTGATGGCCTTGGGCAGTGCCGCGGCACCGGGGGACACCACCACCGCGGTGCCGCCCAGCAGACGCCCGCCTACCGGCTCGGCGGCCACCGCGGGCGTCGGGTTGGCCACCGCGGGGTTGGCCACCGCAGGTGTCGGGTCGGCGATCGCAGGCAGGGCCGGCAGCGCCCCCCCGGCCACCAGGAGCAGCCCGCAAATCACGGCGGCCGCGACTCTGCTGAGGGGCCGACCCGCTCGACGGACGTGGTTGGGCATGATGATCAACAGGTTAACCCGAGGTAACCGGGCGCCGTGACGTTCATCACAGTTCCGCCGAACGGCACAGTCGGAGGTGGCAAGCCTGACACCGCGACGTCACCCGGAACCAGGTCGTCACCGCAAAGTGGGCGGGCCATAGGATTCCCCCCGTAACCACGGTCAACCGCGGCACGACGAAACGGACGTACATGGCTACCCAGACGCCCACCGACCGGCCCACCAGCACGACCCGAGCGGCCATCGGTGCCCGCACACTGCGCCACGACTCCTACTGGGTCCAACCGGCATTGACCGCCTTCGGCCTGCTGGCGTTCGTGGTGTATTCGACGTTCCGGGCCTTTCAGGGCAGAAACTTCTTCAGCGACCCGTACCTCTCCCCGTTCTACTCGCCGTGTCTCACCTCGTCCTGCGCGCCGGCGCCGCACATCTCGCTGCTGCCCACGTTCTGGATCATCACCCCGGCGATCTACATCGTGATCTTCCCACTGGGCTTCCGACTCACGTGCTACTACTACCGCAAGGCGTACTACCGCTCGTTCTGGCTGTCCCCACCGGCCTGCGCGGTTTCCGAGCCGCACGCGAAGTACACCGGCGAAACGCGCTTCCCACTCATTCTGCAGAACGTGCACCGTTACTTCTTCTACATCGCAGTGATCTTCTGCTTCATCCTGTCCTGGGACGCCATCGTCGCCTTCGACTTCGGAGGCAGCTTCGGGGTCGGCCTCGGCACTGCCTTCCTCGTGGTGAACGCTGCGCTGATCACGCTCTACACGATCTCCTGCCACTCCTGCCGACACATCACCGCCGGCCGGCTCAACCACTTCTCCAAACATCCTGTCCGGTACAAGGCGTGGACGGCGGTGTCCCGGCTCAACGAGAAGCACATGCAGCTGGCCTGGGCAAGCCTGATCTGGGTGGGACTCACCGATCTCTACATCGCGCTGGTCGCGGCCGGCGCGTTCACCGATCCGCACTGGGTGGCCTGAGATGTCCGTATCGATGACTCCGGAACCAACCGCCGCGCCGGCTCCCGCCCAGGGGGTGCCCTACCCGGGTGAGTCGCTGGAGGTCCACGACTACGACGTCGTCGTCGTCGGCGCGGGCGGAGCCGGCCTGCGGGCCGCGATCGGCGCGCACGAGGCCGGCGCCAGGACGGCGATCGTCTGCAAGTCACTCCTCGGAAAGGCGCACACGGTGATGGCCGAGGGCGGCATCGCCGCGTCGATGGCCAACGTGTATCCCGAGGACAACTGGCGGGTGCACTTCCGCGACACGATGCGCGGCGGCAAGATGCTCAACCAGTGGCGGATGGCCCAGCTGCACGCGCAGGAGGCACCGGACCGTGTCTGGGAGCTCGAGGAGTGGGGTGCGCTGTTCGACCGGACGCCCGAGGGTCTGATCAGCCAGCGCGACTTCGGCGGCCACGCGTACGCGAGGTTGGCCCACGTCGGGGACCGGACCGGTCTGGAGATGATCCGCACGCTGCAGCAGCGGGCCGTCTCCCTCGGCATCGACGTCTACATGGAGTGCACGATCAGCCGCCTGCTCAAGGACGGCGAGGCCATCTCCGGTGCCGTCGGGTACCGGCGACAGAGCGGCCAGTTTGTGCTCTTCCGTGCCCCAGCAGTCGTGCTGGCCACCGGTGGCATCGGCCGGTCCTTCAAGGTGACCTCGAACTCCTGGGAGTACACCGGAGACGGGCACTCCCTGACCCTGTGGGCCGGTGGCTCGCTGGTCAACATGGAGTTCGTCCAGTTCCATCCGACAGGCATGGTCTGGCCGCCGTCGGTCAAGGGCATTCTCGTCACCGAGTCCGTCCGCGGCGACGGCGGGGTGCTGCGCAACTCCGAGGGCCGCCGCTTCATGTTCGACTACATTCCGGAGTTCTTCCGGGCGGAGACCGCCGAGAGCGAGGAGGAGGGCGACCGGTGGTACACGGACAAGAGGAAGAACCGGCGCCCACCGGAGCTGCTGCCGCGCGATGAGGTCGCCCGGGCGATCAACTCCGAGGTCAAGGCCGGTCGGGGCAGCCCGCACGGCGGGGTCTTCCTCGACATCGCCAGCCGTCGGGACGCGGAGTACATCCGCAAGCGGCTGCCCTCCATGTACCACCAGTTCAAGGAGCTGGCCGAGGTCGACATCACCGCCGAGGCGATGGAGGTCGGCCCGACCTGTCACTACGTGATGGGTGGCGTCGAGGTGGACCCCGACACCCAGGCCGCCGTGGGCGTGCCCGGACTGTACGCGGCCGGTGAGGTGGCCGGCGGCATGCACGGCGCCAATCGGCTGGGCGGCAACTCCCTCGGTGACCTGTTGGTCTTCGGCAAGCGGGCGGGCGACGCCGCCGCCAGCTACGTCAGCGGACTGGGCGGGCGGCCCGCTGTGGCCGACGCCGACGTGCACCGGGTGCTCCACGAGGCGTTGCTGCCCTTCGACCTGGCCGGCGCCAGCGGGGAGAAGAAGGTGGAGAACGCCTATGAGCTGCAGGTGGAGTTGCAGGAGACCATGCACGACCTGGTCGGCATCATCCGCACCCAGAGCGAGCTCGATCGGGCGCTGAAGGAGATCGCGGTGCTGAGGGGCCGGGTGCCCGACGCGGCAGTGCGGGGCGGACGGGTGTACAACCCCGGGTGGCACCTGGCGATGGACCTGCACTCGATGCTCACGGTGTCGGAGTGCATTGCCAAGGCGGCCCTGGAGCGTCGGGAGAGCCGAGGGGGGCACACCCGCGACGACTATCCGAAGACCGACCCGGAGTGGGGCACCCTGAACCTCATCGTGCGGTGGGACGGCCGGGAGGTCACCCTCGATCGGCAGCCGCTGCCGCAGATGCCCGCAGATCTGGCCGAGCTCTTCGAGGAGAAGCACTGATGGGCTACGACCTGACACTGAAGCTCTGGCGGGGCGACGCCACGGGTGGTGACTTCGTGGAGTACGTGGTCCCGGTGGAGGAAGGCGAAGTCGTCCTCGACGCCATCCACACCGTGCAGCGGATGCACGCCGGTGACCTGTCGGTGCGGTGGAACTGCAAGGCCGGCAAGTGCGGGTCGTGTAGCGCCGAGATCGACGGCCGGCCGCGGCTGATGTGCATGACCCGGCTGTCCTCGTTCGAGCGGGAAGCGACTATTACCGTGAACCCGCTGCGGACGTTCCCGGTGATCAGGGACCTGGTGACGGACGTCGCCTACAACTATGAGAAGGCCAAGCAGGTGCCCGCCTTCGCGCCCGGGCCGCGGGAGAAGGACGGCACCCGGCGGATGGCCCAGGTCGACGTCGAGCGCTCGCAGGAGTTCCGCAAGTGCATCGAGTGCTTCCTGTGTCAGAACGTCTGTCACGTCATCCGCGACCACGAGGAGAACAAGAAGTCGTTCTCCGGGCCGCGGTTCCTCATCCGCCTCGCCGAGCTGGACATGCATCCGCTGGACACCCTGGATCGGCGGGACATCGCCACCGAGACCGCCGGCATCGGCATGTGCAACATCACCAAGTGCTGCACGGAGGTCTGCCCGGAGAACATCCACCTCACCGACAACGCGATCATCCCGCTCAAGGAGCGGGTGGTCGACCGCCGATATGACCCCATCGGCAAGCTCCTGGGCATCGGGCGACGCAAGCAGGGCGAGTCCCCGTCATGACCCGTGAGTCGGAGTCGGGGCGGCCCATCGCGCCGGTCTACCGGCCGGGCGACCTTGCCGGATTCGACCCCGCGGTGCAGCTGGGGGAGCCGGGGGAGTTCCCGTTCACCCGCGGCGTGTATCCGAGCATGTTCACCGGCCGACCCTGGACGATGCGGCAGTACGCCGGCTTCGGCACCGCCCGGGAGTCCAACGAGCGCTACCATTCCCTGCTCGCCGCCGGCAGTACCGGTCTGTCGGTCGCTTTCGACCTGCCCACGCAGATGGGCTACGACTCCGACGCGCCGATCGCCGCCGGGGAGATCGGCAAGGTCGGGGTAGCCATCGACTCGATCGATGACATGCGGCTGCTCTTCGACGGCATCCCGTTGGACAAGGTGTCCACGTCGATGACCATCAACGCGCCGGCGGCCCTGCTGCTGCTGCTCTATCAACTCGTCGGCGAGGAGCAGGGCGTCGACCCGCGGCGGCTCACCGGGACCACCCAGAACGACGTCCTCAAGGAGTACATCGCCCGCGGCACCTACATCTTCCCGCCGCAGCCCTCGCTGCGGCTCATCACCGACATCTTCCGGTACTGCAAGGCGGAGATTCCGCGCTGGAACACGATCTCCATCTCCGGTTACCACATGGGGGAAGCGGGGGCCACGCCCGTACAAGAGATCGCCTTCACCATCGCCAACGGCATCGAGTACGTGCGGGCCGCGCTCTCGGCCGGGATGGACATCGACAGCTTCGCCCCCCGGCTGGCCTTCTTCTTCGTCAGCCGCACCACGCTGCTGGAGGAGGTGGCCAAGTTCCGCGCGGCCCGGCGGATCTGGGCGCACGTCATGCGGGAGGAGTTCGGCGCCAAGGATCCGAAGTCGCTCATGCTGCGCTTCCACACCCAGACGGCCGGAGTGCAACTCACCGCCCAGCAGCCGGAGGTCAACCTCATCCGGGTCACCGTGCAGGCGCTTGCGGCGGTGTTCGGCGGCACGCAGTCGCTGCACACCAACTCCTACGACGAAGCCATCGCGCTCCCCTCGGAGAAGGCTGCCCGGCTGGCGGTGCGTACCCAGCAGGTCCTGGCCAGCGAGACCGATCTGACCGCGACCGTGGACCCCTTCGCCGGCTCCTACGCGGTCGAGTCGCTGACCGACGACATCGAGGGTCGGGCGCGGGAGCTCATGGCCACCGTAGAGGACATGGGCGGCGCCGTCGCGGCCATCGAGCGCGGCTTCCAGAAGAACGAGATCGAAGGGGCGGCGTACCGCATCACCCAGGGCATCGAGAGTGGCGAGCGGGTGGTGGTCGGGGTGAACGCGTACGTGCGGGAGGCCGACGAGCATTACGAGCCGCTCCGGGTCAATCCGGCCATCGAGGCCGAGCAGGCCGAGCGGCTGGCGACGCTGCGCCGGGACCGGGACAACGCCGAGGTCAACCGCGCCCTGGACGACCTGCGCAAAGCGGCCGAAGGGCCCTCCGGAGGTACGGACAACACGCTGTACCCGATGCGGGAGGCCCTGCGCGCCCGAGCGACGGTCGGTGAGGTCTGCGACGCGCTGCGGGAGATCTGGGGCGTGTATCGGCCCGCCGACGCGATGTGAGGGTGCCCGGCGGGTCCCGCTTGGGTGGCCGGGGGTTCGCGCGGCCGACTTGACTGCCGGCCGCCGGCGCGGGTGTTGGGAGGCAAGCGGGGTGCGTGGGGTGGCGCGGCGATAGCGTCGCGAGCGGGGTGCGTGGGGTGGCGCGGCGATCATGCTGGAAGGGTCGTTTCGCAGCGTAGCCCAACGTGCTTTTCAGCATGATCGGCGCGGCCGGCGCCTGCCCGCGCGGAAGTGGTCTCCCGCCAGCTTGCCCCAGCGGACACTGGACCGGTGTCGAAGGCAGGGGCGTCCGGGTGGCGATGGTGGTTGTTCGCCCTTGTGCCGGTCCTCCTCCTCCTCACCTGTGGGCTGGTGGCCGATGCCGGTCCCCGGCTGACCGGTCCCGCCGTGGCGTCGTCGGTCCGGACCATCTCCGTGCCCGACAGGGGCCATAGCCGGAAGGTGCTGGTCTACCGGCCACCGGTGCCTGACAATGTCACGTTGCCGGTGGTGTACTTCTTGCACGGAGTGCCCGGCAGTCCCGATGACGCCGTCACCGGTGGCGTCGTGGCCGAGGCCGCACGGCTTGCCGATGCCGGACGTCCCTTCGTGGTGGCTGCGCCGGACGGCAACGGCACCCGGTCCGACACCGAATGGGCGGACTCCCGCGACGGCCGGGATCGGCTGGAGAGCTTCGTCGTCGGGCCGCTCATCGCCGCGGTGGAGCGAACGAACAGGCGACCCGCGGAACGACGCGCGCTGGTCGGCTTCTCCATGGGCGGGTACGGCGCAGCGAACATCGCGCTGCACCATCCGATGCTCTACGGCGGCTTCGCCTCGGTCAGCGGTTACTTCACGGTCGACGACCCGGACGGCGTCTTCGGTGGGGATCCGGCGGTCGAGCGGGCCAACAGCCCGGATCAGCACACTTCCGACTGGGGTGGGCACTGGGCGGTGCTCGTGGAGGGCTCCTCCGATCGGCTGCACCTGGTCCGCGGTGAGGCGCCGCGGATGGCCGGCCTGCTGCGGGCCGCCGGCGCTGCGGTGACGCTGCGCGTGGTGTCAGGCGGCCACGACATCGGCCTCGTCAGCTACGCCCTGCCACTGGTCCTGGACAAGCTGCCGCCGTACCGCGAGCCGAGCAGCCGGCCCTACAAGCCGGGGAGCAGCCCGCGCAGCAGCGCGCCCATCCGCTCGGCAGCCGCATCCCCGGCGACGATCACCTCGGAGTGGCTCAGTGGCGCGCCGGTCACCCCGGCCGCCAGGTTGGTGACCAGGGAGACCGCCAGCACTTCGGCGCCGGCGGCGCGGGCGGCGATGGCCTCCAGCACGGTGGACATGCCGACGAGATCGGCGCCGAGTGTCCGCAGCATGGCGATCTCCGCGGGCGTCTCGAACTGTGGGCCCGGCATGCCGGCGTAGACGCCGTCGCGCAGCGTGGGGTCCAGCCGCCCTGCCAGCCGGCGGAGGCGGGCGGAATACAGGTCGGTGAGATCGACGAACTCGGCGCCGGCCAGGGGGGAGCGCCAGGTGAGGTTGAGGTGGTCGCGGACCAGTACCGGCTGCCCGACGGCCAGGCTCGGGTCCACCGCGCCGGCGGCATTGGTCAGGACCACGACCCGGCAGCCGGCGGCGACGGCCGTACGCACGCCGTGCACCACCGCGGCCGCGTCGCCGCCTTCGTAGAGGTGCGTACGGCCCAGCTGCACCAGCACCCGGACGCCGTCGAGGTCCACCGAGCGCAGCACACCGGCGTGCCCGATCGCGGCAGGTGGTCGAAAGCCCGGCAGGTCGGTGGCCGGGAACTGCGCTCTTGCCGGTCCCAGCAGCTCCGCGACCGGCATCCACCCCGATCCCAACACGACCGCCACGTCGTGCCGGCTCTGCCCGGTGCGATCCGCGAGCTGCGCAGCTGCGGCCCTGGCCAGCTCCGCTGGATCCCCCGGCGACCCGGGGGGGCAATCCATCACGAACCGTGACCTTACCCGGCGCCCGGGTACAGTCGGCCCGGGTAGGTGTCGCGGTCCCACGGCGTTGCCAGACTGACTGCCGCGAGAAAATCGGAGGCATGGTGGAGATTCCGTTCACGTCGTCGCCGCGGTCGAGCCTCGGCGTCGAGTGGGAGCTCGAGCTGATCGACACCGGGACCCGGGAGTTGCACAGTGCGGCCAGCGACATCCTCGGCGAGATCAGCGCCCCCCATGGTGGCGAGCACCCGAAGGCCAAGAACGAGCTGCTGGAGAGTTGTATCGAGATCATCACCGGCGTCTGCCAGACAGTGCGGGAGGCGACCGAGGACCTGGCTGAGACCCTCGCCGAGGTCAGCGCCGCCGCCGAGCGCCGGGGGCTCGCGGTGATGTGTTCCGGTAGCCACCCGTTCAGTGACTGGGCCGACCAGACCATCAGCCCCAACCCGCGGTACGCCGCCCTGATAGAGCGCTGCCAGTGGATCGCCCGGCAGCTGCAGATCTTCGGCGTCCACGTGCACATCGGCATCCGGGCGCCGGAGAAGGCGATCCCCATCGTCAACGCGCTCACTGCCTACATTCCGCACTTCCTGGCGATCTCGGCCTCCTCGCCCTATTGGATCGGTACGGACACCGGGCTGGCCTCCAGCCGGAGCAAGGTCTTCGAGGGGTTGCCCACCGCCGGACTGCCGTACCAGATGTCGGGCTGGACGCAATTCGAGGACTTCATGGAGACCTTGATATCGGCGAAGACCATCGAGTCGATCCGCGAGGTGTGGTGGGACATCCGCCCGCATCCGACGTTCGGCACGGTCGAGCTGCGGATCTGTGACGGCCTGCCTACGCTGTACGAGATCGGTATGGTCGCTGCGTTGAGCCAGTGTCTGGTCGAGACGTTCAACACCCAGCTCGACCGGGGCTACATCCTTCCGACTCCGAAGGGCTGGGTGCTGCGGGAGAACAAGTGGCGCGCCGCGCGGTACGGCTTGGACGCGGAGGTCATCTTGGACGACCGGGGCGGCACCACCCCGCTGCGGGACGCGATGCGTGAGCTCGTCGACGACCTCGGCCCGGTGTCGGAACGGCTCGGCTGCGCCGAGGAGCTGGTCCGCATCGACGATGTCATGACCGGCGGCGCCAGCTATCAGCGCCAGCGAGCCGTTGCCGCGGCGCACGACGGGGATCTGACGGCCGTGGTCGACGCGCTGATCGCCGAGATGCGGGGCGGTCGGCCGCAGGCGATGCCGAGTACGAGCCGTTCGGCGCAGCCCCTACCGGCGCCATGACGGAGTCGCTCGTGACGTGGTTGGGCACCTGGCTCGGTCGGCACGAATCTCGCCTGATCGGGCTGCGCCGACATCTGCACGCCCACCCCGAGCTGGCCTACGCCGAGCGCGACACCACGAAGCTGATCTGTCGCCAGCTCGAGGACGCCGGCCTCGCGCCGAAGGTGCTGCCGGTCGGTACCGGACTGGTCTGTGACGTCGGGCCGGGAGAGCAGCCGGCGGTCGGGTTGCGGGCGGATCTGGATGCGCTGCCGCTCAGTGATGAGAAGGACGTCCCCTACCGGTCCAGGGTCTCGGGTGTCTCGCATGCCTGTGGCCACGATGTGCACACGACCTGCCTCCTCGGCGCTGCCCTCGCGTTGGCCGATCTGGACCGGGAAGGCCGACTGCCCGGTCGGGTACGGCTGGTCTTCCAGCCCGCGGAGGAGTCGGTGCCGGGCGGAGCCCTCGACGTCATCGCCGCGGGCGGGCTGGAGGGTGTCCGGGCCATGTTCGCCTTGCACTGCGACCCGAAGGTCCCCGTCGGCCAGGTCGGTCTCAAGGAGGGCGCGATCACCTCGGCCTGCGACGCGGTCTCGGTCCGCCTCGTCGGCGAGGGAGGACACACCGCCCGTCCACACCTCACCTCCGACCTGGTCTACGCACTCGGTGACGTCATCACCCGGGTGCCGGCACTGTTGTCCCGGCGGGTCGACCCTCGCGCCGGCCTCAGTCTGGTGTGGGGCCGGGTGACCGCCGGTGCCACCCACAACGTGATCCCGCAGTCCGGCAGCGCCGCCGGCACCGTGCGCACCCTGGACCGGGACGCCTGGCACGAGGCGCCGGCGCTTGTCCAGGGCCTCATCGATACCGTGCTCGCGCCCTACAAGTTGGGCGTCGACGTGGAGTACCGCCGCGGCCTGCCGCCGGTGATGAACGCGCCGGACAGCACCGCGCTGATGGCTGCGGCCACCGTGGCCGTCCTCGGCCCGGACTCTGTCGTGCCGACGGAGCAGAGCCTGGGAGGTGAGGACTTCGCCTGGTACGCCGAGCAGGTGCCGGCAGCGCTGGCTCGCCTCGGTGTCCGGGCCCCGGGGGACACGCGCGTGCTGGATATCCACCGGGGCACCTTCGACGTCGACGAGCGGGCGGTGGGCTGCGGGGTCAGGGTTCTTCTCGCCACCGCTCTGGCTGCCCTGGAGCAGCCCGTCGATCAGTGGGCGACGTACCAGCCGTAGCTCTCGGAGTGCTGCCACGCGACGCACGGACTGCCGTACCGATCTCGGATGTAACCGAGTCCCCAGCGGATCTGGGTCGCCGGATTGGTCCGCCAGTCTGCTCCCGCGCTGGCCATCTTCTCCCCCGGCAGAGCCTGCGGGATGCCGTACGCGCCGGATGAGGGGTTCTGGGCGAGCGGGTTCCACCCACTTTCCCTGGTGAACAGCGAGTCCAGGCAGGACCACTGCGCGGCGGTGCCCCAGCCGAACTCGGCGAGCATCTGCTGACCGATCGCCCGCGGCGATGTGGGTGGCGGCGGCACTACCGAGTCCTTCAGCCAGGCCTCGGAGTCCAGCCCGGTGACGAACACCGCCAGGCTGCCCGAGGTCGGGGCCACCACGGTGGGGTTGGACGTCGAGGCGCCGCCGACCCGCTCCCAGCCGGACCAGGCGTTGCGCCAACTCATGTGCCAGACCGCATGGTCGGTGCTCAGGGTCACCACGTCGAGCCGGCCGTCGCCGTCGGATGTTGCATCCAGGCCGCTGGCCAACGCTCCACTCATCCGGATCCAACTGCTCCACTGTCCGCCGGAGTACAGTCTGTGCCACATCCGGTTGTCCATTCCGCGGACGAAGGTGTCCAGTCGGCCGGGCCCCCACGCCACTGCCGCCGGGTCGGCGTTGATGATGCCGCCGAGGCTCTGCCAGGAGTGCCACATTCGGCCGTCGAAGGACCGCAGGAACAGGGCGTTGTTGCGGCCCCGCACGACGAGATTGATCCACCCGCTGCCCGGGCTCGCGACGTCCGGTGAGCCGTAGATGTCGCCGCCGACCGAGCGCCAGGGCTGCCAGCCGTGGTCGTAGGTGCGCTGGTAGACAGCGCCGTTGGTGCCACGGGCGAACACGTCATACCGACCCGGCGATGGTGAGATCGCTGCCGGATCGGAGGTGAGCGTTCCGCCCAGGTCCTCCCAGGCACTCCACGAGCCGCTGAAGTACTTGTGGAAGATGGCTCCGTTCGTGCCGCGGACGAACAGGTCGCGCCGGCCACGGCCGTCACTCGTGGCGTCCGGCCCACCGACAATGGCCCCGCCGACCTCCTGCCAGGCGGTCCACGTCGTCGCGGCGGCCGGTGTCACCGGTGCCAGGCCGACGGCGAGGGCGGTCACCAAGCCGGCGCACAGCAGCGCCCGCGTGGGTCGTCGGCCGGGTGTTCGGGCAGGGGGCAGCCTTCGTCCACGGGGGAACCGCATGCGGGAGACTCCTTCTCATCGCCCGCCTACCGGGTTAGCTGACGGGTTCGGACGAGAAGGTCGCCCTATTGCGGCGGTTTCTTGAGAGCCGCTGCAGATTCACCCCTGAGAAAACCCTGGTTCCCCGGCTTGGTCACCCGAACGGGTGTATCAATTCGGCGGTGTCCCGCGGCCCCACGGCGGTGAGGCAGGTCACGGGACGATGTCGAGCACGTTGCGTTTCGCCAACGATGTCCGTCAAGGCAAGATCGAATGGGGGAGTTTCTACCCGTCTCGGCCAAAGTCGGCGATTCGCCTCGTGGCCAAGGGACGAAACCTACCGGGTGGGCACCGGTGCGGGTGGTTCCACGCGTGACCGCGGCTCCGGCCGCGCCGGGGAGGGGCTGACACGCAGTATCTTGGCCGCCCATGGCGGCAACCACCAGTTCCACCGGCCGAACAGTGAGAGCAGGGCCGGCACGAGGATGGCGCGGACGATCGTTGCGTCGAGCAGGATGCCGAACCCCAGCGCAGTGGCGAACACCTTGATGTCGGTCTGCGGACCGCTGGACAGCGACAGGAACGCGAGAAAGAGGATCAGGGCGGCGCTGGTCACGAGCCGGCCGGTCCGACCGAGGCCCTCGATGATCGCGCGGTCCGTCGAACCGTGGGCGTCGTACTCCTCGCGTACCCGGGTCAGGATGAACACTTCATAGTCCATCGACAGGCCGAACAGGAAGGCGAAGACCATCAGCGGCAGCCAGAACGTGATGGCCCCGGTCGGTGCGATGCCGTAGACCGCCTGCGAGCCGTGGCCCTCCTGCCAGAAGAAGACCACCGCCCCGAAGGTCGCCATCAGCGACAGCAGGTTGAGCAGCACGGCCTTTGCCGGCAGCAGCAACGAGCGGAACGCTCGGGCCAACAGCAGGAAGGTGAGCACGAGGATGATGGCCAACATGAGGGGGAAGTTGCCGTACACCGCCTTGGAGTAGTCCAGCTGCAACGCGCCGACGCCGGACACTCCGAGCACCGCGGGATTGCCCGCCAACGCGGTCTTGGTCCGTTTCACCACGGCCACGGTGTCGTTGTTGACGGTCTCGGCTTCCGGAATGGCGATGACCACCGTGGTCCCGGCGCGGTTCACCGCCGGCCGTGTCGACCCGTAGGCCGCCACGACGCCGGGTACGCCACGGGCGGCCGCGGCCACCGCTGCCCCGTCGCCGCGGACGAGAATCTCGATCGGGGTCAGCACGCCGGTACTGACCCCGCCCCGCTCAAGCGTGGTCAGCGCCTCCCGGGCCGGGCCGGAGCGGGCCAGCGAGTCGGAGGCGGCCAAGCCGATCTTGAGGCTGAAGAACGGCACAGTGAGAATGACCAGCACCAGCAGCGCGCCGCCGGCGGCGAACCAGCGGCGGCGGACGATGAGCCGCGCCCAGCGCGACCAACTCCGGCTGGCCTGATCCTCGTGCCGGATCCGGGGCCAGTCCACCCGTGGACCGACGCTGGCCAGCAGAGCGGGCAGCGCGGTGATCGAGACCAGCACGCTGACCAGCGGGATCAACATGCCGCCGTAGCCGATGCTGCGCAGGAACGGCACCGGCAGGAAGACCAGCGCGAACAGGCCGACCGCGACGGTCACTCCGCTGAAGACAACCGCCTTGCCCGCCGTCTCCATGGCCGCCACGATGGCGGCCTCATTGTCCCGGCCGTGGGCGCGCTCCTCCCGCCAGCGCGTGATGATCAACAGAGAGTAGTCGATAGCGACGCCAAGACCGATAAGGGACACGAGGAACTGCACGATGAAGCTGACGTCGCTGAACGTCGTGATCCCGGTGATGATCAGGAATGTCGTCGTGATGCCCAGGGCGGCGATGAGCAACGGCACCAGCGCCAGAAACGACGCAAAGACGAAAACTAGCACGGCGAGTGCACCGAGGCCGCCGAGTAGCGTTTCGACCAGCACTCCCGGCCCGTTGCCGCTGTCGCCGTTGGCCGCCAGGGCGTCCAGCCCGGTGACGTGGGCGGTCGTCCCCGACGGCGCCGACCTGGCCAACGTGCCTTTGACCTGCGGCAGCGCACCCGACCCGAGGCCTACCGGTGGCGGAGTGAAGACCAGCGCGTAGGACGTGCGGCGGTCCTTGGTGACGAAGCTCGGGTCGCCGGTGGTGGCCTGGTCCACGACCCGGATCCGGCTGCTGACGCCCTGCTGCATCCCGGCGAAGGTGCGGGCGGCGGCCGGCGCCAACCGCGCCTCCTGCCCGGCCGGCACGGACAGCGTGGCGATCAGCGGTGGCTGCTCGCCACCGTTGCCGTACTGCTTGACAATCTTCACCGCGGTCTCGTAGCCGGCCTGCCCGGGAAGGGAGAAGTCGAAGGACAGCCGCTTCGAGATACCACTTGCTGCCCAGCCACCCGCCAGGAAGACAACGAGCCACAGGGCGCCGACGAGCCGGCGATGCCGCAGCACCACCGCGGTGAGCCTGGTCATGGGTCCTTCCTCGCGATCTCGGCCGCCCGCCAGTATGCACGAGGAACGCAACGGTTTCCGTGTCCCTGGCCGGTCGGCGTTCAGAGCTCGACGTCGCGGTGCGGGCGGGTTCGCAGATCGGTCAGGTAGTCCGTGGGCGCCCCGGCGTGCTCCGCGGCGTCGGCGAGCACGCTGAGGTAGTGGGCTGAGGGCAGACCGCCTTCGTAGGCGTCCAGCACGTAGAGCCAGGCGAGCGCCTCGCCGTCCAGGGTCTGCACCCGGAGCCTGAGTTTGCGGAAGGACCCCAGGTCGATGCTCTCCCAGGTGTCCAGGGTTTCCTCATCCCAGGACGGGACGTCGTAGAGCAGGACGAACACCTGTGACGACGGGTCCTCGACCACTGTGGCGAGGGCGCCGCCCCACGCGAGATCCTCCCCGCCGAAGGTCAGCCGCCAGCCCTGCAGCCATCCGCTGCCGCGGGAGGGTGAGTGCGGACAGCGCTCGCGCATCCGGCGGACGTCGAGATTGGTGCCGTACGCCGCATAGAGCGCCACGGCCGAAGAGTAACCGTCTACCCGAGCGCGGGGACCGACAAGGGCCGGCGCGACACGCGCGTCACCGGCGTATGCGGGTCAGAAGTCTCCCCCGCCGCCGAAGTCTCCCCCGCCGCCGAAGTCTCCCCCGCCGCCGAAGTCGCCGCCGCCGCCGAAGTCACCACCCCCGCCGAAGTCACCACCCCCGCCGGCGTCGCCACCGTCGCCGTAGTAGTTGTTCTCCACGTAGCTGTCGCCGCCCCAGCCGCCGCCGAAGCCCCCGCCCAGGAGCGAACCGACCACCAGGCCGGTGAGGAGCCCGCTGCCCACGCCGGCGAAGCCGCCGTAGTAGCCACCTGCGTAGGGTCCCCACTGCGGACCGGCCTGCCAGTACGGCATGCGCTGTCCACCCACCAGGACCTCCCGCGACACCGGCGCTTCGCCGTGCTCCAGACGCTCCGCGTCGGCTGCGCAGACCGGCACCTGCCGGGTCGCGCCTCCTGGGGGCTCCCAGGGCATATCGGTCACCGACGGACCGTGCTGGGGGTTGAAGAAACACGGTGGCCGGCGCTCTGGCGGGGCATCGCCTGCGAGCCTGGCCCGGACCGACGTCATCTGCCAGCGGCCCTCCTCCAGTGCGGTGCTGACGGTAGCCAGGTCCCCCGGGCCGCGGGCCGCGGCCAGCGCTGACTTCGCCCGTTCGTAGGAGTCCAGGGCACCCCGGTAGTCCTCCACGGTGGCGGCGGGCAGCCGCGGGTCGGCGACGTCGAGGTCGAGGGCCGCGATGTCCTCTCCGAGCCGGGTGACGTCTTCCTCGGACGCCTTACGGATCTCGGCGAAATCGGCACTCTGTTGCGCACGCTGCGTCCGCTGCCGCCGGTTGCGGAACACCAGCGCCAGAGCTCCGAACACCAGCAGCAGCGGCAGCAGCACCCGCGCCACGTTGGGGGTGGACGAGCGCTTGCCCGACGTCGTGCTCGGGCCGTTGTCCGCGGCCGGTGCTGCGCCCCGCGCATCCGCGGCTCGGGCGCTGTCGATGAAGTCGATGAGCGTCGCCGCAGAGGCGCTGCTGGAGCGCCCGGCCACCTGCGCGGCAACCACGGAGGCCTGCCCAGGGGAGAGCGCGACACTCCGGGCGGTCGCGACCAGGCTCCGGCCGTCGGTCGCGCCGTAGATCCCCGGACGACCGGTGGCCCGGGCCACGGCCGCGTTCTGGGTGGCCAGCTGCCCCCTACCCGATGCCCGCGGGAGCAACGACAGGAAGACGTCAGGCGACCCGGCGCCGAGCTGGTTGCGCAGGCTCTGCCGATCGGCGGCCGAGAGCGTGACCGGGGTGGCGCCGTCCACGTAGAGCGGGTCGCTGCGCAGCGCCGCGGCGGCGCGCTCGACGCCGGACGCCGCCTGGGCGGGAGTCCCCAGGAAGACCAGCAGCACGGCGGCGAGGGCCGTTGCGAGCACGGTGGCAAGCACGGCGGGGAGCACGGTAGCGGGGACAGCGGCGAGCCCGCCGGGGGAGACGCGTCGATGGTCCACGCATTCGAGCGTATGGCCGGCCACCGACCATTCCGCAATCAGTCCTTGATCTCGCAAATCGTGCCCCCGCTGCCGACGGTGGCCCCGACCTCGGCGCTCAGACCGGTGATGATGCCGGTGCGGTGGGCGTTGACCGGCTGCTCCATCTTCATGGCCTCCAGGACGACGACCAGGTCGCCCTCGGCGACCTGCTGGCCGTCCTCGACCGCAACCGTGACGATCGTGCCCTGCATGGGGCTGGTCAGCGCGTCCCCAGTCGCCGCGGCGGCCCGCTTCGCGGCGCGGTGCGCCGGCGGCTTCGCTCGAGTCGCCACCGCGGAGGCGGCCGCCCCGAGCCCGGCCGGCAGGGAGACCTCCAGCCGCCGCCCGCCTACCTCAACGACGATCAGTTCCCGCTCACCTGGTTCGTCGGCCTCGCCGAGGGCGGCGTAGGGCTCAACGGGGTTGTCGAAGTCGGTCTCGATCCACCGGGTGTGCACCCGGAAGGGTTCGTCGGTGAACGCCGGGTCCTCGACCACAGCCCGGTGGAACGGCAGAGCTGTGGCCAGTCCCGCGACGTCGAACTCGGCCAGCGCCCGGCGGGATCGCTCCAGCGCTTGCTGCCGGGTGCTGCCCACCACGATGAGCTTGGCCAGCAGCGAGTCGAAGGACTGACCGATGACGTCACCGGCCTCGACGCCCGAGTCCAGCCGGACCCCTGGCCCGCTCGGCGGGCGGAAGATGTCGACGGGACCGGGGGTGGGTAGGAAGTTGCGGCCCGGATCCTCACCGTTGATCCGGAACTCGATGGCGTGCCCGCGCGGCTCCGGGGTGTCGTAGTCGAGGCGTTCGCCGTCGGCAATCCGGAACATCTCGCGGACCAGGTCGATGCCGGACACCTCTTCGGTCACGGGGTGTTCGACCTGCAGTCGCGTGTTGACCTCGAGAAAGGAGATCATCCCGTCCTGTCCGACGAGGAACTCCACGGTGCCGGCGCCGACGTATCCCGCCTTCGCACAGATGTCCCGGGAGGCGCGGTGGATCGCGCCACGTTGCTCCGCGGACAAGAACGGCGCCGGGGCCTCCTCGACGAGCTTCTGGTGGCGGCGCTGCAGGGAGCAGTCGCGGTCCCCGATCACCACCACGGTGCCGTACTGGTCGGCGAGAATCTGCGCTTCGACGTGGCGTGGCTGGTCGAGGTAGCGCTCGAGGAAACACTCCCCTCGGCCGAACGCGGTCAGTGCCTCGCGGACGGCGGAGGCGTACAGCTCGGGGATCTCCGCCATCGTGCGGGCGACCTTCAGCCCGCGGCCGCCGCCGCCGAACGCTGCCTTGATCGCAACAGGCACGCCGTGCTCTTCGGCGAACGCGAGGACCTCCTCGGGCCCGCCGACGGGTTCCGCCGTACCGGGCACCAGCGGTGCGCCGACGGCGTGCGCGATGTGCCGCGCCGCCACCTTGTCACCGAGGCGCCGGATCGCCTCCGGCGGCGGGCCGATCCAGATCAACCCGGCGTCGAGCACCGCCTGGGCGAAGTCCGCGTTCTCGGCGAGGAAGCCGTACCCGGGGTGCACCGCGTCCGCGCCGGCCTGGGCGGCGGCGGCGAGCACCTTTGCCATGTCCAGGTAGCTCTCACCGGGTGTCTCCCCGCCCAGCGCGAATGCCTCGTCGGCGACCCGGACGTGCAACGCGTCGCGATCCGGGTCGGCATAGATCGCGACGCTGGATAGGCCGGAATCCCGACACGCGCGGGCGATGCGGACCGCGATTTCGCCGCGGTTGGCGATCAGGACCTTGCGCACGTTGCGCAGTCTAGGGGGGCGACTCGTCCCGGCTGACAGGGGCGGCCCGGGCGCAGCGCCGGGCGAGGATCGTTACCAGGCGGCGCTGGTGCGAACGCCGGCCTGCCAGCCTGAGCCGAACCAGGCACCGGCGTCGGGGTGCAGCGGCTGGCGCAGGCCCGCCGCCGGTGCACTCCAGGCCGAGACGACAGTGGGTTCACTCGCCTCCCCAGCGGGGGATGCGTAGGCCGAGACGACGGCGATGAGCGCCGCCAACTCCTCGGCCGTCGGCGCGCCGCGGACCACCTGCAGCACCGACCGGGCCGCCGGGGCGGTGGGGGCGGTGGGGGTCTTGTCGGCGCGGTTCGTCACAGCGGGATGTTCCCGTGCTTCTTGGGCGGCAGCGACTCACGCTTGTTGCGCAGTTGACGCAGCGCCTTCACCACCTCGCGACGGGTCTCCGATGGCAGGATCACCGCGTCCACGTACCCGCGCTCGGCCGCCTGGTACGGGGTGGCGAAATGGTCCGTGAAGTCCTCGATGAGCTCCGCCCGCCGGGTCTCCGGGTCCTCGGCGGCCAGCAGGTCGCGGCGATAGACGATGTTGACCGCGCCCTGGGCGCCCATCACCGCGATCTCCGCGGTCGGCCAGGCGAAGTTGATGTCGGCCCGCAGGTGCTTTGACCCCATGACGACATAGGCCCCGCCGTAGGCCTTGCGGGTGATCACGGTCACCTTGGGCACCGTGGCCTCCGCGTAGGCGTAGATCAGCTTTGCTCCGCGGCGGATGATGCCGCCCCACTCCTGGGATGCGCCGGGCAGGAAGCCGGGCACGTCGACGAAGGTCAGCACCGGCACGTTGAAGGAGCTGCAGGTACGGACGAAGCGGGCCGCTTTCTCCGATGCGTCGATGTCCAGCGTGCCGGCGAAGTGCATCGGCTGGTTGGCGACGACCCCGACGGAGTGTCCGTCCACCCGGCCGAAGCCACAGAGCATGTTCTGCGCGAACAGCGCCTGAACCTCGAGGAACTCGCCGTCGTCGAGGACGTGCTCGATCACCCGGTGCATGTCGTAGGGGATGTTGGACGAGTCCGGCATGAACTCGTCAAGATCGAGGTCCTCGACCCGGACGTCGAGGATGTCCGCCGTCGGTGGGTAGGCCGGTGGCAGCTCGAGGTTGTTGCTGGGCAGGAAGGACAGTAGCGCCTTCGCCGTGTCCAGGCACTCCTGCTCGTCCGCCGCCTGGAAGTGGGCTACCCCGGACTTGGTGTTGTGCGCGTGGGCGCCGCCGAGCTCCTCGAAGCCGACGTCCTCCCCGGTCACCGTCTTGATCACGTCCGGACCGGTGATGAACATGTGCGAGGTCTGGTCCACCATGAGCGTGAAATCGGTGATCGCGGGGGAGTACACCGCGCCGCCGGCGCACGGACCCATGATCAGCGAGAGCTGCGGGATCACGCCGGAGGAGAGCACGTTGCGGTAGAAGATCTCGCCGTACTGGCCGAGGGCAACGACACCCTCCTGGATGCGGGCACCGCCGGAGTCGTTGATCCCGATCACCGGGCAGCCGGTCCGCAGCGCCAGGTCCATCACCTTGACGATCTTCTCACCGAAGACCTCGCCGAGGCTCCCGCCGAAGACAGTGAAGTCCTGGCTGAACACGCAGACCGGCCGACCGTCGATGGTGCCGTAGCCGGTGACCACCCCGTCGCCGTAGGGCCGGTTCTCTGCCAGTCCGAAGGCGTTCGTGCGGTGCCGGGCGTACGCGTCGGTCTCCACGAAGGAGTCCCGATCGAGGAGCAGGTCGATCCGCTCCCGTGCCGTCATCTTCCCCCGGGCATGCTGGGCGTCCACCGCCCGCGACGAGCCCGCGTGCACCGCCTCCTCCTGGTGGCGGCGCAGCACCTCCAACTTGCCGGGGGTGCTGTGAGTATTCGGTTGCGCGGACGCGTCCTGGGCGGGGAGCGGGCTGGCGGCCATGACCGCAAGAGTACGAGCCGGGCCACTGCGGGCCCGGCCCGGCCTACGCTGCGCAGGTGGCCTCGCCCTATGCCGATCTCGACCGACCGCCACTGTCGGCAGCCGCCCTGCGCGCGGCCCTGGTGCGTCCGGGCTCGTCGTGGTCGGAGATCCGCGTCGTTGCCGAAACCGGCTCCACGAACGCGGACGTCCTGGCCGCGGCCCGGGGAGGCGCTGCCGCGGGTCTGGTGGTGGTTGCGGAGACCCAAACCGCCGGTCGTGGCCGGCTGAACCGCACCTGGGTGTCCCCGCCCCGCTCCACCCTGACCTTCTCGATGTTGCTGCGCCCCGCCGCTGCCCGACGACGCTGGGGCTGGTTGCCGCTGCTCACCGGGGTCGCCCTGGCCGAGGCGGTCACGGAGCACGTGGGCCTGGAGGTCCGGCTGAAGTGGCCCAACGACCTGCTGGCCGCCGATGGTCGCAAGCTGGCCGGCGTGCTGGCCGAGATGACAGCCAGTTCGACCGGGGACGCTGTGGCGGTCGGAGTCGGACTCAACGTCAGTACGCGGGACACCGAACTGGCCGACCTGCCGGACGCCTCGTCGCTGGCGCTCGCCGGCGCGTCGGTGCTGGACCGCGACTCACTGTTGCGAGCCCTCCTGCGGTCCTTCGCCGACACCTACAGCGCCTGGGAGCGCTGTGGCGGCGCGCCGCTGCCCGACTTCGCCGATCGCTGTGCGACGATCGGCGCGCGGGTTCGGGTCTGGCTTCCGGGTGGGGAGACCGTGACCGGAACAGCGACAGGCGTGGACACCGAGGGCCGGCTGCTGCTGCGCACGGAAGCCGGGGAGCGCGTGTTCTCCGCGGGGGATGTCGAGCACCTGCGATGACGCATGGGCTGGATCGGTGAGTGGATCCGACCCCCGCCGCCGATGAGATCCCTGCAGAAGGTCCTGGGCGATGGGGAACGCATCGAGCTTGACCTGCGACCTCATGGCAAGGCCCTCGTGCGCCCGGTGCTCGTGCTGGTCGGCCTGGCCTTCGTCGCCTCCTACGCCTTCTTCTCCCTGCCGACAGGCCCGACCGGCGGTGCTCCGCTCGCTCGGTGGGCCGTGCTGTGCGCTGCCCTCGGACTCGTGACGTGGTGGGTGGTGCCACCCCTCCTCCGCTGGCGGACGAGCACCGCCGTGGCCACCAATCGTCGGATCGTCGTCCGGGCGGGCATCGTCTCCCGCATCGGCCAGGACGTCCCGCTGCACCGGATCACCGACGTCTCTTTCGCCCACGGGCTGCTCGACCGCGTGTTGGGTTGTGGCACGGTGACCCTTACTCATGCCCCTACCGATGTCTCGGCCCCGGCACGGCCTCAGTCCACGCCCCCGACCGAGAGACCCGCCGACCCCGCCCTGCCGTCGGCTCGGCCGGATCGGCGGTTAGTGCTGCCCGACGTTCCGCACGTCGAGGTCGTGCAGCGGGAGCTGTATCGGCTCCTCGAGGAGGACGACCTGCGGCGCCGTCGGCTCGGCGGTGCCGATGAGGGGGGTCAGGCGGTCGTGGCCTCCGACTCCGAGGACCGGCGCCGGCCGAAGCGGAGGTAGAGGGAGGGCACCACGAACAAGGTCAGCAGGGTCGAGGTGACGAGGCCACCGAGGATGACACCGGCCAGCGGATACTCGATCTCGTCGCCGGGCCGGTCGCCGAGCACCACCAGCGGAACCAGGGCCAGACCGGTGGCCAGCGATGTCATCAGGATCGGCGACAGCCGCTCCCGTGCGCCGCGCAACACCAACGCGGGCCCGAAGGGCTCCCCCTCCGCCGTCTCCAGATGCTGGCAGTGATTGATCAGCAGGATGCCGTTGCGGGCTGCGATACCGAACACGGTGAAGAACCCGACCAGCGATCCCAGTGAGACCACCCCACCGCTGAAGTAGGCCGCCAGCACGCCACCGACCAGCGCCATCGGCAGCGTCGCCAACACCAGCAGAGCAAGTCGCCAGCTGCGGAACGAGGCCTGCAGCAGCAACAGGATGGCAATCCCGGCGATGAGCGCGCTGGCTCGCAGTTCGCCTTGCGCGCGCTGGCGTTCCCTATATTCGCCGAGCAGTTCCGCGTGGTAGCCACGCGCGAGCGGCATGTGGGCGAGACGCTGCTGCACTCCGGCCACCGCGGCCCCGAGATTTGCCCCGTCCACACCGGCGGTGACATCGATCCGGCGGGAACCGCCCTCGCGCTCGATGACGTTCGGGTTGGGCCGCACCGCCACGGTCGCCACGTCCCGCACCCGCACCTGATGGCCGGACGGAGTATCCAGTAGCAGGTTCCCGATGCTCGTCATGCTGTTGCGCACCTTGGGCAGGCTCCACACCATGACGTTGTAGGTCTTGGCCCCGCGGAAGATGTTTCCTACCTCCTCCCCGGCCACCATCGTGGACGTGGCTCGTCGCACGTCTCCAGGCTTGAGTCCGTATCGGGCCGCACGGGCGAGGTTCACCTCCACCTCAATCTGCGGAACGTCCACCTCCAGGTCCACCTGCTCGTGGACGATCCCTGGGACCGTGGAGAGCATGCGACGGACCTCCTGTGCCTTACTGCGCAACACGGCGAGGTCCTGACCGTAGATCCGGACCACCACAGGCTGCTTCGCTCCGGTCAGCACCTCCTCGATGCGCTCGTTGAGGTAGGTCATCACGTCCCGGTAGAGCCCCGGGTACTGGTCGACGACCTTGCGAATCTTGGCCAGGGTCTTGTCGTAGTCGGCAGAGTCGTCGACGGAAATCCAGTTCTCGCCGGCATTGACGCCGACGACCTCCTCGCCCTGCAGCGCCTGCCCGATGTGCGCTCCGAAGGACCGTACCCCCGGCACCGCCCGCACCTGTTTGCTGCCGGCGATCGTGATGCGCTGCATCTCCGGAGCTGAGGTGCCCGGCATGCTGATCCAGTGAATGAGGAAGTCACGCTCCTTGAAGGTGGGGAGCAGTGACTGTCCCAGCGTCGGCGCGACCAGCGCGCCGGCCAGGATGAGGACACCGAAGGTCGCGTAGGCCGGGGTCGGTCGACGGAGAATGCGGGCCAGCAGCCGGCTGTAGCTGCTCTGCAGCACTCGGACGAGGGGTGACTCTCGGCGCTCGAGTGGGGCATTGCGCAGCAACAACAGCGCGAGCGCCGGGGTCACGGTCAACGCCACCACCATCGAGGCGACAATGGCCAACGTGTAGGACAGCGCGAGCGGACGGAAGAACGCGCCGGTCAGACCCTGCAGCAGGAACACCGGGATCGCGGCGGCGACAATGATCAACGTTGCGTAGACGATAGGACTGCGGACCTCGAGCGACGCCTCCAGAATGATGCTCGACGTCGACTGCTCGCTGCCCGCGCGACGGGCCTGACGGAGCCGGCGCAGGATGTTCTCCACGTCGATGATTGCGTCGTCGACGACCGCACCCAGCGCGATCACCAACCCGGCGAGGGTCATCGTGTTGATCGTGTCGCCGCGCCAGGAGAGCACGCTGAGAGTGCCGAGCAGGGACAGCGGAATGGTCAGCAGGCTTATGAGGGCGACCCGCCACTCGAAGAGAAACAGGCAGAGGATGACCACGACGAGCAGAAAGCCGAGCAGCAGCGCCTCCGCCAGATTGTGGATTGCGGTCTTGATGAACCGGGCCTGCTGAAAGATCGTGGTGTTGAACTGCACTCCGGGCAGGCCGGGCTGCAGGGTGTTGACGACCTGATCGACCCCGCGGGTCAGTGCGAGGGTGTTCGCCCACGGCATCTTCTCGACCACCAGCAGGATGCCGGGGCCGTCATTGACGACCGCGTCGCCGATCAACGGCGGATGTCCCTCGACGACGTTGGCCACGTCGCCGAGCGCCAGCGCCGTCCGACCTCGCATCGGCAGCGGCACCCGGGCCAGGTCGGCCGGGGTGACGATGGGGAGCACGTGCCGGACGCCGATGCGCTGCACCGGAGTGTCGATGGCGCCCCCGGTGCCGACCACCGCCCCGTTGGAGAAGGTGAGCAGGCCGGTGTCCACCGCGTCGGACGCGGTCTGCATGACCTGGTTGAGCGGCACGTGGTGCGCCTGCATCCTCACCGGGTCGACCTGGATCTGCATCATCTGCTGGCGTTCGCCCCAGATCGAGACGTTCGCCACCCCGGGCACCCGCAGCAACCGGGAGCGGATGGTCCAGTACGCCATCATGGACATCGCGATCAGCGAGTGGTCCTTGGAGGACATCCCGATCTGCATGACACGCCCGGTGGTGGACACCGGCGGCAGCATGACCGGCGGCGACGCCCACGTCGGCAGGCTCGGTGCGATCGCGTTGAGACGTTCCTGGACCAGCTGCCGGGCGGAGAAGAGGTTGGTGTGCTGGGTGAAGATCAGGCTGATCGCGGACAGCTGCGGCACGGACTTCGACCGCAGGTCAGTCAGTCCCTTGAGCCCGTTGAGGGCCTGTTCGAGCGGCACGCTGACCAGTGACTCCACGTCGGAGGTGGACAGTCCAAGACAACTGGTCTGGATCTCTACCCGCGGCGGGGCGAACTCGGGAAACACGTCCACCCGCATGGTGGGGAGTTGAGCCACGCCGCCGACCATGAGCGCGGCGGCCAACGCGACAACAAGGAACCGCAGATGCAGGCTGGACCCGACGATCCAGCGCATGAGGCCCCGCTGCCGGCCGGCAGACGGGGTGGGGGCACTCATTCCGCGCCGACTCCGTACTCCGCGCCGCGCAACTCCGCAGCCCCGGTGGTCACGATCGCCGTGCCCGGCGGAAGAGCTGCGCGGAGCACCACGCGGTCACCCGTCACCTGGTCGACGAGGACCTTATGCCGCACGTAGGTGCGGGGAGCCGGGTTGGTGTAGACCCAGGCCCGGCCGTTGTCGTCGTAGAACAGGGCGTCGAAACTGATCACCTCGGCGCCCGAGCTGGCGGTGCGCGGCGGTACCCGCTGGGTGGTGATTCCCAGCCGCTGCACTGCTTGCGGGTCCAGGATCACCCGGTGCAGGTCCGTACCCTTCACCGCAACGACCTGCGCGGTCTTCTGCGTGACCTCGTCGCCCTCCCCGCTGTGGCTACACCCGGCGCCGACACCGCAGAGCAGCAGCACGGCCAGCGGCCAGCCCATCGCCCGGTGTGCCGGCGGTCTGCTGGGGTGCCTGGCTGGATGCATGCTCGAGCTCCTTCCCGCTACCGGGCCGCTACCGGACCGTCGTCAGTGGACGATCGGGCTGCTCCGTCGAATGTGGGCCGGTCTGCCCACCAAGACCAGCGAGCCGGAGGTACAGGCCGGGCAGCACCAGCGCCGTCACAACGGTGGAGGTGACCAGGCCGCCGAGGACGGCGATGGCCATCGGGTGCAGGATCTCCAGACCGGCGATGTCACCGGACACCGCGAACGGCACGAAGAGTGCCGCCACGCCGAGGCTGCTCAGCACGATGGGAGCGACCCGGGCACGAGTACCCCGCCGGACGATGTCGGCCGGGCTCTGCCGGCCGGGCTGGTTCTCCAGGTGGGCGTAGGCGGCGAACAGGGCGACGCCCTGACGCACCGCCAGGCTCAGGACCGCCAGCAGCGCGAGCCAGCCTCCCAGCGAGCCGTTCGCCCCGACCACGGCGATGGCCAGCACACCGCCGACCAGGGACAGCGGCAGTGACACCAGCAGGAGGGCCGCCCTACGCCAGCTGGCGAAGGCGGACTGCAGCAGCAACAGGGCACCGACCCCGGCAGCCAGGGCGAAGAGGGCCGTCCGGCGGTGGGTAGTCTGCTCGGCTGCGGCGTCACCGAGGACCTCCGCGTGGTATTCCAGCGGCATGGGCAGCGCCCGTACCCGGCTGCGGACGTCCGCGGCCACCGAGGCCTGTGACCGCCCGTGCACGCTAGCGGTGACGTCCAGGCTGCGGGAGGTGGCGTCGTGCCGGATCACGGTGGGGTTGGGTCGGATGTGGACGGTGGCCACGTCATGCAGCGGCACGACGCCGCCGCTGGGGGTGTCGATGAGCAGGTTCTCCACTCCGGTCTCGCTGTGGCGCACCGCCGGCGTGCCCCACACCACGACGTCGAAGATCTTCTGCTGCTCGTAGAGGTTGCCGACCAGCGTGCCGGAGAGCAGGGTGGCGGCCGCGCGGCGCACATCGCCCGGCTTGATGCCGTACCGGGCGGCAGCCGCGAGCCGCACCTCGACCTCCATTGCCGGCGCCGTTACCGTGTTCTCCACGGTGGGTCGCTCTACCCCACGCACGCTCCCGAGCAGCCGGCGTACCTCATTCGCCTTCGCTTGCAGCGTCGACAGGTCGTCGCCGTAGACCCGGACCACAAGGTCGTCCTGAGTGCCGTTCGCCGCCGCCTGGACCCGGTCGCGGGGGTAGGTGAGCACCTGGTGGCGGATGCCGGGATAGCTGTCGGCCACGCGGCGGACCGCGTTGAGCGTGCGGTCGTAGTTCGCGGCACCGGCGAGGGTGACCCACAGTTCGGCTGAGTCGACGTCGCTGACCTGGTCCGAGGTCAACGCCCGTCCGACATGGGCGCCGACCGTGGCGACGCCGGGCACGGTACGCAGCTGACGGCCGGCCGCCTCGGTGATGCGATCCATCTCCGGGAGGGAGGTACCGGGAGCGGCCTGCCAGTGCACCAGAAGGCTGCGGTCCTGCAGCGCCGGCAGCGCGGCGCCGTGCAGGAACGGCGTGACGGCGAGCCCGCTCAGTGCGAGCACCCCGACGGCGGCGAAGGCCCAGAGCGGCCGGAACAGGTAGGGGGCGACACCGCGGTCATACCAGCGCTGCAGTCGGCGCGGGAGCGGCCGGCGGCCGGTCCGGGCGGACGGAAGCAGTGTCAGCGCCAGAGCCGGGAGGAGGATGAGGGCCACCAGCATCGAAGCCGCTACCGCGAGCGCGTAGGAGACCACCAACGGTCGAGCGAAGGAGCCGGTCACGCCGCTGAGAGAAAGGAGCGGCAGGACGGCAAGCACGCCGATCAACGCGGCGAACAGCATCGACCGTCGCATCGTGAGCGTGGCCTGCAGCACGACGGCGGCGGCCGGCGTCGTCTCGCCGCCGCTCCGGTGCCGGCGCAGCCTCCGGGCAATCGTGTCCAGATCGGAGACCGCATCATCCACCACCGCGCCGACGGCCATGGCCAGGCCGGCGACGGTCATCGCGTTGATGCTCGCCCCGCGCATCGTCAGCACCAAGGCGGCGACGAGAAGGGAGAGTCCGATCGCCACGTAGCCGACCAGCGCCACCCGCCAGGAGTAGAAGGCTGTCAGCAGAAGAAGCAGGAGCACTGAACCGATCAGCGCCGAGCGCATCAGGTTGTGCATCGATGAGGACACGTATGTGGCCGGCCGGTACAGGTTCGGCGAGACCGTGATGCCGGACAGGCCGGGCTTCATGTTGTCGAGGACGGCATCGACTGCCTTGGTCACCGCCAGGGTGTTCGCGTCCGGGAACTTCTCCAGTACGAGGAGCAGACTCGGTTTGTTGTTGACTACCGCATCGCCGATCAGAGGCTGGTGATCCTCGACGACGTTGGTCACGTCGGAGAGCCGAACGTGTCGATTCCCGGTGCCCTCGATCGTCACCGACGACAGGCCATTCGCGGTGGTGATCGGCAGGATGTGCTGCACCGCGAAGCGCTGTGTGGGGGTATCCAAGAACCCGCCAGTGCCGGGCGTGGAGGCCTGGATGTAGCTCAGCGGCGAGACCCACAGGGCATTGCCCGTGGAGCGCATCACCTGATCGACCGTTACCCCGGCGCGGCGCAGCCGACGAGGGTCGACTTCCACCTGCAGCCGCCGGTCCCGCTGCCCCCAGATCGAGACATTCGCCACTCCCGGGACGCCCATCAGTCGCGGGCGGATCTTCCACCGGGCGAGCACCGACAGGTCGGTGAGCGACACTGTCTTGGACACCAAGCCGATCATGAGAAGGCGGCTCGTCGACGAGGTCGGCTGCAGCATGGTGGGCGTGGCGCCCAGGCCGGGCAGCCGCAACTGGGACATGCGTTCCTGCACCAGCTGTCGGGCCCGCAGCACGTTGGTGCCCCGTTCGAAAACCATGTCGATAGAGGACAGCCCCGGGATCGACTTCGAGCGGATCGTGTCCAACCAGGCGACTCCGTTGAGCTGGTCCTCCAGCGGAACCGTGATCAGCTGTTCGACCTCCTGCCCCGACAGTCCCAGTGCCTCGGTCTGGATCTGGACGAGGGGTGGCGTGAACTGGGGGTAGGTATCCAGGTCGGCGGAGCGCAGCTGCAGCCCGCCGATGACCAGCAGCGCCAACGCCGCCGTCAACACCAGCGCGCGGAACCGCAGGCTGGCGGAGATGAGGGAGCGGACCATCAGCCGACTCCCTTCGCAGGCGTGCGGCGGAGACCACCTGCATTCATGCTCCGGTTACGGCGCATTCGGGCTGCGGCTTGAGTCCGCCATCCTGGTGCCCCAGGGCCGCCCGGCGGGTGTGGCTGCCGGCGCCATGTCCGTGGATCTGCGCGGCTTGGGTCGGGATAGCGTGACGCCATGCCGGATGGGATCACGCTGCGCGTGCACGGCGCGATCCGCGAGGTGATGCTCGATCGGCCTGCAGCACTCAACGCGATCGACACCCCGATGGCCTCGGCCCTGGCCGCGGTGACCGAGGCGGTGGCCGAAGACGGCTCCGCCAGGGCTGTCGTGCTGTCCGCCGCCCGGGGACCGGCATTCTGCGTCGGGGCGGACCTCAAGGAACGCGCGTCGTTCACCGACGCTGAGCTGCTGGCGCAGCGGCCGGTCTTCCGCGCGGCATTCGGCGGCGTGCTGGCCCTGCCCCAACCGGTGATCGCCGCGGTGCACGGCTTCGCCCTCGGCGGCGGCTGCGAGCTGGCGTTGGCCTGCGATCTGATCGTGGCGGACGAGACCGCGGTCTTCGGACTTCCCGAGGTGAGCGTGGGCCTGATGCCCGGCGGGGGCGGCACCCAGCTGCTGCTCCGCCGGCTGGGGCCAGGACGAGCCGCGGACCTCGTCCTCACCGCGCGGCGGGTGGCGGTCGAGGAGGCCGCGGCACTCGGTCTGGTGGATCGGCGGGTGCCGGCCGGGACGGCGCGGGCGGCGGCGCTGAATCTGGCCGAACAGGTCGCCGCCCATTCCCCAGTCGGGCTGCGCAATGCCAAGCGCGCGCTGCGCACCGGTTGGGGGCTCGGCCTCGCCGCCGCCCTCGAGGTGGAGGACGAGGCGTGGCGGGCGACCGCGCTGTCGGGGGATCGCGCCGAGGGCATCGCCGCGTTCAACGCCAAGCGCGCTCCGAGGTGGCCGGGAGGGGACGGATGAGCGAGCTGCCGGCGGCGATCGACGTGCGCGAGGTAGGACCGCGCGACGGCCTGCAGAACGAAGCGCCGATCCCGACCGAGGCCAAGGTGGAGCTCCTCGAGGGCCTGTCCGACACCGGCGTACGGCGCATCGAGGCAGTGTCTTTCGTACGCCCGAGCGCCATCCCGCAGATGGCCGACGCGGAGCAGGTCTGGGCCAGCATCCGTCGCCGCCCGCACGTGTCCTACTCCGCGCTGGTGCCCAATCTGCGCGGTGCCAGCCGGGCGCTGGCCGCCGGCTTCGCCGAGATCGAGGCGGTGGTCTCCGCCTCGGACACCCACAACCGGGCAAACGTGAACCGGTCGACCGCGCAGTCCCTCGATGACATCGCTGCCCTTCTCGCGGCCGCCCACGGCATCGGCGCCCACTGCCAGGTCATCGTCTCCACCGCCTGGGGGTGCCCGTACGAGGGTGACGTGGCGATCCGACGCGTGCTGGACGTGGCCGGTCGAGCGGTCGCCGACGGTGCCGACGGTGTCTCCTTCGGCGACACAACGGGAATGGCAACCCCGGGCCGGGTCACGGCGCTCGTCGGGGCGTTCCGGGCGGCATTCCCCGACACTGCGCTCAACCTGCACTTCCACAACACCCGCGGCACCGGTCTGGCCAACGTGCTGGCGGCCCTGCAGCTCGGCGTGACCGACTTCGACGCGAGCGTCGGTGGGCTGGGCGGTTGCCCGTACGCTCCCGGAGCCAGCGGCAACATCGCCACCGAGGAGTTGGTGTACATGGTGGAGGACATGGGCGTCCGCACCGGCATCGACCTCCCCGCGCTCATCGAGGTGGCCGCCCGGGCCGAGCGGGCGGTGGGACACCAGCTTCCCTCGCAGGTGCTGCGGGCCGGGCCGCGCACCCGCCGCAGCCCGCTACCGGCGTCGCTGCGGGGGAACCGGTCATAATGAGCCCACACAAGGAGGGTGACGATGACGCAGTTCCCCGCTGGCGCGGACTTCAGCACGGATTCCACCCAGGCCGGTGAGACGTTCACAGCGGTGTACCACACGCCGATGAAGATCTGGGTGTGCGTGGCGACGATCGTGCTCGGCTTCACCCTGGGTGGGGTGGCGTTCGTGGCCCATTCCATTCCGCTGGGGGTCGTGGGCGGCGTGCTCTTCGTCCTCGGCGGGATCGCGGCGTTGGCTTTCGGCATCATGGAGAACGTGCACTGATTCCCCCTGGGGGGCGTGGGCGGCCCCGGAGTTGGACCCGACTCCGCGCATCGGACAGTTCTTTGGGACGCTCGGGCCCGTGACCGTCGATGATGCCGCCGCACCGCCCGCCCGGGACGAGCCGGGCCATCCCCATCTGTCGAGCCTGCGGACCGAGGTCGAGCGCGGCGGCGCCGAGAAATACCACACTGCCAACGCCGCCCAGGGGAAGCTCTTCGCCCGGGAACGGATCGGGCTGCTCGTCGATGCCGGCTCGTTCACCGAGGACGGCCTCTACGCGAACGTGACCGCTGGCGATCTGCCGGCGGACGGCGTGATCACCGGCATGGCGAGCGTCGCCGGCCGGCCGGTGTGCGTCATGGCCAACGACTCGACGGTCAAGGCCGGCTCCTGGGGCGCCAGGACCGTTGAGAAGATCATTAGGATCATCGAGACCGCGTACCGGACCGGGGTGCCGATGATCTACCTCGTCGACTCCGCCGGCGCCCGGATCACCGATCAGGTCGACCTCTTCCCCGGCCGACGCGGCGCGGGGAAGATCTTCCACACCCAGGTACGCGCGTCGGGCGCTGTCCCCCAGGTCTGTGCCCTGTTCGGGCCGAGTGCCGCCGGTGGGGCCTACATCCCCGCCTTCTGCGACGTGGTCGTGATGGTCGAGGGCGCGGCCTCGATGTACCTGGGCTCCCCTCGGATGGTCGAGATGGTGGTGAAGGAGAAGACCACCCTGGAGGAGATGGGCGGGGCCAGGATGCACTGCTCGGTCTCCGGCGTCGGGCATTTCCTCGTCCCGACCGAGGCCGCGGCGCTGTCCGTCGTGGCCGGCTACCTGTCCTACCTGCCGTCCAACTGGCAGGGGAGCCCGCCGCCGGCAGCGGCACGGGAGCCCGAGGCGGTGGACCTGCGGGCGCTCGTGCCGGCGAACGAGCGGCGAGCCTACGACATGCGCCGCTACGTGCGCGGACTGGTGGACGAGGGGTCGTTCCTGGAGATCCACCAGTTGTGGGCACGGGAGGTCACCGTCGGACTGGGCCGCATCGCCGGCCGGGCGGTCGGGGTGATCGCCAACAACCCCCTGCACAAGGGCGGCGTCCTGTTCGTGGACTCCGCGGACAAGGCCACCCGGTTCATCTCACTCTGCGACGCGTTCAACGTCCCACTGCTCTTCCTCTCCGACGTACCGGGGTTCATGGTCGGCACGTCGGTCGAACGACAGGGCATCATCCGGCACGGCGCGAAGATGATCAGCGCGGTGTCCGAGGCCACCGTGCCCAAGATCTGCGTGATCGTCCGCAAGGCGTACGGCGCCGGCCTCTACGCCATGGCCGGACCCGGGTTCGCGCCGGACGCGACCTTGGCGCTCCCGACTGCCAAGATCGCCGTGATGGGCGCCGAGGCGGCGGTGAACGCCGTCTATGCCAACAAGATCGACGCTCTGCCGGAGGCGGAGCGGGCGGACTTCGTCGCAGCCAAGCGGGCCGAGTACGACGAGGACATCGATGTGGTCCGGCTGGCCAGCGAGCTCGTGGTGGACGCGATCGTGGAGCCGGAGGACCTGCGGGCCGAGCTGATCCGGCGGTTTTCCGCCTACGCGGGCAAGGACCGCTCCTTCGCGGACCGTCGGCACGGCGTGACTCCGGTGTAGTGGCGGGCATCGGCGGCCACCCGCGGCCACCCTTCAAGATCGGGGCAGGATGAGCGCATGG
>JADGOV010000057.1 GCA_017882785.1 Frankiaceae bacterium
TTGGCCTGGTTGGCCGGCTTGGCCGCCTCCCGACGCGCGATCTCGAACGCCTTCACGGCCACGCCCGTCTTCAACAGGGCCTTGAACTTCCCCATCAAGTACCTCCAGTAGCTGCTGCACTCTCTTCCCTTTCTACCGTGCCTGACCCCGTGTCTCGTCATTCCGCGATACCGGGCACTGCGGTGGCGGCATGCCGGCGGACCGATGGCGACACTAGCCGGGGACGGTGAAGCCCCCGCCCTGCGGGACCTCCGCGCCGGGGTCCGGTGGACCCGGCAGGCTGTGCGGCGGGACGGCCGGTGTGCTGACCGGCGCTGCCTGGTACGCGGGTGGCTGGTCTTTGCCGGTCTGGCCTCCTCGCCGTACCGCACGCCGACGGCGCTCGGCCACGACGGCACGGAGGTAGGCCTCCGGCGGTGTCCCGTCCGGTGGTGGGGGCGAGACCCTGCCGGCCACCGCGCCGGCGATGCGCAGGCAGAGGTCGGCGTAGGACTGCGGCGCGAGCTGGCTGCGGCGGCCCAGGATCTGCCGGGCGGCGAGTGCGAGGGCGTCGTCGACCCCGGAGAGGTCGGCGCCCTCGGCCCACGCCTGCAGCGGAGCCGGCATGAGCGGCGCCGGGCCGCTGCCGGTGGGCGTCCGCTCCCGCACCACGATCGTGCCGGCCAGCACGTCACCGACCCGCTTGCCCCTGGCGGACAGCGTGGAGGACACGATGGCACCGACGCCCAACGTGAGCCAGATGTCGACGAAGAACGCCAGTAAGCCCCGCACCAGGGCCTGCCGGAATCGGATCGACCCGCCGTCATCACGCACGACCCGTAGCCCCAGCGCCGCCTTGCCCAGCGTCCGGCCCTGCCACAGCGTCTCGGCCAGCACCGGATAGCCGACCAACACGGCAACGATGAGGAGGAGCTGCACGGCCGCGGCGAGTGCGTCGTCGGCTGCGCTGAGCAGGTGCCCGGCGACCAGCGTCAGCGCGACGAGGCCGGCGATCTGGACGACCACGTCGAGCAGCAGCGCCAGCGTCCGCGACGGCAACCGGGCAAGGCGGAGGTCGAGGGACACTGCCTCACCGACCACCAGATCACTCACGGGTGGTCCCGCACGCAGTCCCCCGTAGGCATCCAGTAGCAGGCCGCACCCCCTTCAGTGTGCGCTTACCCTCGGCTGGTGGACCTCGACGCGTTCCTCGCCGCGCACCGGGGCGAATGGGATCGGCTGGAAGAGCTGATCCGTCGAACCGGGCGCGGAGGCGGACTTCGCGGGTCCGAGGTGGACGAGCTGGTCGAGCTCTATCAGCGCACCGCCACCCATCTCTCCGTCGTCCAGTCCCGCCTCCCGGATCCGGCCGTGACCGCCATGCTGTCCACCCTGCTCGCCAGGGCGCGGTCGGCGATCGGCGGGTCGTCGGCACCGGCCTGGCGGGACGCTGCCCGCTTTCTCTCCGTGACCTTTCCGGCTGCCGCGTGGCGGCTGCGGCGGTGGTGGTTGGGCGCCGCAGTAGGCTCGCTGCTGGTCGCCACCGCGATGGCGGTGTGGATCGCTACGCATCCGGCGGTGCAATCCGCGCTGCTGCCGCCCGATGACGTCCGTCAGCTGGCCACTCGCCGTTTCGTCGACTACTACTCCGAGCACCCGGCGGCGAGCTTCGCCGCCCGAGTGTGGACGAACAACGCCTGGGTGGCTGCCGGGTGCCTCTCGCTGGGGGTGCTCCTGGGACTGCCGACTCTATGGATTCTGCTGCAGAACGCGCTCAACGTCGGCTTGGCCGCGGGCTTCCTGGTCTCCGCCGGAAAGGCCGGTGTCTTCTTTGGGCTCGTTCTGCCGCACGGCATGCTGGAGTTGACAGCTGTCTTCCTGGCTGCCGGGGCCGGACTCGAGCTGGGTTGGACGGTGATCGACCCGGGGCGTCGCCGCCGAGTCGACGCGTTGGCCGAGGAGGGCCGCGCCGCGATGAGCATTGCCGTCGGGCTCGTCGGCGTGTTGTTGATCTCCGGCGCGATCGAGGCCTTCGTCACCCCGTCGACCCTGCCCACCGGCGCGCGCATCGCCATCGGAGCCGTCGCGGAGGGGACGTTTCTGGCGTACGTGATCCTGCTCGGTCGGCGCGCCACCGCGGCCGGTGAGGTCGGCGATGTCAAGCCGGAGGACCGGCCGGATCTCCTGCCGGTCGCGGGTTGAGCTGGCGTTGGGGTGGCCCACGCTCCAGGTTCCCGCCGTCAGGGTGCCGTGACTACCCGCGCGGCGCGTACCTGGCTCACGCGTAGGTGGCCCACGTGTCGTCAGCTCCACGAGGTGTGGCGCATGGTCGGGCCTCCTTTCGGTCGGTTCGGCGAGGCGGTGGGAAGGTCAGCTCCACGACGTGTGGCGCATCGTCGGACCTCCCTTCAGTCGGTAAGCCCGGGGGCGGAGGTGTCTGGATTCACTCGCCTGGCGAGGGTCGGTGGTGGGTTCGCCTTTCGGACGTAACGGATTAGTTGTAGAGTCGGCCACCGCGGACCCTGTGTGTAACGGTACTGACGCTGTGTCATTCGGACGCTCGACGGAACTGTCCGAAGATCGAACGGAGGCCGGGTGGTGGCATCAACGCCTCGGCCGGTCGCCGTCGAATGGTTGCGCCGGTGGCCGCTGTGGACGGCGCCGTTCGGCCTGGTCAGCTACCTGCTGGCGGTGGTGAGTGTGGCCGCTGGCCTCGGGGTGGCCGGTCTGGTCACCGCCCCGCCGCACCTGGTTCAGTGGGCCAGCGCTGTGATGCTGGTCGGCTGCGGCGTGGTCTGCGTGGAGGCCAGCCGCCGGGTCGGTGAACCCGCAGGTATCGCCAAGGATCTGTTGTCGGCGTGGACGCTGCCCATCGCGCTGCTACTCCCCCCGGTGCTGGCCCTGCTGGCGCCTGTCCCGCTGATTGCGCTCAAACAGATCCGGGTCCGGAGCGGGCTGGTGTATCGCCGGGTCTTTACCGCCGCCGCCATCGGATTGGCGAACGGGTCGGCGTCTGTCGTGTTTCACCGGCTGACCGCCAATGCCGACCCGCACGGCGGCACGTTCCTGTTGACCTCATCGGCGGTCCTCGCGGCCGCGCTCTGCTGCGGTGCCTTGTGTTCCGCGGTGAACGTCGTGCTCATCGCCACAGCCGCGCGGTTGACCTCACCCGAGGTGCGGTGGTGGGACCTGTTGGGGGATCGGGAACAGCGACTGCTGGACGCCGGTGAGATCTGTCTCGGTGTCGTCGTCACCGGCTGCTGGACCGTCACTCCACTGCTGGCCTTGGTCATGCTCTGGCCCATCGTGCTCGTGCAACGCGGGATGACCCACGCCCAACTTCGTGCGGCTGCCCGTACCGACCCGAAGACGGGGCTGCTCAATGCGGGAGCGTGGGAGCAGGAAGCCGATAGGGAGATCGTCCGAGCGACCCGGGAACGCCGGCCGCTGGCCATCTTGTTGGCCGATCTGGACCACTTCAAGCAGGTGAACGACATCCATGGCCACCTCGTCGGGGACCAGGTGCTGCTCTCCGCTAGTCAGGCGTTGGGCGCAGGGTTGCGACAGTACGACCTGCTGGGCCGCTTCGGCGGGGAGGAGTTCGCCATGTTGCTGCCCAACGCCGACCACAACGAGGCGTGCCAGATCGCCGAGCGGGTCCGGCGACAAATGGTCGTCGCTCCGGTCGTCGCCGGGGATGCGGTGGTCGAGGTGACCGTGTCCATCGGAGTCGCGACCTTGGGTAAGCACGGCACCGACCTGACCGACCTGTTGACGGCCGCCGACCTGGCGTTGTACCGGGCGAAGGCCAACGGCCGCAACCAGGTGGCACTCGCACCCACGGCCGGCGGGGCCTGAGGGCCGGTCACAGTCGACCGGCGGCCTTCCTGGCTATGTAGCTGTCCGCCAGCGCCGATGCCAGCGTGGCTGGGGGCGCCTCGACCACCGCGACCCCGCGCTGCCGCAGCGTGTCGGCCATCCGAGCCCGGTCAGCAAGCGTCCGCTCGGCGGCCGCGGCCGCGTACACCGCCGAGGCGTTCCCGCGGCCGCCAGCCAGAGCGGCGACCGCCGGGTCGGCCACCGCGGCGAGGACCACCTCGTGCCGGGCCGTCAGCGCGCCGAGGACCGGCAGCAGCCCCTGCTCCACTGGCGCCGGGTCGAGGGCGGTGAGCAGGACGACCAGGCAGCGGCGCGGAGCCCGCCGCAGCACCTCCGCGACGATAGCGTGCATGTCGGCCTCGACCAACGCCGGCTGCAACGTGGCCGTGGCGTGGACGACGGCTGCCAGCACGCCGGTTCGCCCGGCCCGTGTGACGGCCGCGCGGAGCCGGCTGTCGAAGGCCAGCAGGTCGACGCTGTCCCCGGCCCGGGAGGCCAGCGCGGCCATGAGCAGGGCGGCATCCAGGGCCGCGTCCAGCCGAGGCACGTCCCCGACCCGGGCGGCGGAGGTACGGCCGGTGTCGAGCACCAGCACCACCCGGCGGTCCCGCTCCGGGCGCCAGGTGCGGACCGCCACGTCCGAGCGCCGCGCGGTCGCCCGCCAGTCGATCGACCGGACGTCGTCGCCCGCCACGTAGTCCCGGATTGAGTCGAACTCGGTGCCGTGGCCGCGCAGTTGAGTCGCGTGTCCACCCGTCAGCTCGCGCAGCGCGGCGAGCTTGCCGGGGAGGTGGCGTCGGCTCGGGAACCCGGGGAGCACCCGCACCGTCCAGGGCGCCGACAGTCGGCCTTGCCGGCCGGCCAGGCCGAGCGGCCCCAGGCTGCGCACGGCGACGAAGGCCGCCCGCTGGTCCCCGCGCCGCGTCGGGGCCAGCAGCGTGGTCACCGTCCGCCGCTCCGCGGCGGGCACCACCAGTCGGGTGCTGCGCGGGGCGGCGGACGCGCTAGGTGGCCAGGCATCACGGACGAGCGCTCGCAGGGTGCGGCCAGCTGGGTTGGTGACCGTGAGGTGTACCGCGACGGTCTCCCCGAGCCGCGCCGAACCGGCGCCTCCCCGGTGCAGCGCAAGCGCGCCGGGTGCGACGGCCAGCGCGCGATCGGTGAGCACCGCCAGCAGCAACCCCCCGTCGACGGCCGCGAGAACCCAGCCGTGCGGAATGACGAAGACGCCCACCATGGCAACGGCGGCGAGCAGTGCAGTCCGGCCGGTGAGGGTCAAGGGAGGTCCTCAGCGGGGCACCGGAACGGCGACGAGTACGCCCTCCAGCACGCCGTCGGCGCTGACCCCTTCCAGCTCGGCCTCGGGACGGAGCGCAACCCGGTGGCGCAGCACCGGCCGGGCGAGCGCCTTGACGTCGTCCGGGGTGACGAACGGCCGCTCCTGCAGCCAGGCCCATGCCTTGCTCGCAGCGAGCAGAGCGGTGGCGGCCCGCGGGGAGGCGCCGAGCGCGAGCGCTGGTGCGGCCCGGGTCGCGCGGGCGATGTCAACGACGTAGCCGAGCACCTCACTGGCTACCCTGACCCGGCCCACCGCCGCTCGACCGGCGGCGAGGTCCTCCGCGCCAGCCACCTGACGGACCCCGGCGGCGGCCAGATCGCGCGGGTCGAAGCCACCGTGGTGGCGGCGCAGCACCTCGACCTCTTCGGCGCGCGGCGGCAGCGGCATCGTCAGCTTGAGCAGGAACCGGTCCAACTGGGCCTCCGGCAGCGGGTAGGTGCCCTCGTACTCGACCGGGTTCTGGGTGGCGATCACCATGAACGGGTCCGGGAGAGGTCGGGGCCGGCCCTCCACGGAGACCTGCCGCTCCTCCATGGACTCCAGCAGCGCCGCCTGGGTCTTCGGCGGTGTCCGGTTGATCTCGTCGGCGAGCAGCAGGTTGGTGAAGACCGGTCCTTCCTGGAAGGAGAACCGGGCACCGCGCGCGTCGTAGATCAGCGAACCGGTCACATCGCCGGGCATCAGGTCCGCGGTGAACTGCACCCGCTTCGTGTCCAGCGCCAGGCTCGCCGCCAGGCTCCGGACCAGCAGTGTCTTCGCCACGCCTGGCACACCCTCGAGGAGCACGTGACCGCGGCTGAGCAAGGCCACCACCAGACCGCTGACTGCCGCGTCCTGGCCGACAACGGCCTTGCCGACCTCGGTCCGCACGGCGTGCAACGCCGCTCGTGCCCGATCGGCGGCATCGATGGGTGACAGGTCGGTCATGTCTTCACCACACCACTGAGCACCTCCTCGGCGAGGGCGTCCACCTCGTCGGCGAGCCGGACGAGGGCCGCCTCCGAGACCGGTGCGTCGCCGCACAGCAGCGCAGCGACCTCGCCGGCGCTATGCGGCGTGCGCTCGACGACCACGTCGAGCAGGGCACTCGGCGGTGCATCGGGCGCCAGGCCGAGCCGACGCCGGAGACGCCGACGGGTCCCCTCGCGCAGCGCTGACGCGGCGCTGGCCCGGGCCGAGCTCGTACGGTAGAGCCGGGCCCGACCCTCGGTCGTTTCCATGCTCCGCACTGTGACCGGTAGTTGTTCGGCTACCACCGGGCCCAGCCGTCGGGCCCGCCACAACGCGAGCAACACCACCGCGACCGCGCCCTGCGCCAAGGCCAGCAGCAGCCGGTCGGGCAGCAGGGCGACCAGCCCCTGGCGACCCGAAGCGGCCTCGCCCGCATCGGCACCCTCACCTGCCCGCGGTCGAAGCCACACCACCCGCCTGCCGGCGCCGAGCAGGCCGAGCGCCAGTGCCGCGTTGCCGCGGCGACCCAGGGCGTCATTGGTGAACGGCCGCGCCGTGCCGAGGACCGTGACCCGCCGTGCCGGCCCGACGCCGGTGACCAGGCTGGCCCGCCCAGCGGCCGGATAGCAGCCAGCGGCGCCGGCAGCGGACCCAGCCTGGAGCCGGTAGGTGTCACCACCGAGATCGGCGCCGCCTGCCGCGACCGCGGCCGGCACGGCACACTGCGGGGCGCGCTCACGCACCGCAGCCGCCCCACCGGCCAGGATCTCCGGCGCCAGGACGTGCAGCGCTGTCGGGTCGGGCGCGATCACGACCAGGCTCGCTCCGGCGATGCCGGCCAGCCGACTCAGCTGCGTCGTCGGCACCGTGGCCGGAAGCGGGAGGAACACTGTCACCGAGCCACCCGCAGACCGGGCGGCCGTGCGGGCAGCCTCGACGGTTCCAACCCGCTGCACACTGACGCCACGGTCACCGAGCAGCACCGCCACCGCGCGGCTGCCCTGCCCGCCGACCCCGTCGGGGTCCAGAGCGGCCGCATTGCCGCCCGATTGGGCCAACACGCCGGCAACCGAGACTGCCAGCACCGCGGTGACGAGCACCACCGGCCACGTCCTGCGCCATCGCCACCGCCGTTTCGCGCCGGCACGGGCCCAGGGCCGGTCGGTCATGCCACGCCGGCATGGGACCGGCTACCCACCGCGTTCTGCAGCGCACGATCGGCAGCCGTTGCCACCGCATAGTCCTCCGGGCCGGCGCGACGGCCGCCATACCACACCTCGTCGAAAGCCCGGGCGGCTCTGGCCAATTCCGTGCCCAATTCCGTGCCCAATGCCGCCTCCGTCTTCGGCAGCGCCGAGCCCAGCTCGACTGCCAGCTCCTCCGCCGTCCGGCCGGCCCGCGGCGCCAGCAGCCCCCGAGTCTCCCCCTCGCGGGCGATACCGCGCAGCAGATCGCGCAGCGCTTCGGCGTAGCGCCCACCAGCCGCGTGGTCGGCGGCTGCGCGCCGGTGCTCGGCGGGGCCGGCCGCCGCCGTGGGTCGTAGCGGATCCGCCCCGGTCGCGGCAGGCAGCAGCGCCCCGGTGCGTCGACGGACGGCGGCTACGACGAGGACGAGCAGGACGAGCAGGAGTACGGCCCCGGCCCCGCCACCGGGAGACGCGGCGGCGGCCCGGTCGAACAGCGCGCCGACCCAACGCCCCACCGTTCGGAGGGCCTGCTCGGCCAGACCGGGGTCGTCGCGGTGGTAGGCCGGCCGGGAGAGCTCCTGGCGAGCGGCATCGCGAGCGTCCTCGCGGGTGAGGGGCGCCGCGGCCAGCGCCACCAGGCCCGGTGTCACCGCGGCGCCGGGTCGGCCCCGGACCAGCCGGCGCTCGGACCGGCGCCGGGGCCGGTGTCCGGGCCGGCGGAGCCCTGGGCAGTGGCCGCGACCAGCGCGACATCGAGGCCCTCCGCACGCATCCGGCGATCGACGTATAGCAGTACGACGACGGCCGCGACGAACGGCTGGGTGAGGATGCTGGCAGCCACGGCAAGGACAGCGATGATTGCCAGCGCACCGAGCGGCATTGCGCCGGTGTCGGCCACCCCCCGCGTGGCCAGGCCACCGACCAGTCCGGCCGGCACCACCAGCACGGCCGCGACCGCCCCAGCGATGAGCACGGCGAGCAGGTGGATGCCGAACACCCGCCACCAGTCCGGCACAGCGAGCCGCCAGGACCGACGCAGAGCCCCCCGCACCGTCAGCCGCTCCAACACCAGCGCGGGGGTGGCGAGGGCCAGTACTCCCCAGAGGAAGATCCCCGGAACGACCAGCAGCAGCAGCCCCAGCCAGGGCAGCACGCCGGCCAGGATCGCCACGGCGAGGAGGCGCAGGAAGTGCGGGCGGACCCGTTGCCATACGGTGGAGAACGATGGGCGAGAGCCGAGTACGGCGTCGGCGACGATGACAGCGAGGACACCGGTGAGCACTCCGCCGGTCGCCGCGGAAACCGCCAGCGACACCAGCCGGCCGCCGAGCTGACCCGTCCCCAGCAGGGTCCCCGTCCCGGTGGCGTTGAGCGCCGAGGACAGGCTGCCATCCAGCAGCCCGACACCCACCGTGAGCAGCTGGCCGATGACCAGGATGACCGCCGACCAGGCCAACGTCACCCTGGCGTGCCGGCGGACGAGGGAGAAGGCCGCGTCGAGGATCTCCCCGAGGGCCAGCGGCCGCAGCGGGATGACCCCGGACGGGGGCCCGGGCCGCTGGACGCCCTGGTCGCCGCCCGGCGGTCCCCAGCCGGGCCCGGGTGGCGGGGAGCCCCAATCCGGATCCCCCCCAGCCGGGGACCAGGCGGGGTCGCCGGGACCCGACCCGGTCGTCGATCCCGGGGGCGGATTCGACCCCGGAGTCGACCAGCCGGATGACTGCGTCACGTGTCGTCCCCTTCTCCGCCCATGTCCCCCCCGATCGTCGCACGGGGTAGCACGGCTGTGCCGACCTCTGATCGTCAGAGCCCGACCGCGTGGCCGCACTAGTGCGACGATGGCGGGATGAAGGGTCGGGTGCTCGTCGTCGACGACGACGCCGCGTTGGCCGAGATGCTCGGCATCGTCCTGCGCGGTGAGGGCTTCGAGCCGTCGTTCGTCTTCGCCGGCGACGCGGCGATGAGTGCCTTCCGCAAAGTGCGACCGGATCTGGTGCTTCTCGATCTCATGCTGCCCGGGACGGACGGCATCGAGATCGCCCGCGCCATCCGCGCGGAATCCGGCGTGCCGATCGTGATGCTCACCGCGAAGAGCGACACGGTCGACGTCGTCCTGGGCCTGGAGTCGGGTGCCGACGACTACGTCGTCAAGCCGTTCAAGCCGAAGGAGTTGGTGGCCCGTGTCCGGGCTCGGTTGCGGCAGCCCAACGAGTCAACGGGGGAGGCGCTCCGCATTGTCGACATCACGATCGACGTCACGGCGCACGCCGTCCGGCGGGGCACCGTGCCGCTCGGGCTGACTCCGCTCGAGTTCGACCTGCTGGCCGCGCTGGCTCGCAAGCCCCGGCAGGTGTTCACCCGGGAGATGCTGCTCGAGCAGGTCTGGGGCTACCGGCACCCCGCCGACACCCGGTTGGTCAATGTGCACGTCCAGCGGCTGCGCTCGAAGGTCGAGCGCGACCCGGAGCATCCGCAGATCGTGCTCACCGTCCGAGGCGTCGGCTACAAGGCCGGCCCACCGTAGGGTGCCGGTCCAACCCGGGACGGGCCGCCCGCCGGCTCCGCCGAGGGCGGGTCTACGGGCCCGCGGCAGCCTGGCCATCGCCGAGGTGCGCTTCGCGCTGCGGCGAACGTCACGCGCGCTGCACCACCGGTGGCGGCGATCGCTGCACCTGCGGGTCGTGGTGAGCACGCTGGTGCTCTCCGCGGTGACCGTCGGCCTCGTCGCGGCGGTCCTCGTGCAGCGCATCGTGACCGGTCTGGTGGAGGCCAAGCAGCGGGTCGCACTGAACGAGGCACGTGCCGGCTTCACCGCCGCTCAGCAGCTAGCCGACCGTGACACGGGCTCGCCCATCGACGCCATCAATGCGCTGGCACGGGAGGTCGCGAACCGAGGGACGGCCCCGGGCGAGGCCGTGAGCCTGGTGATCCTCGGGACAACCGCCGACGCAGCCGGGCGGGCGGTGCCGGACGACGTCCTGGACTCCAGCGTGCCGCCCGGGTTGCGGCGGGCCGTACCCGGGCCAGTCGGGCCGCCTGCCTATGCCTACACCGTGCTGCGGCACCAGGACGGGCGGGGAGAACCCGCGCTGGCTGTCGGAGCACCGCTGTTCTTCTCCGCCAGCAGCCAGACCTACCAGCTGTTCTACCTGTTCCCGCTCGACCAGGAGCGGGAGACGATCTCCCTGGTGCGGCGCACCCTGGCGGTCACCGGCGGGGTCCTGGTCCTGCTGCTGGCCGGCATCGCGTGGCTGGTCACCCGTCAGGTGGTGACACCTGTCCGGCTGGCCGCCCGTACCGCCGGGCAGCTCTCGGCGGGTCAGCTGACCCAACGGATGGCGGTCCGTGGCGAGGACGACCTGGCCCGGCTGGCACTGGCCTTCAATCGAATGGCCGGCAACCTGCAGCGCCAGATCGAGCAGCTGGAGGAGCTGTCGCGGGCCCAGCGCCGGTTCGTCTCCGACGTCTCGCATGAGCTGCGCACTCCGCTGACCACGGTGCGGATGGCGGCCGACGTGCTGCACGAGGCCCGGGGGGATTTCCGGCCGCAGATCGCCCGATCCGCCGAGCTGCTGCAGACCGAGCTCGACCGGTTCGAGTCCCTGCTGACCGACCTGCTCGAGATCAGCCGCTATGACGCCGGCGCTGCGGTGCTCGAGGTGGAACGGACCGATCTCACCGCCCTGATGCGGCGGGTCGTCGCCGGCCTGGAGCCCTTGGCCGCCACCTGCGGTAGCCCGGTCGTCCTCCGGGCACCCGCCGATCCCTGCCTGGCGGATGTCGATCCCCGCCGGGTGGAACGCATCCTGCGCAACCTGTTGGTCAACGCCATCGAGCACGGCGAGGAACAACCGATTGAGGTCGTGGTCGGCCAGGACGACCAGGCCGTGGCGATCACGGTGCGGGACTCCGGCGTCGGGCTGAGCCCGGCTCAGGCGCACCAGGTCTTCGACCGGTTCTGGCGGGCCGACCCGGCGAGGGCGCGCACCACCGGTGGCACCGGTCTGGGCTTGTCGATCGCCTTGGAAGACGCCCGCCTCCACGGCGGGTGGCTGCAGGCCTGGGGGCGGCCGGGGCTCGGGGCCCAGTTCCGGCTGACGTTGCCCCGGCTGGCGGGCGTCGAGTTGACGACATCGCCTCTGCCGCTGGAGCCGACGGACCTGTCGGGGCAGTCCTTGGCAAACTCGGTGCGGGCACACTCGATGAGAAGGCGGGATGGCTGATTCGCGGATGTCGTTCCGGTCGGGGTGGAGGTGCGCTCTGCTCGCCGGCCCGCTCGCCGGCCTGCTGCTTGCCGGGTGTGTGCCCAACGCCGGGCCGGTGCGGGTCGCACCCACCACCACCGGAGACGGCCCCCTGGCCGCGCTCGGAATCCGCGTTCTCGCCCAGCCGCCCGACCTCGGCGCGTCGCCGGAGCGGCTGCTCCGCCAGTTCCTGGTTGCCTGCGCCGACCCCAGCCAGAACTTCGCGGCGGCCCGTCAGTTCCTCGCCCCCGACGACCAGCAGAAGTGGCAGCCGCAGGCCGGCGTGCGGATCTACGACGGCGACCCCGATGATCTCACGCTGTCCAGGAGCGGTGATTCGCTCACGGTCACCGCGCCGGCGACTGCAGCCACGATCCGACGCGGCGACTACGAGTTGGTCAGTGGGGGCTCGAGTACCTCCTTGACGGCCAAGCTGGTTCGGGTAAAGGGCCAGTGGCGATTTCGCGACATGCCCGACGGCCTCCTGCTGGCCTCCTCGCTGATCTTCGCCTACAAGCCGGTCGATCTCTACTTCCTCGTCCCCGGACAGCGTCGGGTCGTTCCCGACCGGGTGTTCCTGCTGGCGCCACGGGCGAACCTGGCCGACGCCGCTCTGCACGCCCTGCTGCGTGGACCGTCGCCCATGCTGGCGGGGGCGGTGCGGTCAGCCATTCCGGCTGGTAGCCGGCTGCGTACCCCCCCGGCGTTGAGCGGCGGTGAGTTGTCTGTCGACCTTGTCACCGGCAGCTCACACGTTGACCGGGCCGACGTGGCCGCCCAGGTGCTCTGGACCGCGACGCAGTTGCCCGAGGTGTCCGCGGTGCGGCTGCGCATCGACGGCTCGGCCTACACCTCGGGGAGCGTGTCACTCCTGCGGGCGAATCCGGACGCCCTCGGCTACAACCCCAACGTACTCACGGCTACCGCGCCGGCGTACTACGTGGCCCCCGGCGGGGCCAGCCGCAACCTGCTGGTGAGCAGCGCCGGGCGCAGCTGGCGGCTCAGTGCCGACGGTTTGCCGCTGCGACATCCGGCCGTCGCCGTCGATGGCAGCGCCGTCGCCGCGCTGTCCTGTACCGCTCACCAATGCCGGTCCCTCTACGTCGGACCGCTGCGGGGGACCCTGTTCCGCGCAGACCTCCGGGCCGCCTGGCCCTTGACGGCGCCGTCGTGGGACTCCTTCGACGGCGGGGGTGCCTGGACGGCCGAGGACTCACCGGCTGGACCCGTGGTCTGGCGCGTCCCGCTGCAGGGGCCTCCGGCGCAGGTCGATGCCGCGGCGCTGGCACGGGATCGCGTCCGCGTGCTCAGGTTGTCCCGGGACGGCACCCGAGTTGCGGTGATCGCCGACATCGCCGGGAGGCCGAGGGTTCTGGTCGGAGCTGTCCTACGGGGGTCCTCGGGGTTCCGTATCGACCGTTTCCGTCCGGCGGCTCCGTCGCTGGTGGACGCCGTGGACTTGGACTGGGCCGATGCCGGGCACCTTGCTGTCCTGGCCAAGTCCGACCCCGGGCAGGGCAGCGTGACGCCCTACCGGATACGGGTGGATGGGTCTGAGGATCCCCAGCCGGTGCTCGGTACCGTGCCTGGCGGGCAGCCGGTGTCGATTGCGGCCGCGCCGGCGCAGTCCCTGCTGGTGGCCACGGCCCGGCAGGGGGGCGTTGGCGGCACCGGGGTCTCGACTCTGCAGGGCCAGGTCTGGCGGCCGCTGGTCCAGGTCGGCTTCGACCCGACCTACCCCGGCTGATCGGGTCATCCCCACGCCAGCGGAGCGTGGACGGCACGCCGTCCACATCCTCGGGCGGCGCGGTCAGGAGCCGGCGGCGCCGGGGCATTCTGCTGTCCATGGATCGACGGACGTGGCTGCGGGAATCGCGCCGGGCTGGTGTTGCGCTGCTCGACCTGGTCTGGCCGGCTGCGTGTCCGGGATGCGGAACGCTCGGTGCGGACACCGCGCCCGCCTGCTCCGCGTGCCTGTCGGTCTTGACTGCGCGGCCGTCACCGACGGCGCCGCTGCCGAGCCCCCCGCTGCTGCCACCGCTGTGGACGGTCACCGACTACGACGGCCCCACCCGGGCCTTGCTCGTGGCCTACAAGGAGGAAGGGCGGCACAGGTTGGCGCGCCCGCTCGGAGCGGCGCTGGCGGCTGCCCTGGGCGCCGCACTCGACGCTCAGCGTCCGCAGCATCGAGGTGGTTCGGGTAGAAGCGAGCCGAGGGTGCTCGTCGTGCCCATGCCGTCCTCTGCGACGGCTCGTCGGGCCCGTGGCGCGGATCCGACCTGGCACCTCGTGGCCACGGCGGTCCGGCACCTTCGTGCCGGCGGGACTCCGGTCCGCGTGCTGCCGGCGCTACGCCAAAGCCGAGCCGTGGCGGATCAGGCGGAGTTGAGTGCGCGTGGTCGCGCGGCCAACCTGCGCGGCGCCCTGGAGGTCCGCAGCGGAGCCGTGCCGCTGCTCGCCGGCGCCGGGGCGGTGGTCCTCGCGGACGACATCGTGACCACCGGGGCCACGCTGGCCGAGGCGGCGCGTGCGTTGGTCGCGGTGGGCGTGGCTGTTCGTGGTGCCGCCGTGGTGGCCGCGACCCAGCGGTGGGCTTCGGGCCGCTGCTGCACCGCCGAGACCGATGTCGATCATGCGGCCGGCCGGGACCTTTGGTGTGTACTTGGCCGGATCACCCTGCCCGTGCGCTGACGCGGCGACTACGGTGATCCTCATGGCGCCCGCCCGGGTCCGTGGTTGCGCCGGGTTCCCTCCCGGCAAGCCGATGCCAGCCGCAGGCGAAACGGCCCACGTAAGGCGACTTCTCGTCGACCGATCACGGTGCGGCTTAGGAGTCAGTCCTGCCTCGACGGAGGGCCCGATGCCCTCCACCCCGGGAGAAGGGCAGTAGTGGCAACCAACATCCCGCCGCGAACCCCTCAGCAGGCGGATGTGGGGACGAAGACCAGGTCGGCCGGGCGGGCGTCACCTCCGCGGGGTAGAACAGAACGTACGAGCCAGCACGAGCCAGCACTGTCTGCTTTGGGAGGGACCAGCGTGGAGATCGTCGTGAAGTGCCGTCGCAGTGTGGTCACGGAGCGGTTTCGCGAGCATGTGGCGGAGAAGCTGGCCAAGCTGGAGCGGCTGGACGCGAAGGTCATCTCGGTGGAGGTCGAGGTGATCCGGGAGCCCAACCCGCGGCTGTCCGCGCATTGCCACCGGGTCGAGCTGACCTGTCGTCGCCGGGGTCCGGTAGTGCGCGGGGAAGCATCAGCGGAGGACGTGCATGCCGCGCTGGATGCGGCCTTCGCCAAGCTGGAGGAACGGCTGCGCCGGGCTGCGGATCGCCGTCGGGTGCACCACGGGTCGCGAGCGCCGGTGTCGGTGGCTGCCGCGCTGGCGACCACGCTGGATCCCGACGTGGAGGCCCGGCAGGCTACGGAGGCCCCGGAGACGGAGACGGAGCGGTCGGCAGCGTCCGGCAACGGGGAGATGGCGACAGACCGTCCGGAGCAGGCGGAGGCCGACGGTGATGTCCTCGGCGCCGTGCGGGAGAAGCGGCATCCCTCCGTACCCATGACCCTGGACCAGGCCCTGCACGAGATGGAACTCGTCGGCCACGATTTCTTCCTCTACTGGGACGCGGACGCTGATGCCCCCAGCGTGGTGTATCACCGCCGGGGTTACCGCTACGGAGTCCTGCGTCTCGACCGGGTGGTGTCCGACTCCCCGTAGCCCCCTTGTCCTCCAGGACAGGTGCTCCCTGCCGGCACGGTTGGGTTAGACCCGGACATTGCGCGCAGATGAGCAGCCAAGCCCTTATTACAGAGGGTAATTATCTGCGCACCCCTTGCGTTCGGCTGCTTGGACCGCAACACTCCATTCAGGTGCCTGAGGAACATTCGCGGGGAATGTGCACTGACGGGCTCTGGAGGGGCCGTGAGCGAGCAAGCGGAGTCGGTGGCCCCTGTCCGGGGCGCCGAGGAAGCAATTAGGGTCCTCATCGTCGATGATCACGCCTTGTTTCGCCGCGGCCTGGAGATGGTGCTCCGGCAGGAGGTGGACATCACCGTGGTCGGCGAGGCCAGCGGTGGCACCGAAGCCGTCGAGGCGGCCGTCGACTCCACACCGGACATCGTGCTCATGGACGTCCGCATGCCGCGCGGGAGTGGCATCGATGCCTGCACTGCGATCAAGTCGGCAGTGCCCAGCGCAAAGATCATCATGTTGACCATCAGCGACGAGGAAGCCGACCTGTACGAGGCCATCAAGGCCGGGGCGATGGGCTATCTACTCAAGGAGATCTCCATCGAGGAGGTCGCCAGCGCGATCCGGGCGGTCTCCGGCGGGCAGAGCCTGATCAGCCCGTCGATGGCATCGAAGTTGCTCAACGAGTTCGCCTTGATGATCAAAAGAACGGACAACGGCCAGCAGGTGCCGGCCCCTCGCCTGACCGCCCGGGAGATGGAGGTGCTCCGGCTCGTTGCCCGTGGACTGAACAACCGCGACATTGCCAAGGAGTTGTTCATCAGCGAGAACACGGTGAAGAACCACATCCGCAACATCCTGGAGAAGTTGCAACTGCACTCCCGGATGGAGGCCGTCGTCTACGCGGTACGGGAGAAACTGCTCGAGATCGTGTGACTTGGCCCGCTCGCGGACGATCACCCTCTCCCGGGAAACCACCTCACCAGGCGTAGTCCGCCGGCTACCGCGGGTCCGATGACCAGCGCGAACAGCGCCGTGCCGACGCCCACCCGGCCGCCGAGCAGCGTGCTGCCCTCGATGCCGGTGGCCACCTCCGACCAACTGCAGACCCAGGGGGCCGGGGTGGGCAGCCGCGGCAGCATGACGTCGATCGCGACTGAAATGACCACGATGCTCGACACCGTGCCGAGACCGGGGCGCTCCCGCATCGGTATCCAGGCGAGCAGCACAGCCGCGCTGATGACGAACGTCGCGTCCCCGATGGACAGCTGGGAGTGCCGGGACAGGCCCTGTGTGAGGACAGTCTACGGCGAGTTGCCCAGCCGGGCGTCCAGCAGCAGCGCCTCACCTGTACCGAAGAGCCGCAGGCCGATTAGCAGCACGACAGCGGTCATCGGCCGCCATCGCGAGTGTGCCGACCAGGGCAGCCGAGGGAGCTCCCGGGAGCGCCCTCGGTCACGGCACGTCAGCCGTCGACCGGCAGGGCGTGATCCCACCGGCCGGGGCGGGTCGAAGCGCCTACCATGACGAGAGCGGCACGTCGGCCGGGCGCCGGCAGGGAACGCCTACCGCGGCTGCCAGCGTCCAGCCGGTGCGCCGCCGTGACTGAGGGTGGATCGCATCGACACACCGTCGACACGCCGTCGCACAGACACAACGAGGTCGGGAGCAACTCACCGTGGTGTTGGACCGGATTCTGCGCGCCGGCGAAGGTCGCATCCTGCGCCGGCTGAAGAGCCTTGCCGAGCAGGTGAACGTGCTCGAGGAGGACGTTGTCGGGCTCACTGACGCCGAGTTGCGGGCCATGACCGCGGATTTCCGGGCCCGCCTGGCCGGCGAGAACGGACCGGCCGAAACCGTCGACGATCTGCTGCCGGAGGCGTTCGCGGTCGCCCGGGAGGCCGCTCGGCGCACTCTTGGACAGCGGCACTTCGACGTCCAGGTCATGGGCGGGGCGGCGCTGCACCTGGGCAACATCGCCGAGATGCGTACGGGTGAGGGCAAGACACTCACCAGCGTGCTGCCCGCCTATCTCAACGGGCTGGCCGGCAACGGCGTGCACATCGTGACGGTGAATGACTACCTCGCCAAGCGGGACTCGGAGTGGATGGGGCGGGTGCACCGTTTCCTGGGACTCAGTGTCGGGGTCATCCTCGCCAACGAGCCACCCGAGCTGCGCCAGGCGGCGTACGCCTGCGACATCACCTACGGCACCAACAACGAGTTCGGCTTCGACTACCTACGCGACAACATGGCCTGGAGCGGCGAGGAACTCGTTCAGCGTGGTCATCACTACGCCATCGTCGACGAGGTCGACTCCATCCTCATCGACGAGGCCCGAACCCCACTGATCATCAGCGGGCCGGCCGAGCACAGCGTCAAGTGGTACACCGAGTTCGCCCGCATCGTGCCCCGGCTCCGCCGGGACACAGACTACGACGTGGACGAGAAGAAGCGCACGGTGGCGATCACCGAGTCCGGGGTGGAGAAGGTCGAGGACTGGCTCGGCATCGAGAACCTCTACGAGGCGGTGAACACCCCACTCGTCGGCTTCCTCAACAATGCCTTGAAGGCGGAGGACCTCTACAAGCTCGACAAGGACTACGTCGTCATGAGTGGAGAAGTGCTCATCGTCGATGAGTTCACCGGCCGCATCCTGCACGGTCGCCGCTACAACGAGGGGATGCACCAGGCGATCGAGGCCAAGGAGGGCGTCGAGATCAAGCAGGAGAACCAGACCCTGGCCACGATCACGTTGCAGAACTACTTCCGGCTCTACGACAAGCTGGGCGGCATGACCGGCACCGCGATGACCGAGGCCGCGGAGTTCTCCCAGATCTACAAGCTCGGCGTCGTCCAGATCCCGACCAACCGGGACATGATTCGACGTGACGAGTCCGACGTGGTCTACAAGACCGAGCAGGCCAAGTTCGCCTCGGTGGTGGAGGACATCGCCGAGCGGAACGAGAAGGGCCAGCCCGTGCTGGTCGGCACGGTCAGCGTGGAGAAGTCCGAGCTGCTGTCCACGCTGTTGAACCGGCGAGGCGTGCCGCACGAGGTGCTCAACGCCAAACAACACGAGCGGGAGGCGACCATCGTCGCCGAGGCCGGCCGCAAGGGCGGTGTGGTGGTGGCGACCAACATGGCCGGGCGGGGAACCGACATCATGCTCGGCGGCAACCCGGAGTTCCTGGCCCAGAGCGAGCTCCGCCAGCGCGGCCTGTCACCGGTGGACACACCTGACGACTACGAGGCCGCCTGGCCGGAGGCCCTTGAGAAGGCGAAGGCGGCGGTGGCCGCCGAGCACGAGGAGGTCGTCGACCTCGGCGGGCTGTACGTGCTGGGCACCGAGCGGCACGAGTCCCGGCGCATCGACAACCAGTTGCGCGGCCGTTCCGGCCGCCAGGGTGACCCGGGGGAGTCGAAGTTCTACCTGTCCCTCGGCGATGACCTCATGCGCTTGTTCAACGCGAGCGCGGTTGAGTCGATCATGGATCGGCTCAACATCCCGGACGACGAGCCGATCAACTCCAAGATTGTCACTCGGGCGATCCGATCGGCGCAGACCCAGGTAGAGGCGCAGAACTTCGAGATCCGCAAGAACGTCCTGAAATACGACGAGGTGCTCAACAAGCAGCGCGAGGTGATCTACGCCGAACGCCGGCAGGTACTGGAAGGTGCGGACCTGCACGAACAGGTGCAACCCATGATCGACGACGTGGTCGTGGCCTACGTCGAGGGGGCCACCGCGGAGGGCTATCCGGAGGACTGGGACCTCGACCAGCTGTGGACGGCGCTCAAGACGCTCTACCCGGTGGGCCGGAGCGTAGCCGGGCTGGAGGAGGAGTGTGGCGGCCGGGGCGGGGTCTCCACCGAATTTCTCACCGAACAGCTGACCGATGACGCGCATGCCGCCTACGACCACCGCGAGCAGGAACTCGGGTCGGAGCTGATGCGTGACCTGGAACGCCGGGTCGTGCTCTCGGTGCTCGACCGCAAGTGGCGGGAGCACCTCTATGAAATGGACTACCTCCAAGAGGGCATCGGCCTGCGGGCCATGGGCCAGCGCGATCCGCTCGTGGAATACCAACGGGAGGGTTTCGAGCTGTTCGCCGCGATGATGGACGGCATCAAGGAGGAGTCGGTCGGGTTCCTGTTCAACCTGGAGGTGCAGTTCGAAGAGCCCCCCAGTGCCCCCGGTGCGCAAGCCGCCGCGCCGCCGATTCCGGAGGTTCCGGCTGCCGCTGCCGGTGGTGGCGGTGCCGGCCTCGGCGAGCGGCCGGCCGTCGCGGTGGAGGAGCCCGCAGTCTCCGAGGACCATGAGCGCGTCGCATCGGTGTTGGGCCTCGGTGTCCCGCAGCGACCGCGCGAACTGCAGTACACGGCGCCGACCGTCGACGGTGAGGGAGGTGTCTCCCACAGCACGGCCGGTGCGGCGCGCCCGGAGGGCGCCGTGCCGGTCGGCGTCGATGAGGTCCGGCGCAACGAGCCCTGCCCGTGCGGCTCCGGAAGGCGCTACAAGCGCTGCCACGGGGACCCGCGGAACCGCTGAGAGTCGAGCCTCGGTCAGCCCACCCGGAGATCGGTGCAGCGCCACCGACCACCGACCGTCTCTACCCGCAGCGCAAGGGCGCGCACACGCCCGTCGAACTGGACGACCGCGCACACCTCGGCCACCTCGGGTGCCGGCGCGCAGACGTG
>JADGOV010000113.1 GCA_017882785.1 Frankiaceae bacterium
CCGGTACAGCTCGGTGTCACGCATCCCGGAATCATGCCGCGGGACCGCCTGATCACGACTCGCAAACCCACGGAGAAGCCGGAAGCGCCCCGAATCGAAACATTGCGATAGCACGTTTCATCGTCCCGCCGGTTGGGGTGGACGTCCGGCGCGAAGCCCTGCCACGCCCGCACGTACCGGTGTCCGCGTTCGACTCCTCGGATGCGACTGCCTGGGCGCGGTGGCCCGCTCCGCGCGGTCGCTTTCGCCGGCCTCAGCAATGCGTTATTGCGCGAGTTTCTGCGCCATGGCTTGGGCCAGGCTGCGCACCCTCGACAGCGGCTAACCCGGATAGCCTTGTGGTTTCTGGCCTCTCGGAGCATCGCAACGAGCCTCTGTCACTCCATCCGTGCCATCGCCTCGTCAGCCGAGGCTGCAATTCATGCGGTTTGGCGTAGAGGACTCTCTGTGCATTGTCGACGAGCGTAGGGGCTCGGCATAATGGCACGCATTTCGAGGTGCTACATATTCGACGCCGGTTACGACCCCCCACCCTTAACGCTTCGGCACAGCCCGGGTTGCCTAGACACACGGATCTCCGGGGAACCCCGAAATCTGGACAGTGCCCAGGTGGTGAGCGCCGCCAGTCGGGGGCCTCATGAACTGACACCATAAGCCACGGCAGCCCACGACATGAAGTTGCCGCTCGTCACGGCCCAGGTGACGTTCTCCGGCGCCCGTAATACCGCTCCGTTGATCAGGGAGCGGCGGCCGGCCGCGGCGGCGGCGCCGCGCTCTCCGGTCCCCCGCGGCCTGACGGACAAACCGCACGCCGCACAACTCACAGAATCCGCAGAACACACTCGGGAGAGTCGTTCTGCGGATTCTGTGGCGGCGAGGCGACGTGAGCCTCGGTCGGCAACTGCCCGAGTTTCCGCAAAGGCCGGCCGCGGATCCGCCGGCTCACCGGTACCGCCCGCGATAACGCCCCCCGACGATCCGGTCTCACGATCGACCGGTACACGAGCCAGGTAGTGCCGGACGTCGAAGCACACCGGGAACATCATGGAGACGCGATTGCGCTCGGTGAATCTTTGCCAACCCGGTGGCGGGACATCGCATATGGTCAGGTTGAGCTGGTGGACGCTCGTTCAGCACGTCCGGCGACTGCGCCATCGAACGGATTCTCGCCGTCGGGACGTTGGATTACCGAGTGGGGGCGGCGGCACCTGTGGGGAGCTCGTGTGGCGGAAGGTCTTTGATCCGCCGGTGCGGGTGTCTACGGGGAACGATGTGCCCTGGCCGTGGGCACGGGTCAGACCCTGATCATGCACGCAGCTGACGAACCGGCAGGACCAGGCCGATTGTGACGATGAAGGCCAGCTGCCAGGATCCAACCAGCCGCCGGACCCGAACAGCGCCCGGCCGATGAATCCAGACACCAGGGTGCCCACTACGCCGATGCCGAGGGTCTCCGGCAGGCTCAAGGGGTCCCGGCCGGGAACCAACAGCCGGGGCAGCGAGCCGACCAGCAGACCCATCACGATGAGGACGATGACGAAACCGATCATCGTGGTCTCCCAGGGGAGTCGCCGCCGCGGCCGCTGCCCGGGCGTGTGCCGGTGCATCAATTACGGGGTGGTCCCACGACCAGCCACCCAGCGCAAGTACTAGCCTTCCCAATCTGATGGTGTCTGCGGGTCGGGGGGCGGGGGTGATCCGGCCCGCGCGGCGTGCCGGCCGAGGGCCGGGGGGGCCATGACGGCGTGGCTGCTGCTCGGGCTGGCCGCGTTGCTGATCGTCGGTAACGCGGTGTTCGTCGCCGCGGAAACCGCGCTGGTGACGGTCGACCGGGCCCGGGTCGAGGAGGCGGCCCGGGGCGGTGATACCCGGGCCGGCCGGGTGGCGTCCGCGCTGCGGCGGCTTTCGACGCAGCTGTCCGGTGCGCAGCTGGGGATCACGGTGACGTCGCTAGGGATCGGTCTGGTCGCCGAGCCCTCGGCAGCGCGGTTGCTGCACGGGCCGCTGCGGGCGCTCGGTCTACCGGTGGGCGTGGTGGAGGTGCTCGCGGTCACGTTGGCGCTGCTGCTGGCGTCGGCGGTGCAGATGGTACTGGGTGAGTTGGTCCCGAAGAACCTCGCGCTGGCCAGGCCCCTGCCCACGGCCCGGGCCGTGATCGGCGTACAGGCCGGGTTCGCCACCCTCGCCCGGCCGCTCATCGCGGTGCTGAACGGGACCGCGAACCGGCTGCTGAGAACGGTCGGCGTCGAGCCGACGGAGGAGCTCCGGTCTGCGCGCACGCCCGACGAGTTGTCGCTGTTGGTGCGCCAGTCTGCCGACCGCGGCGCGTTGCCGACGCCGACAGCGCAGCTGCTGGTGCGGTCGTTGAGGTTCGGGGACAAGCGCGTCGCAGACGTGATGACCCCCCGCGTACAGGTCCGGTTCGTCCATGCCCAGGCCACCGCCGCGGACGTCATCACCGCAGCTCGGGTGACCGGCCACTCCCGTTTTCCGGTGATCACTGGAAGCCGGGACGAGGTCGAGGGCGTGGTGTACGTCAAGAACGCAGTCGCCGTCCCGTCCGGGCAGCGTGACTCCGTCCGAGTCCGCGAGCTGATGGTCCCCGCGGCCGTGGCGCCCTCCACCCTCGAGCTCGACCCGCTGTTGGATCTGCTGCGCGAGCACGGGCTGCAGATGGCGGTCGTGGTCGACGAGTACGGCGGGACCGACGGGGTCGTCACCTTCGAGGATCTCATCGAGGAACTCGTCGGCGAGGTAGTCGCCGAGAACGACGAGCGCCGCGCCCGGCGGCGGCGGGACGGCTCGTGGCTGCTCTCCGGGCTGCTCCGCCCGGACGAGGCGACTGCGGTCACCGGGGTGCGGATCCCGGAGGGGGACTATGAGACCCTCGGCGGGCTTGTGCAGGCCTCCCTTGGCCGGGTGGCCAGAGTCCGCGACACCGTCGAGGTGCCCGGAGCGCAGCTGCGGGTGCAGCGGATGGACGGGCGGCGGGTAGACCAGCTCGTCCTCGTCCCGGACCGCGGGGTGGATGGCACAGCCACCGGTGGCATCCGGTGACCGCGGCCGTGTCGCTGCTGCTGGCCGCCGCCCTGATCGCTGGCAATGGGCTGTTCGTCGGGGTCGAGTTCGCGCTGCTCGCATCCCGCCAAACCCGGCTGATCGGGCTCGCGGAAACCTCCCGGCGGGCGCGAGTCGCCCTCAACGCCGCCCGGCAGCTGCCCCTGATGATCTCCGGCTGCCAGTTCGGGATCACCATCTGCTCCCTCGGGTTGGGGGCGGTCGGCGAGCCGGCACTCTCGCACATGATCAAGCCGGCGGTCACCGCCGCCCGGCTGCCCGAGGCCTTGCTGCACCCGCTGGCGGTGGCGCTGTCCCTGCTGGTCGTCTCCGCCCTGCACATGGTGCTCGGCGAGATGGTGCCCAAGAACATCGCGCTCGCCGGCCCGGAGCCCTCCGCGGTGCTGCTGGCACCAGTGCTGGTGCTGTTCGTTCGGGTGTTCCGGCCCGTGGTCGTGGCGCTGACCGCCGCCGCCACCTGGGTGCTGCGGCGGCTCGGCGTCCGGCCGGTGGAGGAAGGCGGCACGGCGTACACCGCGGATCAAATCGCCTTGCTCATCGCCGAGGCCCGCGACGAGGGGCTGCTAGGCAACGCCGAGCACGAGCTGCTCACCGGTGCCCTGGACTTCCAGGAACGCACGGCAGCAGCGGTCATGCTACCGCTGGCCACCGTTGTCACCGTCACCGCTGATGTCACGCCCGCGGCCGTCGAGGGCCTCGTCGGGTCAACCGGCTTCTCCCGCTTCCCGGTCCACCGAGCCAGCCCAACCGGGACCGGCACGATCGATGGTTACGTGCACCTCACGGACATTCTCAACGTCCCCGCCGGGCAGCGAGACCAGGCGCTGGACCCGGCGCTAATCCGCCCGCTGCCGACCGTGCTCCAAGCCGCGCCGCTGCACGAGGCGCTCAGCCAGCTGCAGCGCACCGGCGCGCACCTGGGACGCGTTCAGGACCCGGCTGGGCAGTCGGTCGGCGTCGTCGCGCTGGAGGATGTGCTTGAGGAGCTCGTCGGGGAGGTGCGGGACGCGACCAGCGGGCCCGGGCGCAAACCCCGACCGGCACCACCCGAGTCGTAGCCCCTCCGCATGGAAGGCGTGCCGGTCGGCGCCGGTCGACGGCGAGCGGGACGCTCGACCTCCGGTGTGGGGAGGGCCGCCGCGCAGGGTGTGTTCGGCTCAGCGTCATGGCTTGAGCTAGGCTGCCCCGACCAGTTCGAAAGCGGCTAGCCCAAGAATCTTGCGGTTTCCGGCCCTGTCGGAACATCGCGACGAGCCTCCACCGCGCCATCGGCGCCAGTCGATCAGACTGAGCCGTAATCCATGCGGTTTGGCGGTCGAGCTTCCTGCACGTTGTCGATGGGCGTAAGGATTCGGGTAATAGGACGGATTTCGGGATGGCCATATTCGACGCCGGTTACGACACCACCTTTAGTGCCTCGGACCTCCCCGGGCTGCCTTTGGTCACAATTGGACGCCGCGGGTGAGTGCGCCGTCGACGACGAGGTTGGTGCCGCTGGTGAAGCTGGACACCGGGCTGGCGAGGAACACGACGGCGCGGGCCATCTCTTGCGGCGTGCCCATGCGGCCGGTGGGGTTGAGCGCTAGCGCCGCCGCGTACAGGCCCGGGTTACCCTGCTCGATCTGGTCCCAGACCCCGCCTTGGAAGAAGGTGTTACCCGGGGAGACGGTGTTGGCGCGGATGCCCTTGCCGGCGAGCTGGTAGGCCAGTCCCTGGATGTAGTGCACGAGCGCGGCCTTCATCGTCCCGTACGGGCCGGCGGCGAAGTCAACCTCGCGCCCGGAGACGCTGGATACCGCCAGGATAGAGGCTGCGGAGCTCTTCTCCAGATGCGGCGTCGCTGCTGTGACCAGGCGCACCGCCCCCATGAGATCCACTTCGAACGAAACGCGCCAGTTCTCCTCGCTGTCCGGGATGGCGAGCGCACTCACGTTGGACACGACGATGTCGAGGCCCCCGAGCCGCTCGGCGGACTCCGCTACCCACCGCGTCAGGGCGGGACCGTCGGCGACGTCAACGACCGATCCGGTGACGGCGCCGGGCGCAGCCGCGAGGGCTCGCTCGGTGGCGGCGATCTCCGCGGCGTCCCGGGCGCAGAACCCGACTGCCACGCCTTCATCGGCAAGCGCTTCCACGATGGCCCGTCCGATTCCCCGGGTGCCGCCGGTGACCAGGGCGCGCCGTCCGCTGAGCTGCAGGTCCATGGGTGTCGCCTTCGCTGATGTGATGTTCACCGATTGTGCGAGTCAGAAGAGGGATGCCGCTCGGCGGCGCAGCTCCTCGTGGAGCCCGCCGTATGCGGCGGCAGTTGGCAGCAGTGCCTTGCGGGCCTTCACGACCGCGCTGTAGTTGGCGTCGACGACGTTGGCGATCGGCGCCTCGGTGATCTGGGAGAGCAGTTGGTAGGCGTCCATGGCGTGCAGGCCATACAGCTCACCGAACCAGTGCACGAGTTCGGACTGCCCGATGCGCCAGGCGTCCTCCAGCGGCCGGCTGGAGCCGACCGTCATCCAGTGCGTGTCGTCCTCGATCCGCGGCCAGGGCGGCGCGCCGCCCTTGACGAGTTCGACGAGAACAGTCGTGGTCATCGCCCCTTCGACGGCGGTGCCGCAGGCTTCGCCCTCGCCCTGCCGGTAGTGCCCGTCGCCGACGGAGAACAACGCGCCGTCGACGTTGACCCCGAGGTAGCAGGTCGCGCCCGCTCTCATCTGCGGCGTGTCCATGTTCCCGCCGAAGCGGTCAGGTACCAGGGAGCTGCGCACCTCCCCGCCGGCCGGGGCCACGCCGACGGTGCCGAGCATCGGCTCCACCGGCAGATCGATCCGCAGGTCGCCGTGGCGGGCGGCGAACGTGACGGTGCCGCGGGCCCGGTTCAGTTCGTAGATGTAGGTGGTGTCCGGCAGCGGGTCCTGCAGGGTGACGACGCGGTCGGTGCTCGTCATGCCGCCGAAGAACGGGATGTGCGCGGAAGCACCCCAGTCCCGTGCCGGTTCCAAACTGACCAGGTGCAGCGCCAGGGTGTCGCCGGGTTCGGCGCCCTCGACGTAGAACGGACCGGTCTGCGGATTGACGTAGCGCAGGTCGACCTTCTCACTCGACAGGTCGGTGACCGCCCGCAGCGCCCCGCAGAACGCATCATCCGACCACAGCCGCAGAGCGGAGCCCGGTGCCACCCGGCGGACCGGCGCTACGCCGCCGAAGGTGAAGGCGTACTCCTCGAAGGCAGGCTGGAACTCCACGACGTCCATCGGCGCACCCTAGGCTCTCCTGACAGCGGAGACCAGCCCCGGCATCAGCGCAGACGGACCCGGTCCGGGGTGAGTTCGGCGAGTGAGGTGACACCGAGGAGCTGCAGAGTCCGGCGTACCTCCTGGGCCAGCAGGTCGGCCGCCCGTTGCACGCCCCGCTCCCCGCCGGCCATCAGACCGTAGAGGTAGGCGCGGCCGACCAGACAGCTTCGGGCACCCAGCGCGATGGCGGCCACCACGTCGGCACCGTTGAGGATTCCGCCGTCGAGGTAGACCTCCGCCCGGTCGCCGACCGCGGCCACCACGGCGGGCAGCTGCTCCAGCGGTGTCGGCGCCCGGTCGAGCTGACGGCCGCCGTGGTTGGACAGCACCACCGCGTCCGCACCGGCCTCGACGACCGCCCGCGCGTCGTCGGCACTCTGGACACCCTTGATCACCAGCTGGCCCGGCCAGGCGTCGCGGAGCGCCCGGACGTCGGCCAGGGATGCTGCCGGGTCGAAGATCCAGTCGGCCAGCTCTGCGACGGTGCCGCCCCAGGAGCGCAGCGACGCGAACTCCAGCTGTTCGGTGCTCAGCAGGTTGACCACCAGGCCGGGTGCCAGCGCAGCGTCGGCCACCGTGCGCGCAGTCAAGGCTGGCGGGATCGTCAGCCCGTTGTGCATATCCCGCGGCCGGGATCCTGCCACCGGCACGTCCACTGTGAGGACCAGCGCCTCGTAGCCGGAAGCCAGTGCTCGCTCGACGAAGTCGCGGCTCGCCTCCCGGTCCCGCCACAGGGACACCTGGAACCAGCGACGCCCGGCCGGCACCGCAGCGGCCAGCGCCTCCAGCGAGGTCGTGCCCATCATGGACAGCGCGTACGGGATGCCGACCCGCTACCGCTGCGATGAAGTTCTCCCCGGACGGCGGTCTACACGTGCAGCATCCGTCGCGGGGGCCCCGCTCCCGCCGTATGAGAGGACGCAGCGCCATGCAGCAGAGGATCATCCCGAACCTCTGGTTCGACACCGAGGCCGAGGAGGCCGCGGGCTTCTACTCCTCCGTTTTCAAGAACTCGCGCATCGTAAACGTCACCCACTACACCGAGGCCGGGCCGCGACCGGCCGGAACGGTGATGACCGTGGAGTTCGAGTTGGACGGTCAGCGGTTCGTCGGCATCAACGGCGGCCCCCAGTTCACCTTCGACGAGGCGGTCTCCTTCCAGATCACCTGTGAAACCCAGGAGGAGGTCGAC
>JADGOV010000058.1 GCA_017882785.1 Frankiaceae bacterium
CGACCTCGTGGGCCTTCGTCCCGTCGGTGTCCAAGCCGTACGGGCCTGACCTGCGGGTCGCGCTCGTCGCCGGGGACGTCTCGACCACCACCAGTCGGCTGGACGGCCGCCACGATCGCCCGCACGGCCACCGTCCACGCGGGACAACGCCACCGGGGCTACCGGCATCAACGTCTGGGTGCCGGTCCGCGAGGAGACGGAGGCGGCTCGTCGCCCCGGGCGCGTGGTTCCGCCTCGCCAGCGACCCCGGCATCCGGGTAACCGTCAGCGGCCTACCAGAAGCAGCGATCCCGCACCTCGCCGCAGCCCTGGCCGATGCCGTGGGCGGCGAGAGAGCCGCCCGGCGCGGCGGTTTCTCGCCTGAGCCTGCGACCGCGGGGCCAGCGGACGTGTCGGCAGCCTTCCCGGCAGGATGTCGCGAGTGCACTACGACCTGCGGCTGTTGACCGTCGAGGACCTGCCGGCATCCTGGGAAATGAGCCGCATCGCCTTCGGGCTGGACCGAAAGCCGCCGCCCGGTTGGCTGTCTGCTCGGCCCGGCCGCCACACGTGGGGTGCTTTCGACGGCGCCGGACGGCTGGTGGCGAAGGCAATGGATCGGGAGCAGGACCACTGGTTCGGTGGCCGCCGCGTCCCGGCCAGTGGGATCGCCGGGGTCGTCGTGATGCCCGACCTTCGCGGTACCGGCCTGTCGCGGCTCGTGCTCGCCCGGCTCTTTGCCGCTTCCCGGGATCGCGGAGCAGTGATCGCGACGCTGTTCCGCACCAACCCGGGGCCGTACAGACGCCTCGGCTGTGAGCAGATCGGCAACCTGACCTGGACGGCCCTGCCCACGGCCTCCTTGGCCGAGGTGCGTCGTCCGATGGAGGTCGCGCTGCGCCCGGCGGAGGTGGCCGACGTGCCCGCGATCCTCGAGACGTATCGCATCGTGGCGCGAGCGGGTGCCGGGCTGATGGAGCGATCCGGACCGCTGTTCGATACCTCGCCGGGCGCGGTCCTCGCCGGGCACGACGGCATAACAGTGGCGACCGACTCGGCGGGGAGCGTGCAGGGCTACGTCAGTTGGAAGCGAGGCCCGGGTTACGACGCCTCAAGCCGGCTGTCCGTGCCCGACCTGATCGGCCTGTCGGCCCCGGCGACCACCGCCATGCTGGCACTCCTGGGCAGCTGGGCCAGCGTGGCGCCCACCGTGGTACTGCGCCTGCCCGACCCCGATCCGGCCGCCCTGCTGTCGAGTTTCACCGGTGCCCGGGTGGAGAGCGACGATCGCTGGATGTTACGCGTCCTCGACGCGGCCCGCGCGGTCGCGGCCCGGGGTTGGCCGCGTCACGTCAACGGCAGCGTGGACCTGCTGCTGGCGGACGGGGTCTGCCCCTGGAACGCCGGGCCGCAACGGCTGATTCTGGCCGACGGAGTCGGTCGGCTGGAACCGGGCGGGCGTGGCGAGCTCCACCTCGACATCCGCGGGCTCGCCCTCATCTACGCCGGAATCGGCGCTCCGGCGCTGCTCCGACGTGCCGGTCTCCTCGGCGGAGACTCCACTGACGGCGAGACGTTCCTGCAGGCCGCGGCCGCTGGGCCGCCCCCTGCGCTACTGGACTATTTCTGACGCCCTCCGGGCGTGCGCCGATCATGCTGGAAGGTACGTTGCCCTCGCCGATCATGCTCGTTCGGGCGTTCCGAGCAAGGCGCGGACGCGCATTCTCGCATGATCGCCGAGCGCCGGCCCCTCCCGCACCCCTCCCGCACCGCCCCCGGCCCGCCCGGCCGACCTGGGTGGCCCCGCACCCCCGCCGGCGGGCAGGATGCGGTCCATGACCGAGAGCCCGTACCGGACGATCATCGAGCCTTTCCGGATCCACTCCGTCGAACCGCTGCGGATGACCACGCGGGTCGAGCGGGTCGAGCGGTTGTCGGCGGCCGGTTACAACCTCTTCCGGTTGTACTCCGATGACGTCCTCGTCGATCTGCTCACCGATTCGGGCACCGGTGCGATGTCGGCGGAGCAGTGGGCCGGCATCCAGCGCGGCAACGAGTCCTACGCGGGGGCCCCGTCGTTCTACCGCTTCCGGCACGCGGTCACTGAGCTCTTCCCGTTCCGGCACGTACTACCGACTCACCAGGGCCGGGCGGCGGAGAAGATCCTTTTCTCCGCCATCGGCGGTGCCGGCAAGGTCGTGCCTAACAACACCCACTTCGATACCACGCGGGCCAACATCGAGTTCACCGGGGCCGAAGCGGTCGATCTGCCCATTCCCGAGGGCCGGGACGCCCGGGATCGGCACCCGTTCAAGGGGAACCTCGACGTCACGGCGCTGGAGCAGCTGCTTGTCCACCGCGGGGACGACGTGCCGTTGGTGATGGTCACAGTGACCAACAACGCCGGTGGGGGTCAGCCGGTGAGCCTGGCGAATCTTCGCGCCGTACGCGAGGTCTGCGAGAGATATGGCAAACCGCTGTTCCTCGACGCCTGCCGGTTCGCGGAGAACGCCTGGTTCATCAAGACCAGGGAACCCGGGTACGCCGACATCGCCGTCCCGGACATCGTCCGGGAGATGGCCTCGCTGGCCGACGGCATGACCATGTCGGCGAAGAAGGATCCGCTGGCCAACATCGGCGGCTGGCTGGCGCTCGACGACGACGGTCTCGCCGAGCAGTGCCGAACGCTGGAGATCCTCACCGAGGGCTTCCCCACCTACGGCGGCCTGGCCGGCCGCGACCTGGAGGCCATCGCGCAGGGCCTGACCGAATGCGTCCAGGAAGACTATCTGCGTTACCGCATCCGCTCGACGGCCTACCTCGGCGAGGCGCTGGAGGCGGCCGGGGTGCCCGTCGTCGTCCCGTTCGGTGGCTCGGCTGTCTTTCTCGACGCCCGCGCCCTGTTGCCGCAGATTCCGCCGCTGGAGTATCCCGGGCAGGCACTGGCCTGCGCGCTCTACGTCGAGGGCGGTATCCGGGCATGTGAGATCGGTACGGTGATGTTCGGCCGACAACCCGACGGCAGCGAACAGCCCGCCGTGATGGACCTGGTACGGCTGGCGATTCCGCGACGCACCTACACGCAGAGTCACATTGATTTCACCATCGAGGTACTCACCCGGGTCGCCGCGCGAGCCGGCGAGTTGCGCGGGTTGCAGATCATCGAGGAGCCACCACGGCTTCGACACTTTACCGCCGGGTTCGCCCCCTTGGGGTGACCCAGGCCGACCCTGCTCGACACGCCGCGTGAGGTGATCGGTACCTTTCCGCTCTGCGGGACGAGGCGAACTCGCGCTGGTGGACCGCTCGGATGTCGGGAGGGTGCAGTGCGACTTCGCCTGGTTCGGCTCGACGCCGGCACACGCAGCGTTGCCGTGCAACGCGACGAGGTCTGGGTGCCGCTTGCGGCCTTGCCCGGATCCGAGCAGCTCGGCAGCGCCCGCAGCGACCTGCTGGCGCTGCTCGGCGGGGGACCGGAGCTGCTGGCGTTTGCCGGCAAGCTGGTGGATGCGTATCGAGGATCGAGGAACGCCGTCCAGGAGCTGGGCGGCTTGCCTTTCCATCCGACCGGCTTTCGCGGCTGCTCGCTGTGGGAATCGCACCTCGTGGACTCGGCCCGCGCCTTGCTGCAGCTCCGCGGCGGCGTCCTCGCCCGAGTCGCCACTGGCTACGAACGCCTCGCCGGCCGGCCGTTTCCGCCGCTGCGCCCGCGACCGCTCTGGTATGAGTCGCCGCTGTTCTACACGGGCACCGCGGCCTGCTGCATCGGCGACGGGGACACCGTGCCGTGGCCGGCTTACACCCAGGCGCTCGATTACGAACTGGAGATCGGGCTGCTGGTCGCCAATGAGGTCAGGGACGCCAGCCCGGAGGAGGCCATGGACGCGGTCGGCGGCTTCATGCTGGTCAACGACGTCAGCGCCCGTGACGTGCAGTACCGCGAGATCGTGGAAGGTCGAATGGGTCCAGGTAAGTCCAAGGACTTCGCGACGGTGCTCGGACCTACGGTGGTCACCCCGGACGAGCTGATGCCACTGTTGGGCGGGTTGACCGCCGAGGTGTGGTGCGGCGGGAGGTTGGTGGCGACCGGCTGCGCCGCGGGCATGCGCCATTCTGTCGCTGAGGTCGTTTCCTACGCCTCCGCGGGGGGCAGGTTGATGGCCGGTGAGGTGATCGGCCTGGGCACGGTCCCGGGTTGCAGCGGGTTGGAGAGCGGAGCGTGGGTGAGCCCGGGCGACGTGCTGGACCTGCGCGCCGGGCCGCTGGGCGGCCTGCGGAACGTGATCGGGGAACCGGAGCCGTCCCGGCGCGCGGCCGGCAAGTTGCCGCGCGCGCGGTGGAGCGTGGTCTGCCGATCCGATGAGGAGCCAGATCCGCGGGGCGTGCTAGCCGCGTCCTGGCGGCCGCCACCGGTGCCGCCGCTGACCGGCGCCCTCTCGCCGAACACGCTGCTCGACACCGTGGAGTGCCTCCCGCTGGCCGGGGGGGACAAGCCTGAGGACGTCGTGGTCGATGGCGCCGGCCGGCTCTACACCGGAGTCGAGGACGGTCGGATCTACCGATGGCCGGCTGACCCGGCCGCCGACACCGTTCCGGAGCTGTTCGCCGACACCCACGGCCGCCCACTCGGACTGGAGATCGACCCCCGGGACGGCTCCCTCGTGGTCTGCGACGCCTACCGGGGGCTACTCCGGGTCAGCGGCGGCAAGGTGGCGGTGATGGCCGACACCTACGAGGGCCGTCGGCTGCGCTTCGCCAACAACGCGGCCGTCGCACGGGACGGGACGATCTATTTCTCGGATACGTCCACCCGGTTTCGCATCGACCACTGGAAACACGATCTCCTTGAGCATCGGCCCAACGGAAGGATCTTCCGCTACCGCCCATCTTCAGAAGAGCTCACGCTGTGCGCAGACGGGCTGTACTTCCCGAACGGCGTCTCGCTCACCCCGGACGAATCCGCGTTGTTGCTGTTGGAGAGCGGGACCTACCAGTTGAGTCGCATCGAGCTGGTCGGGGCTGCGAGCGGGCGGCGAAGGATGCTGACGGCGTTGCCGGGCTTTCCGGACAACCTGTCGCCCGTCGGTGACGACACGTACTGGGTGGCCGTGCCCAGCCTCCGGCTGCCGGTGTTCGACCGGATGCTGCCGGTGCCGTTGGCGCGTCGCGTCGTTGCCAGGGCGCCGTCCCGGCTGCAGCCCGCCGCCGTGCGGTACGGACTGGTGGTGCAGGTTGACGGCTCCGGCCGGATTCTGCGCTCGTTGCACGGGCCCGCCGGCCGGTACGCCGAGATCACTGGCGTGCGGCAGCACAACGGGTGGCTCTACCTGGGCAGCCTCGTCGAGTCCTCCGTGGCCCGGGTCCGGCTACCAGCCTGAACGACCAGCCGCCGTCCCGTGCCCCTCAGGAACCTGTGGGAAGGCGGGCACGGTGCGCAGTGTGTCCAGGTAGAGCTGCCGGATCTGGCGGACGCGCTCATCGAGAGTGGCCACCTGCCAGTGGTCGGTGCTGATCGGGGGATGGACCACGACGTCCACAGTGCCGGGACGGATGGTGCGCGCGTTGCGCCACATCACGTCCCCCGAGTTACAGATCACGATCGGTACGATCGGCACGCCGGCCTGGAGCGCGATATGGAATGCGCCCTTCTTGAACGGGCCCGGCTGTGGCGTCGGCGACCGGGTCCCTTCGGGCAGGACAATGATGGATACGCCGTCCCGGAGCTTGTCGACAGCGCCGCCGAGATCGGCGATGGCCCGCTCGCTGTCGGTGCGGTCGATGAAGACCACCTGCGCGAGGCGTCCCAGCGGCCCGAGGACTGGATGTCGGCCGAGCTCCTTCTTGGCCACGCCCGTGAAGTCCCGCCGGAGCAGACCGGCGAGCACGAGCACATCAGCCGGGCTCTGGTGGTTGGCGATGAAGACTGCCGGGCGCGACAACCACAGGTGCTCCTCGCCCTGCACGCGCAGGGTGACCCCGGTCAGGGCCAGGGCGAGGTCCGGGGCGACCGAGGTCATGGTGTTGATGCCCTGTCGGCGGCTGCGGTTGAGCAGGCCGACAGCCGCGCCGACTCCGCCGGCGAGCAGCATGCTGCCGTAACCCGCGCCGGTCCGCACAGTCCGGCCAAGGTCGAACCCGCGCCGGGAGGCGTAGCGTTGTACCGGCCAGCCTTCCTTGGCAGCCGCCGCAGCCAGTCCGGACCCCGGGTTGATCGCGTACGGGTGGCCCACAGCCTGCAGGAACGGGATGTCCTCCTCGCCGTTGGCATAGGCGAAACTGGCGTTGAGGTCAATGCCGCGCCGTTCGGCGAAGGCGCGCACGGCCGTTGCTTTCGCGGCCTCCCGAAGCAAGGGTCCGACCACCTGGCCGGTGAGTACCCCGTCGGGGGTGGACTCGATGGCAGTACACAGCACGTGCTCGATGCCGAGGTCGCGGGCGAAGGCGTCGACCTGGAAGTGGACGGCGGAGGAGGCCAGCACGACCGTGTGCCCCCGGGCCTGATGCGCGGCGATCCGCGCCCGCGCCTCGGGATAGACCAGGCGGGCGAGTTGGTCGGCGAACAGCCTCTCCCCCTGTTCGGCCAGCTCCTCCTCGCTGTGCCCCTGCAAGCCGGCCAGGGCGGATGTGATGATGTCCGCGGTGTCGGCGCGGCCGATGACCAGCGGCGGCACGAGCAGGAGCAGCCGGCCGAGCTCGGCTGGGGACATGCGCAGGTGGCGAATGCGGTCCCACTGGAAGACCACCGCGGAGAAGCCGTCTATGACGGTGCCGTCGAAGTCGAAGAACGCCGCGACCTCGGGACCAGTGGTGACGTTGTCCAGGGTGTCCGCACTGCCGTCAGCATCACTGCCGGGTGCGATGCGTGCCGGCGATGACATTTCTCTTGACACGCCTCCTGTCATGCCCCTAGTCATGCCGGCTACTCGACCGCGAGCAGCAGCGGATAGTGCGGTTGATCGCCGGTCAGCACCTCGATGCTGACCGATGGCCAGCGAGCGGCGACGTACTGGGTGAGGCGGCTGCCGAGGCCGGTTGGGGCCTCCTCGCCGAGGGCCACGGTGAGAATCTCACTCGCCGGGCCGACAACCTGCTCGAGGATCTCGACAGCGGTCGCGAACAGGTCGGACCCGATGACAGTGACCTTGCCCGCCACCAGCCCGAGGACGTCTCCGGGTTGACACGTGCCGGCATCGGTCTGGGCAGCCCGGACCGCATAGGTCAACTCAGCCCATTGGGTCGCCAGCGCCGCGTCTGTCATCGCCTCCACGTTATCGGCCGCCGGCAGCGCCGGATCGTGGACCGCCAGCGCGGCCAGCCCCTGCAGCGGGGAGCGGGTCGGCACCACGCTGACCAGTCGCCCGTCCGCGGCCGCGGCGGCTTGCTCGGCAACCCCGCGGATGTTGCCGTGGTTGGGCAGCAGGACGACGTGCTCGGCGCTGACGCCTGCCACCGCCGCCAGCAGATCACGGGTCGCAGGATTGTGCGTCGGCCCACCGTCGACCACGATTGCGCCGGCGCTTCGATACACCTCGGCCAGGCCATGTCCAGAGACGACGGCCACGACGGCACCAGCCGCGACGGTTCCGGTCACGACCGGTGTACCGGTCGCTGTGTCCTGCGCTGAATCGCGGTCTGCCATCTGGTCGACGAACCGCGTGATGGTGATGCGGTGCGGGCGCCCGGCCTCCACGCCGCACTCCATGGCAGCCCCAGGGTCGTTGACGTGGACGTGGACGTTCCACAGCCCCTCGCCGCCGACAACCACCAGGGAGTCACCGAGGGGATCCAGCTGGGCGCGCAGGACCTCCACGGCGGCGTCGGAGGCGTCCAACAGGAACTGCACCTCGTAGCCGAACTCGGCGCTGCCAGCCTCTCGGACTGCGTTGCGCTCCGTTCGTAAGGCCTGGATCGACGGGGCCGGCCGGCTGGGGAGCGGTTGCCCGGTCATCACCGCGACCAAGGCATCGAGCAGCAGGCACAGCCCGTGACCACCGGCGTCCACGACACCGGCCGTGGCCAGGACAGGCAGCTGCTCCGGCGTGTGGGCCAGGGCCTCGTGGGCCGCGTCCGCCGCCGTCCGGGCGACGGCCACTGGGTCGTGCGGATCGTTCTGGGCCGCAGCCGCCGCCGCCGCGGCTGCTGCTCGGGCCACGGTGAGCACGGTGCCCTCCACGGGATGCGCGACTGCGGCGTATCCCAGCTCGCTGGCCCTGGCCATCGCCGCGGCGAGCACGTCTCCTTCGCTGGCGGCGTCGGTCGGCGAGTCGTCCCCGGAGCTGGACGTGAGCACGTCGGCGACGCCACGCAAGAGCTGGCTCAGGATGACACCGGAGTTGCCGCGGGCTCCCAGCAGGGCGCCGTGGGCCATCGCGGCCGCGGCGGCGGGCAGGTCGTGCTGGGCGTGCTCGTCCAGCGCCGCGACCACGGATTCCATGGTCAACAGCAGATTGGTGCCGGTGTCCCCGTCCGGTACGGGGTAGACGTTGAGCGCGTCGATCTCCGCACGGGCCGCAGTCAGCGCCTCCTGACCGGCTGCGCACCATTGCCGCAGCGCCGCGATGGCGCGGGCGGCCGTTTCGTCGTGGGACTGCTCGCCATGCGACTCCCCGACCGATTGGACCTTGGTCACGACCGGCCGCCCTCAACGGTGCGGCGGATGGGTGGGGTCGGCCGTCGCGACCGGCTGCCGGGTCTCCGGATTCCGCGGAGGTGACCGCGGAAGTCTCGGAAGTTGGTGCGGTGGCGTTCCACCACGACCGCGGTGAGGCCGGCTGCCCACAGCAGGGTGATCGGCGTGGCCCCGGTGACCAGCGCCGTGGCCAGCACGCTGGCGACCGCGCAGACGGAGGCCAGGGCCACCCAGCGGGTCAGCGCGAGCACGAGGAACCAGACCAGGAACATGCCCGGCGCCCAGGCCGGGAAGGAGCCGATCACTGCCCCGGCGGTGGTGGCGGCGCCCTTTCCCCCGTGCCCGCCCAGGAACGGCGAGGTGACGTGGCCGATGACGGCGCAGAAGCCGGCCAGCATGCCGACATTGCGCCCGACGGTGCCGAAGGCGGCCGCCGGCACGGCGCCTTTGGCGATATCCACCACGGCTACGAGGATGCCCGCCCGCAGGCCGAGCGCGCGCCTGACGTTGGTGGCTCCGGGATTGCCCGAGCCGACCCGGCGCAGGTCCACACCGGCCAGTCGCGCCAGCGCGGCAGCCGGGGAGATCGCGCCGACGGCGTAGCCGGTGATCGCGGCGGCCACGAGGATCACGCCGCTGCTCATGACGGCGCCACGACGACGAGCAGCGCGCCGGGGCCGACGTGTGCCGCGATCACCGCACCGATCGGGCCGAGGTGCAGCGTGCGCAGCTGTGGTAGCCGAGCGCGCAGGGCACTCGCGACCTCGTCGGCAACGTCAGGCGCGCCGAGGTGCTCCACGGCGATGTCAACGGGCCCGTCACCGGCGGCCTGGACGGCAAGGTCGAGCAGTCGGCTGCGGGCCTTTCCAGCGGTGCGCACCTTCGCCAGCGGCGCCACCTGCCCGTCCTCCACGTGCAGCAGCGGTTTCATCGCGAGCGCCGAACCGATGAGGTGGGCTGCCGTACCGATGCGCCCGCCGCGACGGAGGTACTCCAGCGTGTGGGCGTAGATGACGATGTGGGACTGGGCGGCCGCGCGCGCGGCAATCGCCGCGACGGTGTTCAGCGGCTCATCCGCCGCCGCCGCCTCGGCGGCGGCGAGAGCGGCGAAGCCGAGCCCCATCGCTGTGGTCAACGAGTCCACGACGCGAACATCGAGCTCCGGGACGGACGCGGCACCCAGCCGCGCCGCGGTCAGGGTGCCGGACATCGCGCTGGAGATGTGCACGGACACCGCCGACCGCGCTCCTGTATCCACCGCCGCCCGGTACGCCGCTTCGAAGGCGGCCGGGGTGGGCTGGGAGGTGGTGACGGAGCGGCCGCCGGCCAGCGCACTGAGCACAGCGTCCGGTGCTATGTCGAGGCCCTCGTCGTACACCTGGCCGTCGACCACCACGTGCAGCGGAACAACAGTCAGGCCGTACTTGGCCACAAGATCCGCGGGCAGGTCCGCCGTGCTGTCAGTGATCACGATGGGGCCCGAGGTCACGGCGCTCATGTGATGGTGACTCCTGGTAGATATGCCCACCACTCGACGGTAGCCCTCACGAGCACGTGAACAATAGGGCCGCGGTCCTCGGCAGGGTTCGCCTACCGCCCGGCCGGAATCGCCGTCGAGCGGGAGCTGCCGGGACCGACTAGGTCCGCCGCTGATAGACGAAATACATCGTGCACCCCTCCGGTCCGACGTGGTCGATGGCGTGCGGTAGGCCGGCCGGGAAATGGATATAGGCACCCGGACCGAGCGGCACACCGCCGACGGTTGCCGTCCCGTCGATGATCCACTGATGGTGGTGCCCGAAGTGGTGGGTGTGTTCGGGCTCCTGGGCGCCGGGCTCAAGCCGCAACAGCCCGGCCACCCCGTCGGCTGAGCGCCACAGCTCTCGCACCTGCACGCCAGGCTGCTCGCGGAAGGACTGCCACCGGGTGTTGGCGATCTCCCCGGCGGACATGGCGATCGCGCCCGAGTACCCGGGGAGGTAGGCGTCGGGGTCGTCGTGTTCGGCTGTCATACCGGCCTCCTACATGAAGTACTGCTTGGGCGCCCTGCTTGGCCGCCATTGTCCCGAGGGCACGTGTGGCGACGCAGGCGGCCCCGGAGAACCCTGCGTCGGCGTTGAGTCGGAGGCGGCGCCGGAGCTCACCGCAGCCGGCGCAGCCAGGCGGAGGGTGCCCGTACCGGGGGGGCGACCTGCAGCCGGACGCCGGTGACCTGGGCCGCGTCGGTGGTGACCAGGACGGGAGCCAGCGTCAACGCGGTGATCTCGCGATGGTCGGCGAGGCGACTGACCCGGAGCAACAGGTCTTCCACATCGGCCACGGCCAGCGGCGGTCGACCGTCGTAACCGAACAACAGCGGTGAGCAGCGCAGCGCCCGGATCAGTCCGGCGACGTCGACATCGGTGAGCGGCAGGATCCGGTACGCGACATCGTCGACGAAATCGGTCACACCGCCGAGGCTGACCAGCGGTCCGAACAGCGGGTCGCGCAGCAACCCGATGGTCACAGCCAACCTATCGGCCGCGGCGTGGCTGCCTCGTCCCGGCTTTACCTGGTCGACCACCTCGATGCCGTAGTAGGTGAGCAGCGCTGCCGCATCTGCCCGGTGCAACCAGCGCCCTCCCGGGTGCGCGGCGAGCTCCTCCCGCAGCGTCCGTGCTGCGGCCGACGGGTCGACCCCGGCCACCTCCGGCAGCGTCCCGATGGGGGAGTCCCGCCACCGCCCGTACTCGCTCACTCTGGCCAGCGCCCGGGCCGCAGTCTCCGGGAAGCCAAAGAACGGCACGCCTGCTCGTCCGTCGCGTCGTTGCGGCCGACGACCGGCGAGCAGGGCACCCACCACCGGCTTCGCCGCGTCGGCTGCGGCCGCCGTGATCGCCCCGGTCACGCTGGTTCGCCCGGAACCGGGAAGGACGGTGTGGGTGACCAGCAGGGCGTCCACCTCATCCGATCCCAGCAGCACCGACGCCGCCCGACGGTAGTCCTGCGGGTCGGCGCCTTCGAGCAGATCCACCGGATTGACCACGACAGCCGCTGGGGGCAGTGCTGCGCGCAGCTGCCGCTGGATCGCGTCCGACAGCTCCGACACCGTCAGCCCGGCGGCCACAGCCGCATCAGCCGTCAGCGCGCTCGCGCCTGCAGAGTTGCCGATGATCGCCGTGCGCCGGCCCGTGGGCAGTGGCTGTGACAGCAGCACCTCAAGGACGGGGAACAGCTCCTCGACCCCACTGACCCGGATCGCGCCAGTCTGGGCGAACAGAGCCGCCACCGCAACCTGTTCACTCGGCGCCGGCGCGCGTGGGGGCGAGGCCGCTCTGGCGCCGGCCTCGGACCGGCCTGAGGCCACGACCAGCACGGGTTTGCTCCGGGACAGCCGACGGGCGATGCGGGCGAACTTGCGCGGGTTGCCGAAACGCTCGAGGTAGAGCACGACCACGGCTGTCGCCTCGTCCTGCTCCCAGAACATCAACAGGTCATTCCCGCTGACGTCGGCCGTGTTGCCGCCCGAGACGAAGCTCGACACCCCTATCCCGCGGCGGGTCGTCTCGGCGAGCAACGCGACGCCCAGCGCCTTCGACTGGGACATGATGCCCACAGCCCCCGGGTGCGGGCATTGCGCGATCGGCGCGGCGCACAGCCGCACGTCGGCGGCGGTGTTGACCAGCCCCAGCGAGTGCGGGCCGACCAACCGCATGCCGGCGCGGCGGGCCAATGCCACCAACTCGGTCTCCCGCTGTGCCCCCTCGGGTCCGGCATCGCTGAACCCGCCCGTCGTCACGATCACGTTGGCGACCCCAGCCGCCGCGCAGTCGGCCGCCGCGTCCAGTACGGTCTCCGTCGGCACCGCGATCACCGCCAGGTCGACCCCGGGCGGTACCGCGTGCGACCCGGCAGGGCTGCGCCCTTGGCTTCCCGCCCCGGCGGTGGGCGGCATGCTGACGGGGTGGACCTCGCCGCGATATCCCGAACGGGCCAGGTTGGCCAGGATGCGACGACCGGTCGCACCGGCCGGGCCGCCCATGAGGACGGCGACGCTGCTCGGGGCCAGCAGCCGGGCGATCGAGCGGGAGTCGGCCCGCCGCTCACGTTCGCCGACAGCGTCGAGCAAAGTCTCCGTGCGGGTCAGCGGAAACTCAACGCGCACGGTTCCCTCTCGGAACCGCGGATGGGCCTCGAAGCCAGCGGCGCTGAAGACATCGAGCATCGCCTCGTTCTCCGGCAGCACGTCCGCGACGAAACGGGTAATGTCCCGGCCGCTGGCGTCGGCAGCCAAGGCCTCCAGCAGCAGCGTGCTGATGCCGAGTCCCTGATGATCGTCATCGACGAGGAACGCGATTTCCGCCTCCTCGCCGCCGGCGACGCGTTCGTAGCTGGCGATCGCCACCGGCTGGCCACCGATCAGCGCCACCAGCCCCGGCAGGTCGACATCGTGCGGGGCCAGAACGGCGTCGAGGTAGCGCCCGGCCGCCCGCTGGGACAGCGAGAAATACCGGAAGTACGCGCTGCGCTGCGACAGCCTGGCGTTCATCTCGGCCAATGCCGGTCGATCGGTCGGCCGTGGCGGGCGCAGATGCACCACGGTGCCGTCGACCAGCAACGCGTCGTACTCCGTGTCCGTGTTTCCGCCAGCTGCATCCGCCATCGGCGGCGGTTACCCGACCGTGGACCGCTGCATCCTGGCAGCCATCCGGGTGAGCAGCTCGACCCACTGGCCGAGTTGACGGTCGGGTAGGAACACGTCCCGTACGCGCTGCTCGCCGCGTTCGCCGAAGTCGTGCGCGAGCTGCGGATCGGCCAGCAGCGCCAGGACCGCAGCTCCGAAGGCGTCCAGATCGGCCGGGTCCGGCAGCAGACTACCGGTTACGCCGTCGACGACCTGGTCGGAGATCCCGCCGACCATGCTGGCCACCATCGGCCGGGCCTTCCACATCGCCTCGGCCACGGTGAGCCCGAAACCCTCCATCAGGCTCTTCTGAGCGACCACCGACGCGTGCCGCTGCACGGCGTTGACCATCGCGGCGTTCTCCTGCGCGTCGTCCATCGGCAGGGACACCAGCGACACCCGGCCGCGCAGACCTTCATCCAGCCCGTGCCAGATCTCGGTGCAGTCATCGAGGACCTGCTGGCCCTCCGGGTCGTCGACCACCCCCACGGTGGACGGCCCGACCAGCGCCAGATGTGCCTGGGGGTGGTGGGGGGCCACGCCGGACAGGAAGCCGGACAGCACACCCGGCATGTCCTTGAGCCGGTCCCATCGCGAGACCTGCACCACGAGGTGCGCGTCGGATCCGGGGCGCGGTTCGTCGCCGACGATGATGGCCCTCCGGGTCATGGTGCGGGTCGTGCCGTCGTCGCGCATGTAGTTCGCGCCAGTGGGGTCGGTGTCGAGGACGCCGATCGCCCCCAGGATCGCGCTCGCGGCGACGGCGGACATGGGTGCGTTCTTCGCGGACAGCGGGTCGAGCGCGGGGGCGATGACTGTGACATCCTCCGGCGCTGCCCATGTCGGCGCGTAGGTGCCTCGGCTGAAGACCATCGCGTGGGCCTTGCTGACGTAGGGCTGCAGAAAATCCCAGCCCTCGTTGGTGTAGGGGTTCGGGTCGTCCATCCCGATGTGGCAACGCCAGATGGGTACGGCGCCGAAGTTGGCGATGGCCTCGCACAGTCCGGCCGGTTGCGGGTCGTGCACGATCACCAGGTCGCCTGGCTGGATCCGGCTGAGGATCGCCTCGACCTCCGGTCGCGTGGTCTGCAGGAAGAGCTCATGTTCGGTGACGCCAAGTGGTCCGCCGTCACCGGCGGTGCCGTGGAGCCGGTTGTGCAGCCGCTTGGTGAGGGCGAAGAACTCGGGGTTGCCCTCGAACACCAGCCAACGGGTGTCCACGCCGGCGCCCAGTCCGTACGCGACGAGTTGGGCCAGCATCTCGGCGACCCCGCCACCGGCGGCCGTGGAGTTGACGTTCCAGACCGTCCGGCCGTCGAGCAGCGGGCGCGAGGCGGCGACGGCGTCGGTCAGCTGTTCGGCGCGGGCGGAACCCGTGAAGGGGATGAGCCTGTCGAGCTTGTGGGGGGCCGGTGTGACGTCGAGCATGCAAACCTCCGAAGACGGTCGTCGACTTCGCCGCCGACACGACAGGGTCCCACCACGGTCACTACGATGGTCGACCCACCCGGCCTAGGGCGCTGATCCCCAGATTGGCGTACCCCGCGAACCGAGTCAATCGGGCCGATAGGCCTGACGGAAAGGGAACTGAGGAGGCAGCGCGGGCGGGCCCCCGTGGACCTGAAGCGGACGTGAGCAGCGCAACATGAGCAGGAAATGACAGGAAGCGAACTCCGGCGGGACCCTACTCGGGACGAGTGGGTCCTGGTGGCGCCCGGCCGTGAGGTCCGGCCGCAGGAGATAGCGGGCGACCCTGTTCCGGGCGCTGGCGCCTGCCCGTTCTGTCCCGGCCGGGAGGAGTACACCCCGGTGGAGTCGCTGAGGCTACCGGCCGAGGGTCCGTGGCACGTGCGAGTGGTCGGCAACCGCTACCCGCTGGTGGCCGAGGGCGGCAAGGCGCCGACGCCGGTGGGATATCCCTTCGGGATCGCGGCTGGATGGGGTCGTCACGACGTCCTCGTCGAGTCTCGGGACCACTTCTGGGACCTGCGCTCCGCGACCCCGGACGAGGTCAGCCTGGTCTTCGAGCTGGCACATCGACGGTATCGCATGCTGGTCACCGACGAGCCGGGCGCGATCATGGTGTTCCGAAACCACGGCGCGGCCTCCGGCACGTCGCTGGAGCACCCACACTCCCAGATGTTGTCCCTGGCGGTACCGACGCCGCGCCTGACCCGCCGGTGGCGGATCGCCGAAGAGCACTACCGCCAGCATGGGATGAGCATCGCCGACACCGTGCTCGCCGCGGAGCTCGACGACGGTCGGCGCATCCTCAGCGAGGACCAGCTCTGCGTCGCCTTCGTGCCCTTCGCGCCCAGCACCCCGTTCGAGGTGTGGATTCTGCCGAGGTGGCCCGAGAAGGACTTCCTCGCCTCCACCGACGCCAGCCGGGCCGCCGTCGCCGCGGCCCTCGGCGCGATGGCCACAGCCCTTGACGTGGTGCTCGACGATCCCGCGTACAACATGGTGCTGGCCACCGGGCCGCCGACGATGGGGCGCCGCCAGGAGTGGTTCCGCTGGCACATCAAGATCCTGCCGCGGATCACTCGGCGCGGCGGTCTGGAGCTCGGTACCGGGCTGGACGTGACCACCCGCCTGCCCGAGGATTGCGCGGCTCTGCTCCGGGCGGCGCTGCCGACCTGACCTGGATGCGCGGCAGCGGCCCGACGGGCAGGATGACCGACATGGATCGGGGTACCGGTTGGCGCCCGGGGGTCGTCGCGGCGCTGCTCGTGCTGGCGGCCGCCGGGCTGCGGTCGGCCGGGTCGGTAGGGAGCCGAGGAGGCGGCCAGGGTGGCACCGGTGCTGCCACCCTGGCCCCGAGTGTGGTTGCCGCCGTCGGCGCGGCGCTGCTTGTGGTGGCCGCGGCGGTGACCCTCAGGCAGTTGTTGACCCGGCATGAGTTGCCGGCGGGAGCGGTGCCGGGTGCCCGCCGGCGGCCGCGACTGATCCGCCAGATCCTCACCCTGGCCCTGTTTGCGGCGCTGGTGCTGAGTCCCGCCGGCTCATGGTTGCTGCGTCGGCTCGGCGAGCAGATCCACCCCCAGGGGAAGCCGGCGACTACCGCGCCGCACAACCGGCTCCTCCCGACAGGCGCGGCCTCCCGGCCGCCGACCTCCGTGCTGCCGGCGGCCGAGCTCGGCGCTGCCCTGGGCGCCGCCGGCCTGCTGGCCGCCGCGACGGTCCGCCGGCGGCGCCGGAGGTCACCTCGGCCGGTTGGCGAGGAGGATGAAGACCTGGCGGCTGCGGTGGCGGCGGCCGCCGCCGCACTGGACGTCTACGCCTTGCCCACCGGCCCGATCGAACCGCGGCTGCGGGTCATCAGGTGCTACGCGGCGATGGAGCGGGTACTGGCGGCCAGCGGCACTCCACGCCGCCCGGCGGACACCCCGACCGACCTACTGTCCCGGGCCGAGCGGACCGGCCGGCTGCCGGCCGGTCCGGTGGCGGCGCTGACCGAGGTCTTCCGCCGCGCGCGATTCGGCGCCGAACCGATGACCACCGCCGACGTCGCCCAGGCAACCGACGCGCTGCACGCGCTGCGGCACCCCGTGGGGTCGGTGCGATGAGCCGGCCTGCGGGGCGCGTCGTGCTGGTCCGGGCCCTGGTAGTTGCCGGAGTCCTGGTGGTCTTTCGCGCCGCAGCGGTCGGCTCTCGGACAGCGGTCGCCATTGCCTCGGTCGTCGGCGCGCTGGTGGTGCTCGGGGTGGGCGCGCTCGCGTTGCGACTGCCGCGCCTGACGCGGCGACGCGCGGCGGATGAGGTAGGCGAGGCTGGCCGGCGCCAGTGGTCCTCCCTCTACCAGTTGGAGTCCGCCGTGCTCATCGCCATGCAGTCCCGCCATCATTTCGACTCGGGCCTGCGCCCCCGGCTGCAGCGGGTGGTGGTGAACGTGGCTCGGGGCCGGCGAGGGATGGGCTGGGACGGGGGTCGCGGCCTGATCGGCGAGGAGCTGTGGCCGCTACTCGATCCCGATCGGCCGGCCTCTCGCGACGACCGTCCTGGCGGGATGCGGATCGAATCCCTGGAGTGTCTCCTGGACCGGATCGAGCGGCTGTGACCTTGCCGGTGACGCCGACATCGACACCGCCAGTGACAGCGCTCTCTCTCACCGAGGCCGCCCGAGTCTGCGGTGCGATCCTGGACGAGGTGGAGCGGGCGATCGTCGGCAAGCGAAGCGTGCTCGAACTGGCACTTCTCGGGGTACTGGGTGGCGGGCACGTTCTGCTGGAGGATGTCCCGGGTGTCGGCAAGACCCTGATGGCCCGCTCCTTCGCGACCGTGCTGGGGCTGGACTTCCGGCGGGTGCAGTTCACCCCCGACCTGCTGCCCTCCGACGTCACCGGGGCGAACGTCTACAACCAGCGTGATGCGGTGTTCGAGTTCCGGCCCGGTCCGATCTTCACCAACCTGCTCCTGGCGGACGAGATCAACCGGACCCCGCCCAAGACGCAGGCGGCCTTGCTGGAGGCCATGGCCGAGCAGCAGGTGACCGTCGAGGGAGACACTCGCCGCCTGCCGGCGCCGTTTCTCGTCATCGCCACGGACAACCCGATCGAATACGAGGGCACCTACCCCCTGCCGGAGGCCCAGCTGGACCGTTTCCTGTTGCGCGCGAGGCTGGGTTACCTGCCGGCAGAGTCCGAGGTGGACCTGCTGGCGCGGCGGGACGGCGGGTGGACTCCGCCGAGCTGCGGCCGGTGGTAGACGCTTCCGACGTACTGGCCTTGCGGGCGTCGGTCGAGGAGGTCCACATCGGTCGGGATGTGCTGACCTACATCGTCGCGCTGCTCACCGCAACGCGGGAGCACCCGTCGGTGACCGTCGGGGCGAGCCCGCGCGGTGGTCTGGCGCTGCTCGCCCTCGCCCGCGGCCAGGCCTTGCTCAGCGGTCGTTCGTTCGTCGCCCCCGAGGACGTCAAAGCAGTTGCCGTGCCGGCGCTGGCGCACCGCCTGACCCTGCGGCCGGAACTGTGGGTACGACAGGTGTCCGCCGACGCGCTCGTCGCCGAGTTGCTCGACCAGGTGTCCACCCCGGTCACGGTCAGCACGCCGTGAGCATGCTGGCGGTGCCCGGGCGGCCGTCCCCGCTCTTCCGCCGGCTGGTCGGGGTGAGCACCCTCGTCCTCGCGCTGGCTGTCCTCACCCGACGGGCGGACCTGTTGCCGCTGGCCGGTCCGGCGCTGTGGGTGATCGCCGGCAGCGGCCGCAGCGGCAGGCCCGGCCAGGAATCGCGTCGGGTGGCCCTGCGCGCCGTCGTCGAGCCGCCCCGCTGCTTCGAGGGCGAGCAGGTGATGGCCCGCCTGACGCTGTGTGCGAGCGAGCCGGTGGAGGAACTTGCCGTACGGCTGCAACCGGCTGCCGTCCTGCAGAGCACCCGGGGAGACCTGTGGGCCTGCGCGCAGGACACCAGCGAGCTGCAGATGGACGTTCCCGTCACACCCACACAGTGGGGTCGGTGGTCCCTCGGCGAGGTGCGGGTGGACCTGCGGTGGGCGCGGCGGATGCGGGCGGCCACGGTGACGGTCCGCCCTGAGGTGGATCTCGTCGTCTTCCCACGACCAGCGCCGGCGGATGCTGTCGCCGGGCCGCGGACCTTGCCCTACGGGGTAGGCGATCACGCCAGTCGCCAGCCGTCTGAGGGCATCGAGTTCGCCGGCATCCGGCGCTACGCCGCGGGCGACCCGGCTCGCCGGATCAACTGGCCGGTCAGCACGCGTCGCGGGACCCTGTACGTGACCAGCTACGCCGCGGAGCGCCCGGTCGATGTCGTGGTGATGGTGGACGCGTTCTCCGACGTAGGCCCGCCGGGTAGCTCCAGCCTGGACCTCGCCGTCCGCGGTGCCACCGGCCTCGCTCAGGCCTACCTCCGCCAGCGGGACCGGGTCGGTTTGGTCGTCATCGGTGGGCGGCCGCGCTGGCTGACACCAAGTATCGGGGAGCGGCAGTTCTATCGCGTGCTCGACGCCGTCATGGCCGTACGACGCGATCGCAGCTACCTGCGGCCCGCGCTGGCGCGGGTGCCACGCGCCGCGCTGCCGCCGTCCGCGCTCGTCGTGGTCCTTTCCCCACTCCTCGACGACCGCGGCCTCGAAGTGATCCGGGACCTGCGACAGCGTGGCTTCGAGGTGGTCGTGATCGACGTGTTGACCATCGGGCCACCGGATGTGGGCGCCGGCCGGATGGCGGCTGCGGCCCTGCGTTTGTGGCGGCTCGAGCGCGAGGCGATGCGCTACGTCCTGGCTGACCTCGGCATCGTGATCACGCCCTGGGACGGATCAGGTCCCATCGACCTTCCTGCGCTGCGCCCATCGGGGTCGGTTCGCCCAGCGGTGGGCGGTGCGGGATGACCGCGGGGCGGGTAGCGCTGCCCGTCGCCCTGGGCATGGCGATGAGCACGCTGCCTCTGGTCGTGCTGCCGACCGGGACTGTCGC
>JADGOV010000011.1 GCA_017882785.1 Frankiaceae bacterium
CTGGTTCCTCACCTGGGACGCGCACCCGTCCCTGGGGCTGCATGCCAGCCAACTGAACGCGCCCGACGGCGTCAACGTCATGGCGCAGACCGGCGTGCTACTGCCGGGACTGCTGCTCGCGCCGCTGACCCGCGCAGCCGGCGCGCAGGTGACCTACACCCTGCTGCTCACGCTCGGTCCGGCACTGTCCGCCTGGTCGGCCTACCTCGTCCTGCGCCGGCTCGGTGGCCTCATCGGCGGGGGGACCGGCCGCAGCACCGGCTGTGGCACGGGCTCAGCAGGACCGCTCCTCGGTGGGCTGCTCTACGGCTTCGGCCCGGCCATGGTGGCCGAGGCCTACGGTGGCCACCTGCAGTTCACTCTCGCTGTCCTGCCACCGGTGCTGCTCCTGTTGGCCACCGAGGCGATGCAGGGCAGCCGCCCGCCGCTGCGTACCGGTGCGCTCATCGGCCTGCTGGCCGGCGCCCAGCTGTTGATCGGCGCCGAGCTGCTGCTCATGACGGCATTGGCCGGAATGGGCATCGTGATGGCCGTGCGGCCGCCCTGGCGACGAATGGCGCGGCTGCTCGCCGGCGCGATACCGGCTGGGCTGGCGATAGCCGGTTGGCCGCTGGTCGTGCTGTTTCTCGGCAGGGGTGCCACCCGCGGCAACATCCAGCAGACCGGTCACTTCCAGGAGGACCTGGCCGGGCTGGTTGTGCCGACCCGGCTCATGCTGTTCCACGCGGGGTCGGCCTTCACCGATCGGTTTCCGACCGGCGTGCAGGAACGGACCTCCTACCTGGGTGTGCTCCTCCTCGGCCTGGTGGGTGTTGCCGCGGTCCGGCGATGGTCGGACCGGCGGGTGCGGCTGGCGGTCGTCCTGGCTGCTGCGTTCACCGTGCTGAGCTTGGGTGGGGAGCTGCGGGTGGCCGGGCACCGCACCGGCGTGGCGCTGCCCTGGGCGTTGGTGGAGCGGGCACCGGTGATCGGCAACATGCTGCCCAGCCGCCTCCCCCTGCTGGTCGGGCTCGCGGCGGCGGTAATCCTGGCGGTCGGGGCCGGCGCGGCCGGACAGGCCTGGGGACGATGGGGGCTGGCGGCGTGCGGCCTGGCGTTGCTGCCGCTCGTTCCCGCGCCGATGGCCGCCGAGGCGGTCACCCCCACGCCGCGGTACTTTGCCGACCGGCCGAGCGGCACCCTGCTGGTGCTGCCATTTCCGACCCCGACACGGATCGAGGCGATGCGGTGGCAGGCGGCGGCGGGACTGTCCTTCGCCATGCCCGGCGGCTTCTTCGTCGGGCCCGGCCCGGGCGGTCAGGCCCGCTTCGGCGCAGTGCCCACGCCCACGTCGACGCTGCTGGCCGAAGTCGCGGCCGGTCGTACGGTGCGGGTCGGTGCCGCCGAGCGGGCCGCGTTCCGCCGGGACGTGGCCCGGTGGGGGGTGACCGAGGTCGTCCTCGGTCCGTCGGCGCACCGCCACCTGCTCCGGGCCACTGTCACAGCCTTGGTCGGGCGGGGGGCGCAGTCGAACCGCGGCGTCGATGTCTGGCCGTTACCGTCGTTGAGGTGACAGCACGAGAGCCCGACCGCAGCGCGCTGCGCGATCTGATCGTTTCCAATGCCGTCGTCCACGGCCGGGTGGTGCTCTCTTCTGGTCGCCAGGCTGACTACTACGTGGACCTGCGGCGGGTGACCCTCGCCGCCGCCGCGGCGCCGATGGTCGGGCGGGTCATGCTCGGGGCCACCGCGGAGTGGCGCTTCGACGCCGTCGGCGGGCTCACCCTCGGCGCGGATCCCGTGGCCACCGCCATGCTGCACGCCGCGGCCGCGAGCGATCGGGCCCTGGACGCCTTCGTCGTCCGCAAGGAAGGTAAGGAACATGGTCTGCAGCGCCGGATCGAGGGCCCCGACGTCGCGGGACGCCGCGTCCTCGCCGTCGAGGACACCTCCACCACGGGTACCTCCGTTCTCGCTGCTGTCCGTGCGCTGCGCGAGGCCGGCGCGCAGGTGGTCGGAGTCGCGGTGCTCGTCGACCGCGGCGCCGGGCCGGCGGTGGCAGCCGAAGGACTGCCGTATCGGGCGGCGTACTCCCTCGCCGACCTGGGACTGACCTGACCTGGTCTCAGCCGAGCGTGCTGGGATCAGCGGGCACGTCCACCGCCAACTCGCGCAGGGCCTCCAGTGGCACGATGTCCAGAGCGAGGGATGAGGTGGCGGCCAGGATGACGGGCGAAGCCATGCCGTCGGAGTACGCCTGAAGCCATCTGGCGGCGCAGACGCACCAGCGGTCACCCGGCTGCAGCCCAGGGAACCCGAATTCCGGCCGTGGCGTGCTGAGGTCGTTGCCAACCCGCTGCTGGTGCACGAGGAACTCCGCCGTCACCACCGCGCACACGGTATGGCTGCCGAGATCCTCCGGCCCGCTGTGGCAGCAACCGTCACGGTAGAAGCCGGTCACCGGATCGGTGCCGCAGGGCTCAATCTCGCCACCCAGCACGTTGTGGTCTTCCATCATTCCCACAGCCTCCCACCGAGCTCCCGACGGCAGGGATCGCCGCCTACTCGTCGTCGCCGACGCTTCCGTCGACGGCCTCCCGGAGGAGATCGGCGTGACCGGCGTGCCGGGCCGTCTCGACGATCATGTGGAGGAGCACCCACCGCAGGTCCCAATGCCGGCCATCGGACCTCGTCCGCACCGAGAGCCGGTCGAGGTCACCGGCCTCCTCGACCACCTGGCGGCTGCGGGCGCAGGCATCCCGGTAGCGCTGGCGCAGGTCCTCCGGCTCCATCCCGGCTGCCGTACGGAACTCCCAGTCGGGATCGTCCTCCCAGTTCACGCTCGCCCACGGCTCGGCCTCGGGCAGGCCGCGGAACCGTACGCTGAACCACCAGTCCTCGACCAGCGCCAGATGATTGAGCAGCCCGGCGAGCGTCAGGGTCGAAGGCGGGAGTGGCTGCGCGAGGTGCTCGCGGCGCAGGCCCTCGGTCTTGTGCAGGATGATTTCCCGCTGGAGATCGATGAGTTGGGCGAGTTGCCCGAGCTCGGGCCCGGACGGGTCAGGATCGGAGCGCACTCCTCGACCCTGGCAGTCATGCGGGCCCCGCGCCAGCCCGACCTTCAGTCGCGCTCCCGATGGCACTGTAACGAACGTCACTGGATTGGGCCTCCTCCGCTAAATGGTCACGGTGCGTATCCGTCAGGCGGATAATTGGTCGAGCCACGCCCAAGCTGGTCACTTACAGCTACCAGATCGGGTCTCCCGTCCCTACCGGGTGATGTGCGGCGGGCCTATGATCAAAGCACGAGCCAGTGGCTCGTCCGCCAAGGAGTCCTCGATGAAAACTCTCGCCCGCGATCATGCCGGTCTCGACGTCCTGCCCTACGCCGACTGTCTGCGGCTACTGGCCAAGGCCCCTCTGGGGCGGATCTCGTTCATGTCCGACGGCGATGTGGTCATCATGCCGGTGAACCACGGGCTGGACGGCACCAGCGTCGTGTTCCGCACCGCCGGCGGCTCCAAGCTGCGGGTGGCCAGCGACGCTGGCGTCGTCGCCTTCGAGATCGACGGGTACGACTGGGAAACCATCAGCGGGTTCAGCGTCCTCGTCACCGGCAGGGCCGAACAGGTCCTCGATGATGCCGAAATCGCCCGCTTGGAACAGCTGGACGTGCGACCCGGGCTGGTCGGCGCCGAGCGGCCGTTCTGGATGAGGATCCGCGCAGACGGGATCACCGGCCGCACATTCGGCTGACGGTTGGCAACCGGCCGCCCCCCGCCGAGATTCGTCTCCCGATCGAAGGGGACGTGGGAGGCATGCATCGCACCATCGAGTTGACCCCTGGAGTTCGCGGCACGGTGTCGCTGCGGGAGCCGGTGCTGCGCTACGCCGGCAATCCCGTCCTCACCGCCGCTCAGGTGAACGAGGTGTGGCGAGACCCCGGTCAGCAGGTGGTGACGGTGCACAACGCGGGAGCCGCCCAGATCGGCGGTGAGATCGTCGTGCTGTTCCGCTCCCATCTGCGCTGCGGAGTCAGCGTGCTCGGGCTGGCCCGCAGCACCGACGGCGCGGCCGGGTGGCGCATCCAGCCGCGACCGGCGCTGCTGCCGGCGACCGCACACGATCTGTACGGGCCGAACGTGGACCCGGCGCGCTTGGTCGAGTTGGAGGCGGGCGGCGTGGAAGACCCGCGGATCAACGCCGTTGACGACGGATTCGCTGTCACCTACAGCGCGTACTCCGCCCGCGTCCGCAACCAGGTCCGGGTGGCGCTGGCGACGACGCAGGACCTACGCACGATTACCCGGCACGGGCCGATGCTGGCCGCGGACATGCGCAACGTCGTGCTGTTCCCAGAGCGGATCGACGGTCGCTACGTTGGCCTGTTCCGGCCCAACGACGTCGCGGCGGACCAGGTCGGCGGGGTGTTCACCGCGATCCGGCTCGGTGTGGCCGAGGACTACCGCACCGGCCCGTGGGAGATCGACGTCGAACCGGTGATGAGCACCGGGCAGGGGCCGAGTGCATTCTCGGACAAGATCGGGCCGGGCGCGCCACCCATCCGCACCCCACACGGCTGGCTGCATGTGTTCCACGGCGTAAGAGCAACCATGGACGGCAACCCCTACGTCCTCGGTGTCGCCCTGCACGACCTGGCGAACCCCAGGTCAGTACGGATGTCGAGCATCCCGGTGCTGTTCCCGAGTCGCGCGGACTGTCGCGTCGCCGAGTCCAGCTACGTGCACGTGCCGAACGTCGTGTTCTGCTGCGGCCTCATCCGCCGCGGCGACGGCAGCCTGCTCCTCTACTACGGCGGTGACGACACGGTGCTCAACCTGGCGTTCTCCCACGAGGACGTGCTGGCCGAGCTGTGCCTGCGGTATGGCCAGGACCCGCGCACCGGCGGACTGCTCTACGAGCCGTGGCCGCACGGTGGCGGATAGATCCGAACCCCGCCTGCACCGGCCTGCCTGACCGTCCTGCGGTGCCCACTGTGCCACCGTGACCGCATGGCGCGCCGAGGACCCCACGGTGACTGATTCGATGCCCGGTCTGGTAGCCGGGCTGCACGTCGGAGACTCCCACGTTTCGGCGTGGGTGGCCGACGCGGACGGCCGGATGCTGGCCGCGCAGACCCAACCACTGCCGGTACGCCGGCCGGCCCCTGGCCGGGTGGAGTTCGACCCCACCGACTGGTGGGCGGGTGCCCGTGCCGCACTGGGCACCGTCGTCGGCCGGGCACCTGGTGGGTACCTCGGCCTCACCGTGTCGGCCGCTCGAGAAGGCTTCGTCCTCACCGACGGACGAGTGGAGTTGGGCCAGGGCGTACTGCGCGGTGACCGGCGGGGGGCCGGCTGGCTGGCCGAGATCGCGGCCCACCGCCAGCTGTATGCGATGACCCGGCACTGGCCGGCGCCGGAGTTGACCCTGCCCAAGCTGCTCGCCGTCCGCGCCGAGTCGCCCCGGCTGTGGGCGCAGGCCCGTCAACTGCTGTTCGTGCACGACTGGCTGATCTGGCGCCTCAGCGGGGTCGCGGCGACCGAAGTCTCCTACGCCTGCGCCGGGCAGCTCGCCCACGTCTCCCAGCGCACGTGGGCCGGCAGCCTGCTGGACGACCTCGGCGTCCCGCGCCGGCTGCTCGCACCGTTGGTCGAGGCGGGTGACGTTGTCGGCGGGCTGCGCGATCCCAACCTCGGGTTGCCGCTAGGTCTGCCAGTGATCGCCGGGTGTGGTGACGTCCAGTTGGCGGCGGCCGGCGCCGGCGCGGCACATCCCGGCGTGGTCGCCGTCGCGGCCGGCGGTGACACCGCCTTGCTGGCCGCCGCGGAATCCGCGCCGCTCGATCCGCAGCAACGACCCTGGGTGTCCACGCACGTGCCGCGGGGCACCTGGGCGGTGGAGACCAATTGCGGCTCACCCGCGCGGATGCTCGGCTGGCTGGCAGCCGTGGTGGGGGTGCCGGTAGCCGAGGTCTTCGCGATGGGCCAGCGTGCTCGTCCGGGTGCGGGCGGCCTGACCGCGGCCGTCGGGATGCCGCGGTGGTCTGAACAAAGCCGCGCGGCCCCGGCATCGGGAAGCCTGCTCGGCGTGACCCCGGACACGGGTGCGGCCGACCTCGCCGCCGCTTTCGTAGAGGGGTACGCCTATTCGGTACGGGCGAACCTCATTGACCTGGAAGACGTGCTGGGGTATCCGGCCCGGCGGCTCGTGCTAACCGGTCCCGATGCCGGCGCGGGACTGGCCCGCATGCTGGCGGAGGTCACGGGGCGGGACGTCGCGGTCGCGGAAACCCCCACCCCCGGCGTCCTCGCCGGCGTGGCGCTCGTGGCCGCGGCCGTCGGCGTCTCCTCGGCGGCTGCCCTACCGAACCAGGAGGTGGTGGTCGCCGGTGACCCGGGCCCCTACGAGGAGCCCTATGCCCGCTACCTCGCCGCCCACGACGCGGTCCGGTCGTGGGCCGGCGAGCACGCCCAGGTGTGAGCCAACATCGGGCAGCATGGACGGTGATGACCGGTCGGGCCGTACGCGTTCTGGCCATCGCCGATGAGGTGGAGGCCGTCGAGGCGTGGGGGTTCCACGCCATGCAGAGCGAGGGTCACTTCCTCGACCGAGGAGGAGATCGCCCGCCGCTGGTATGCCGAGGAGTACGTCCCGGTCGTGCAGATGATGGTGGCGGCCCGCCTGCCGGGGTACGGGCACCGAGACGGAGGCCGACCTGCGGGTTGCCCGCGAGCGGTATCGCTTGATCCGCACCCACGAGTGGAACCATGACGTGTTGCAACGGCTTGGCGATGTTCTGGACTGAATTAGCCCCCTCGCAGGCGACTCTTCGTGGCCATATGAGGAATCTCTCGAAACCGTTCGGCGTAACAGGGCCGCCACAATTGCGTGGGACGCTGGAAACACGGCGGTCGGCAATGCCGCGCTGCGTCGTGCTTCGACCGCCGGTACCGAAGGGAGCGACTCATGGAGGTCAGCGACTATCTGACAGAGCTGGCGGCGGTGACTCGGCGAGCGGGCATCGAGAGCACAGCACGGCGCATCGGAGCGTACCCGAGCACCGTCGCGTTCTTCTGTGACCACCCGGAGAGCGCCCCCCCGCTGGTGGTCAGCCGCATCGCGGCGGTCCTGGACGGGATGCGAGAGCCAGCGGAAGTCGCGTGAGTCCTGAGCACCATCTGCCCGACGGTCTGCCGGTGTCAGTACGAGCCCGCTCGGTCGTCCACGGTTGTGCTGGACTGGCAGCATGGCGGACCGCTTCCTCGAGACGGCGCGCGCACTAGCCGCGGACGTGCTGGCTCCGGCCGCTGAGCGAGTGGACGCCGAGGGCGTCCCCGTCGGCCACATCCGTGCACTGCGGACGGCCGGACTGCTCGGCCTCACCGCGCCCGCGGCACTGGGCGGAGGCGGTGCCTCGGCGGCGGTCGGGCGGATGGTCAGCGAGGTACTGGCCGGTGCCTGCGGTGCCACCTGGTTCGTCGCCGCCCAGCACGCCACCCCGCTGCAGACAGTGCTCGCGTCGGACAACAGAGAGGTACGCGCCCGGTGGCTTTCTCCGCTGGCGCGATCTGAGGCGCTCGCCGGCGTTGCGGTCAGCCACCTGCGCCGCCCGGGCAGCCCGGTCACCGCGACCGCCACGGCCGAGGGCTGGCGCTTCGACGGCCGCGTGGACTGGATGACGTCCTGGGGCTTAGCCGACGTAGTGCTCCTCGGCGGCCTCACGGCCGCTGCGGATGTGGTCCTCGCGCTGCTGTCGGCCCGCGACCAGCCCGGGCTTAGGGCCACAGCCGAGTTGCGTCTGGCGGCGATGGAGGGCGCACACAACGTGGGGCTGACCGTCACCGATCTGCGGGTGCCCGCGGCGGCGGTGGCCTCGGTGGCGCCACTGGCCGAATGGCAGGAGCGAGACCGACAGGCCACCGCCAATGCGCGCCCGGCCGTCTTCGGCCTGTTGCGCACCATCACCGACCGGCTCGCCGCGGTCGCCGCTGCCCGCGGCTCCAACGCCGGAGCCGAGTTGGCCGCCGCCTTGGCCGAGGAAGGAGCTGCCTTGCGTCAGCAGGCCTACGCCCTGCTGGACGACGTGCCCGCGCACGAGCGGCTCGATGATCGGCTGGCGATCCGGGCGGACGCTCTGGAGGTGCTCAACAGGGCCGCGTCGGCGTTGGTCGTCACCGGCGCGGGGACGGCGATGCTGCGCTCCAACCCGGCACAGCGGTTGGCCCGCGAGGCCATGTTCCACCTCGTCCAGGCCCAGACGCCGGCCGTCCGCGAGGCCACGCTGCGCCGACTGCATAGTCGGACCCACCCCGGCTGACCGTGCGCCGCGCGGCAGACTGGGCACATGGTGTTGTACCGGACCGCCCTGATCACCGGAGCCTCCAGTGGGATCGGCGCCGCGTTCGCCCGCGAACTCGCCGAGCGCGGCAGCGACCTTGTCGTCGTCGCGCGTCGGGCCGGCCGGCTGAGACAGCTGGCCCGCGAGCTGGGATCGGAATACGGCATCGCGGTAGAGGTGCTGACCGCCGATCTGACCGAACCGTCCGGCGTGGCCCGCGTCGAGGAGCGTGCGGCGGCAGGCGTCGACCTGCTGATCAACAACGCCGGGATGGGCACGAATGGCCACTTCGCCAACCTGCCGGTCGATGGGGAGGAGCGTGAGGTGCGGCTCAACGTGCTGGCCGTGCTGCGGCTGACCGCCGCCGCGCTCCCCGGGATGATCGCGCGCCGCCACGGTGGCATCGTCAACGTGTCCTCGGTGGCCGGGTTTCAGGCGTTGCCGGGCAGCGCGACCTACGCTGCCAGCAAGGCCTTCGTCACCTCGTTCACCGAGTCGCTGGCCGGGGAGACGCACGGCACCGGCGTGCACGTCACCGTCGTCGCACCCGGCTTCACCCGGACGACGATGAGCGGTGAAGGTGCCGGCGTACCGGGTTTCCTGCTGCTGGACGCGGACCGCGTCGTGCGGGCCGCGCTGGACGCCGTCGAGCGGGGCAGCGTGTTGGTGGTGCCAGGCTCGCAGTGGAAGGCCATCGGGTTGGCGACCCGGCACCTCCCGCGCCCGCTCCTGCGGGCGATGACCCGGCGGTTGAACGGTGCCGGCTGAGGGATGCCGGCTGAGCGATGCGAGCCGGCTCAGCGCCGAGCCGCGCGCCGATGGCGCAGCACCTCGAACAGCACAGGCAGGACCGAGACCACCAGGATGAGCGCGATGATGGGGAGCAGGTAGGTGTCGATGTTGGAGATCCGCTTACCCAGCGCGTAACCCAACAGCGTGACGCCCATCGACCAGATCACCCCGCCGACCACGTTCCACAGCGTGAACTGACGAACCGGCATCTCCAGTACGCCGGCGACCGGGTTGAGGAAGGTGCGCACGATAGGGACGAACCTGGCCAACACGACCGCCTTCGCCGGACCGAACCGCTCGAAGTAGACCTCGGCCTTCTTCACGTTCGCCGGGTTGAACAGCCGGGATTGGGGGCGGTCGAAAATCACCGGACCGGCACGGCGGCCGATGAGGTATCCGAGCTGGGCGCCAAGGATCGCCGCGATCGCCACCCCCGGCAGGATGAGAGCCAGGTTGAGCCGCACCGCCGCGTCGGCACTGGCCGCGCACAGCACACCCGCGGTGAACAGCAGTGAGTCTCCCGGCAGGAAGAAGCCGATGAGCAGGCCCGTCTCGGCGAACAGGACCAGGAAGATCCCAGCCGCGCCGAATGCCTGGATGAGCGACTGGGCGTCGAGCACGTTGACCGCTAGGGGAAGCACGCTGACCCACGCTACCGACCGGCCTCGCCCGGGCAGCGCGTCGGCGGGCGACCCGCCAGCGCAGGGCACCCTCCGCCGACCAGCGCTATCGCGCCATAGCGGGCATAGAGTCCCCCGGCAGCAGGAAGCCGACGCTGAGCCCGCACTCGACGATGACCAGCCCGCAGACCGCGGCGTACAACGCCAGCGAGGTCATCGGGTGGAGCTCCGGCATGCCCGCGAGCCTCTAGGGTGAGCGGGTGCCTGAGCGGCTGGTAGTGATCGGCGGGGACGCGGCGGGTATGACGGCCGCGTCGCAGGCCAGGCGGCTGCGGGGAGCGCAGGACCTGCAGATCGTCGCTGTCGAGCGGGGTAGCTTTACCTCCTACTCCGCGTGCGGCATCCCGTACTGGATCGGCGGCGTGGTGACCGGTCCCGACGCGTTGGTCGCCCGGACCCCGGAGGTGTTCGAGCGCGACTACGCCATCACCGTGCGGCTCGGCACCGAGGCGACGGTCATCGACCTGGACCGCCGCGAAGTGCTGGTCCGCGCAACGGCTGACGGCGCCGAGGACCGGCTGGGGTTCGACTCGCTGGTCATTGCCACCGGCGCGTCGCCGGTCCGGTTGAGAGTGCCGGGGGCGGAGGTAACCGGCATCTACGGTGTGCAGACCCTCGACGACGGGGTTGCCGTGCGGGCGGCGGTCGCGGCCGGCGCCCGCCGGGCGGTGGTGATCGGCGGCGGTTACATCGGAGTCGAGATGGCCGAGGCGATGGTCCAGCAGTGTCTGAAGGTGACACTCGTCGAACAGGCGCCGGAGCCGATGGCCACCCTCGACCCGGACATGGGGCGGCTGGTGCGCGAGGCGATGACCGGGATGGGGATCCAGGTTCGTTCCGGGGAGCGGGTTGTCGGCTTCGACACCGCTGACGGCCGGGTGACCGGGGTGCGGACAGACCAGGGGACGGTGCCGGCCGATCTCGTCGTGCTCGGCATCGGCGTCCGTCCGAACACGGCGCTGGCCGCCGCGGCGGGGCTGCCGCTGGGTGTGGCCGGCGCACTGCGGGTCGACGTCCGGGGGCAGGTGCTGGGGACGCCCGGTGTATGGGCGGCGGGGGACTGTGTGGAGAGTTTCGACCTGGTCTCCCGACGGCCGGTGCACGTGCCGCTCGGTACGCATGCCAACAAGCAGGGCCGTGTCGTCGGGGTCAATGTGGGGGGCGGCTACGCCACCTTCCCCGGGGTTGTGCGCACCGCGGCGAGCAAGGTGTGCGACATCGAGATCGCCCGTACCGGCCTGCTCGAGCGGGACGCCCGTGACGCCGGGCTCCGCTACGTCACCGCCACCGTGGCATCGACCACTCGGGCCGGTTACTTCCCCGGCGCCAAGCCGATCACCACGAAGCTCATTGCGGAGAAGCGCACCGGCCGCCTCCTCGGGGCCCAGATCGTCGGCCAGGAGGGCGCGGCCAAGCGGATCGACGCCTTGGCGGTCGCGCTGTGGAACTCCATGACCGTGGAGGAGATGACCGGTCTGGACCTGTCCTATGCCCCGCCGTTCGCGCCGGTGTGGGACCCGATTCTCATCGCTGCCCGCAAGACGGCCGAGGCGGTTGAGGCTGACATGGTGACTCACCCGGGTCGCCACTGACCTCCGGTCGTGGCTCCTCCGCAGACGACCCTTCTGCTGTTTCAGCCAACCGCCGACCCTACGCTGAACTGGCCGGATGGCTCGGCCGGACGCCGTGAGGAGCGGCGGAACCAGGGGCGGGGGTGACGTGGAGGGGCCGGGCGCGGGATACTGCCGACATAGGACTGCAAAGGAGTAGAGCTATGCCGATTGCCACCCCCGATGTCTACGCGGAGATGCTGGACCGGGCCAAGGCCAACCATTTCGCCTACCCGGCCATCAACTGCACGAGCAGCCAGACGATCAATGCCGCGCTGCGTGGCTTCGCGGAGGCTGAGAGCGACGGCATCATCCAGGTGTCGTGGGGCGGTGCGGAGTTCGCCTCCGGTGCGTCCATCAAGGACATGGTGACCGGCGCCGTCGCGCTCGCCGCCTTCGCCCGCGAGGCTTCCAAGAACTACCCGGTTACGGTGGCGTTGCACACCGACCACTGCCCGCCACCGAAGCTCGACGGCTACATGCGACCGCTGATCAAGCTATCGCAGGAGCGGGTGGCCGGGGGCGAGCAGCCGATCTTCCAGTCCCACATGTGGGACGGCTCCGGCGTCGAGCTGGAGGAGAACATCCGGATCGCGGACGAGCTGCTGGCCGAGTGTGCCAAGGCCAACATCATCATGGAGATGGAGATCGGCGTCGTCGGCGGTGAGGAGGACGGCGTCTCCAACGAGATGAACGAGAAGCTCTACACCTCCCCTCGGGACATGCTGCGGGTTGCCGAGGTGCTCGGCACCGGGGAGAAGGGTCGCTACCTGCTCGCGGCCGTATTCGGCAATGTCCACGGCGTCTACAAGCCGGGCGCGGTGAAGCTCAAGCCGACCATTCTCAAGGAGGGCCAGGACTTCGTCGCCAGCCAGCTCGGGTTGACCGCCGGCGCCCAGCCGTTCGACCTCGTCTTCCACGGCGGCTCGGGGTCGATGCAGAACGAGATCCTGGAGACCCTCGGCTACGGCGTGGTGAAGATGAACATCGACACCGACACGCAGTATGCCTTTACCCGACCCGTCGCGGGCCACATGTTCACCAACTACGACGGCGTACTCAAGGTCGACAACGAGGTCGGCAACAAGAAGGCCTACGACCCGCGCGCCTGGGGACGGGCCGCCGAGGCCGGCATGGCAGCACGTGTCGTGCAGGGCTGTCAGGACCTGCGTTCCGCCGGGCAGAAGATGCGCTAAGCACAAGTGGGGGCACCGTGGAGCCTCCGTTCGCGCAGGCTCCACGGTTGCCTGCGGTCCGTGAGCGTACGGAGTGAGCCGCCACGACGACGTCGAGGCAGTGCTGACCGTTCACGCACCCGAGGTCTACCGCTTCGCCGTGGTGTTGGCCGCGGATCCCGACGTGGCAACGGATCTGGCCGCCGCGGCGCTGGCGCAGAGCTGGACACCGCGTCGTGGCGCGGACCAGGGCGGGCTCGAGGACCAGCTGCCCGCCGCCGTGGTAGCCAGGTGGCTCCGTCACCGGCCTCAACGGCCAGACTCGCCGGCATCCGCTGATCCTGCGGTGGCCGCCGTTGCCGGGTTACCGGCGCGGCAACGGGCGCTGATCGTGCTCTGCACCTATCTCGGGGTCGACCCTGCCTTAGCGGGCCAACGCGTAGGACTCCCGGCACGGCGGGCCCGCGCCGAGGTCCGGTCCGCACTCCTCACCGTCGCCGCCACGATGGACGTTCCCCCGGAGTCGGTGCCCGCGCGTGTCCGTGACGCGTTGCGCCAGGTGGCCGAGCGGGTGAGGGTGCCACCGGACCTCGTTGAGGCGGCCAGCCTCAGGGCGGCGCAGGGCGCCAAGCGTAGGTGGCGTCGGCGTCGAGCCATCGCGTCGGCGGCAGTCCTGCTGGTGATCGTGGGCGCCGTCGTCAGCGTCGTCGCCCGGCGGCCGCCGCCCACCTCCGTCCCGGTCGCGGCGGGCCTGCTGAACTGGCCCACCCGAGGGGACCTCGCCGGAGACGGCGGGTTCCGGGAAGCGGCGCTGCGGCGGTGGCGGGAGGCCGGCCCCGTGCACCGGCCGCACCCGCTGTTCCTCGGCCGGATCGGCGCCGGGCGGGTAGCGGTGCTGGAGGGGCTGGACGCGGCCGGCCGCGCGCGGGTGGCACTCCTGGCCGATCACGGGGTGGCCACGGCGGTCCGGCTCGACCTGGACCTGGTGAGTCCGCTGACGGACCCCCGGGTGCCCGTCGTCTTCGTGCCCTACGACGGCAACCTCAACATGCCGGGCTTCGGTGTCGCGCCGCCGGCCGCGCTGATGCAGGCGCTGGTGGCACCGGTGGTGACCCGGCTGCAGCGCTTCGCGCTGGAGGGTGACTTCCGCGACGTGCCGATCCGGCACGGGCTGTCGGCCACCTGGCTGGCGTTGCCGACACCCGTCGGCGGCCTCGGCCCGATCCGGGCCTTCGTCGGCCAGCGTCTCGTGTTGGGGGGCCTGGTGCCCGTGCGCGGGCTGCTGCCGAGACGGGCAACGGCTCAAACCGCGGGCTAGCGTGACCGACATGACACTGTCCAGCAACATGCTGCCCGAGCCGCCGCCGACTCTGCTGCCGGAGTACGACGCCGCAGCCGCGCTCCGATCCGGCGGGGCGGATCCGGCGGAGGTGGCTGCTGCCTTCCCGCAGTACTCCACGGCCTGGGCCGACCTGGCGGACCGGGCGTACGAAAACGGCCGAGTGATCGAGTCCTACGCCTACGCTCGGGTGGGCTATCACCGCGGCCTGGACGCGCTGCGCCGCAACGGGTGGAAGGGCCACGGCCCGGTGCCGTGGGGGCACGAGCCCAACCGGGGCTTCCTCCGCTGCCTGCACGCGCTGGCCCGGGCGGCCGCCGACATCGGCGAGGACGAGGAGGCGCAGCGTTGCGTCGTCTTCCTGCGCGACAGCGACCCCGCGACCGCGACCGCGATGGGTGATCCGATGGCCGGCCGGTGAGCACAGGCCGACTCCGGTAGTCTGCGCCGGCCGAAGGGTCCACCGGGGACGTCGACAAGGAGCCGCCCATGCCCGCACTCGTGCTCGTCGGCGCCCAGTGGGGCGACGAGGGGAAGGGCAAGGCCACCGATCTCCTCGGTGGGTCGGTGGACTATGTCGTGCGGTATCAGGGCGGCAACAATGCCGGACACACCGTCGTGGTCGGCTCCGAGTCCTACGCCCTGCACCTCGTGCCGTCGGGTGTCCTCACCCCGGACGTGGTGCCGGTGATCGGCAACGGCGTGGTGGTGGACCCGAAGGTCCTGCTCGAGGAGATGGCCGGCCTGGAAGAGCGCGGCGTGTCCTGCGGGCGGCTGCTGATCTCCACCGACGCGCATCTGATCATGCCGCATCACCGAGCCTTGGACCGGGTCACGGAGCGCTACCTCGGTGGGTCCAGGATCGGCACCACCGGTCGGGGTATCGGGCCCACCTACGCCGACAAGGTCGCCCGGGTCGGCATCCGCATGCAGGACCTGTTCGACCCAGGCATCCTGCGCAAGAAGCTCGACCTCGTCCTGCGGGAGAAGAACCAGGTCCTGACCAAGGTCTACAACCGCAAGGCGATCGACGCCGCTGAGGTCGTCGAGGCCTACCTCGGTTACGGCGAGCGGCTCCGCGCGCACGTGACCGACACTCGGCTGGTGCTCAACCGGGCGGTCGACGACGGCAAGGTGGTGCTGCTCGAGGGCAGCCAGGGAACGCTGCTCGACGTCGACCACGGCACGTACCCCTTCGTCACCTCCTCCTCGCCCACGGCCGGCGGCGCCTGTGCCGGCTCCGGCCTCGGCCCGACCCGGATCACGCGCGTCATCGGGATCCTCAAGGCCTACACGACCCGAGTCGGCGAGGGCCCCTTCCCAACCGAGTTGTCCGACGCCGTCGGCGAGCGACTCCGGGCGGCCGGCGGGGAATTCGGCGTCACCACCGGCCGGGCCCGGCGCACCGGCTGGTTCGACGCGGTCATCGCCCGGTACGCGGTCTCGGTCAACGGGTTGACCGACCTGTTCGTGACCAAGCTCGACGTGCTCACCGGCCTGGAGACCGTTCCCGTCTGCGTCGGTTACGAGGTCGCCGGGGAACGTCACGACGAGATGCCGATGACCCAGACCGAGTTCCACCACGCCCGGCCGATCTATGAGAACTTCCCCGGCTGGGACGCCGACCTCTCGGCGTGTCGGCGGGTCGCGGACCTGCCCCAGCATGCCCGCGGCTACGTCCGGGCCCTGGAGGAGATGAGCGGCTGCCCGATCTCGGCGATTGGCATCGGGCCCGGGCGGGAGGAGACCATCGCCGTCCGCAGCCTGCTGTGACGGTAGCTTGACCCATGTGCGGGTCCTTGTCGTCGGTTCGGGAGCTCGGGAGCACGCGTTGTGTGTGGCGCTGCGGGCCGATGCCGCGGTGACCGATCTGGTGTGCGCCCCCGGAAACGCCGGCACCGCCGAACTGGCGAGCACGCGCCCGGTCGACCCGAACGACCCGGCCGCGGTCGCCGCGCTGGCCGCCGAACTGCGGCCCGACCTCACGGTGATCGGACCGGAGGCACCGCTGGTCGCCGGCGCCGCGGATGCCGTGCGGGCCTGCGGCCTGACGGTGTTCGGCCCGTCCGCCGCGGCCGCCGCGATCGAGGGTTCCAAGGCCTTCGCGAAGGACGTGATGGCCGCGGCCGGCGTGCCGACCGCGGAGTCGCTGCTCTGCGAGGGCGCAGCGGCGGTCCAGTCGGCGCTGGACGCCTTCGGCCCGCCGTACGTCGTCAAGGAGGACGGCCTCGCAGCCGGCAAGGGCGTGCTGGTCACCGCCGACCGGGCGGCCGCGACGGAGCACGCCGAGCGCGCGGTGGCAGCCGTCGGCCGCGTGCTCGTCGAGGACTACCTGGATGGGCCGGAGGTCTCCCTGTTCGGGATCAGCGACGGTGCCAGCGTTTTGACACTGCTGCCGGCGCAGGACTTCAAGCGGGCCTACGACGGCGACCGCGGGCCGAACACCGGCGGGATGGGCGCGTACTCCCCCGTGCCGGACGTCGGCGCCGCGCAGGTCGAGGACCTCCGGCGAACCGTGCTCGAGCCGACATTGGCCGAGCTTGCCCGGCGCGGCACGCCATTCGTCGGGGTGCTCTACGCCGGGCTCGCGCTGACTCGACGCGGGCCGCAGGTGGTGGAGTTCAATGCCCGCTTCGGCGATCCCGAGACCCAGGTCGTCCTCGCCTTGCTCGACACCCCGGTGGCCGGCCTGCTGCGCGCGGCGGCGACCGGCACGTTGGCCGGGTACCCCCGGCCGCAGTGGCGGCCGGGGGCGGCCGTCACTGTCGTCGTCGCCGCTGAGGGCTATCCGTCCGCACCGCGGGTCGGTGACCCCGTCGGCGGCTTGGCCGAAGCGGCTGCCGTGCCGGGGGTCACGGTGCTGCACGCGGGCACGGCGCGCGACGGTGACGTCGTCCGCAGCGCCGGCGGTCGTGTGCTGTCCATCACGGCGACCGGCTCCTCGCTGAGCGCGGCCCGAGCCGCGGCGTACGAAGCGGCCAGCCTCATCCGTCTGGCCGGTGCCCACTACCGGCGGGACATCGCGGTCGTCGCCGCGGAACGCGCCGACGCCGCCGGAGCCGGCTCGTGATCGAGCGCTACACGCTGCCGGCCATGGGTCAGGTGTGGAGCGAGGCACACAAGTACCAACTCTGGGCCCGGATCGAGACGCTGGTGCTCGAGGCCCACGCCGGCGCCGGAACGGTGCCGGCCGACGCCGTGGGTCCGGTACGGGCCGCCCCGGCGCCCACGCCCGCAGCTGTGGCGGAGATCGAGGCGGTCACCCAGCACGACGTCATCGCCTTCCTTTCCGCCTGGGCGGACAACACCACTCCTCGCGATGCCGCCGCGTACGTGCACTTCGGGATGACCTCCTCGGATCTGCTCGACACCGCCCTCGCACTGCAGTTGATCGAGGCCAGCGACCTGCTGCTGGCCCGCGCGGACCGCCTCGTGGCGGCGCTGCGGGACCACGGCCTCGCGCACCGCGACACCGTCCGGGTGGGCCGGACCCACGGGGTGCACGCCGAGCCGGACGTGTGGGGGCATCGCGTCGCCGACTTCGCCTTCGGCATGGCCCGCTGCCGGGACCGGCTCCGGCGGGCCCGGCAGGAGGTCGCCGTCTGCAAGATCTCCGGCGCGGTCGGCACGTACTCCAACATCGAACCCGCGGTCGAGCAGCAGGTGGCGGCCGCGTTGGGGCTGCGCCCGGCTGAGGTGGCCACCCAGGTCGTGCTGCGGGACTCGATCAGCGAGTGGGTCGGGGTGCTGGCCGTGATGGCAACCGTCTGTGAGGCGGTGGCACTGGAGGTGCGGCACGGACAGCGCACGGAGGTGCGGGAGCTGGCAGAGCCGTTCGGCAGTGGCCAGAAGGGCTCCTCGGCGATGCCGCACAAGCGCAACCCGATCCTCTGCGAGCGGATCGGCGGGCTGGCCCGGATCGTGCGGGCCCAGGTCGTGCCGGTGCAGGAGGGGATCCCGCTGTGGCACGAGCGCGACATCAGCCACTCCTCCACCGAGCGGATCGCATTGCCGGACGCGGCGATCGGCACCGACTACCTGCTGCACCTCACCCAGCGGCTTGTCGACGGACTCCTCGTCGACGCCGAGCGGATGCGGGTCAACCTCGAGGCCACCGGCGGGCTGGTCTACAGCTCAGCAGTGCTGCTCGCCCTGGTCGAGGCCGGGCTGTCCCGCGAGGACGCCTACGCTCTGACCCAGGCGGCTGCCATGGAGACCTGGTCGGGCGGCATTCCTTTCCGGGCAACACTGCGTTCGCAGGCGGCGCTGGTCGGCCTGTCGCTCGACGAGGACGCGCTGGACGAGGCGTGCCGCCCGGAGCGCTATCTCGCCCGGATCGACGGTGTCTTCGCCCGGCTGGCTGCGCTGTCGTGAGGCTGCTGTCGTGAGGCTCTCGTGAGGCTGCTGGCGAGCGGCAAGGTGCGTGAGCTCTACGAGGTTGACGAGAGCACTGTCCTGATGGTGGCCAGCGACCGGATCTCGGCCTACGACGTGATCCTGCCGACACCGATTCCGGACAAGGGACGGGTGCTCACCGCGCTGACGGTGTGGTGGCTGGGGCAGTTGGCCGATCTCGGGCCGCACCACCTGCTGGGGGTCGATGATCCGATGGGGGTCGGCGACCCGCGGATCCCGCCGCCATGGCGCGGCCGAGCCTTGCGTTGCCGTCGGCTGCGGATGGTGCCGGTGGAGTGTGTGGCCCGCGGCTATCTTGCCGGCTCAGGGTGGACGGACTACCAGGCCACCGGCGCGGTGTGCGGCGTGCAGCTGCCAGCCGGCCTCCGCGACGGCGACCGGCTGCCCGAGCCGATCTTCACCCCGGCCACGAAGGCGGGCCAGGGCCACGACGAGAACGTCAGCTACGACGCGGTCGCTGCCCTCCTCGGTGACGCGGTAGCGGCGGAGCTACGGGCGCGCACGTTGGCGGTCTATCGCCGGGGGGCCACCCTCGCCGCGGGGCGCGGCATCGTGCTGGCCGACACGAAACTGGAGTTCGGCCTCGATGCGGCCGGCACCCTGACCCTCGGCGATGAGGTGCTGACGCCGGACTCGTCGAGGTTCTGGCCGGCCAAGTCCTGGCGGCCGGGCGGCGCGCAGCCTTCCTACGACAAGCAGTACGTCCGGGACTGGCTCACCCGCCACGGGCAGGCCGGGACGGCCGCCGTGCTGCCCGACGACGTCGTCGAGGCCACCCGGCTGCGCTATATCGAGGCCTACCAGCGGCTCACCGGGCTCGCCTTCGACGAAACCGGATGGGGCTGATGAGGTCCCGGGTTGACCGGTACAGTCCTCCCGTGGTCCGTGTCGTGGTCGAGGTGATGCCCAAGCCGGAGATCCTCGATCCGCAGGGACAGGCGATCGCCCGCGCTCTGCCCGGCCTGGGCTTCACCGGCGTCGGTGCGGTACGCCAGGGGAAGCGCTTCGAGATGGTCATCGAGGCGACCGAGGACGAGGCACTGCGGCAGGCCGCGGCGATGGCCGAGACCCTGCTCGCCAATCCGGTGATCGAGGACTTCCGCGTGCACCGGCAGGGGTAAGTCACCTCGCCCGCACTAGACTCACCGATCATGCCCGGCCGTATCGGTGTCGTCACCTTTCCTGGGTCGCTCGATGATCGCGATGCCCGCCGCGCCGTCCGGCGCGCCGGTGGGACGCCCGTCGCCCTCTGGCACGCCGAGGAGGATCTTCACGGGGTCGACGCGGTTATCCTGCCGGGCGGGTTCTCCTACGGTGACTACCTGCGGTGCGGCGCGATTGCCCGGTTCGCGCCGATCATGCGGGTGGTGGTGGACGGGGCCCGGGACGGCCTGCCCGTCCTCGGCATCTGCAACGGCTTCCAGATCCTCTGCGAGGCCCACCTCCTGCCCGGCGCGCTGATCCGCAACGTCGGCCGGCGGTTCGGCTGCGTCGATCAGCCGCTCATCGTGGGGAACGCGGCGACGGCCTGGACGTCGGCGTACACGTCTGGCCAACGCATCGTGGTGCCGCTGAAGAACGGCGAAGGCTGCTACCTGGCCGACGAGCGGGTCCTGGACGAACTGGAGGCGACCGGTCGGGTGGTCGCGCGGTACGCGGTGGACGACGAGCACCCCGATCCGAACGGCAGCGCCCGGGCGATAGCCGGGGTGTGCAACCCCGACGGGACCGTGGTCGGTCTGATGCCACACCCGGAGCACGCGGTGGAGGCGCTGACCGGCCCCGGGCAGGACGGGCTGGGTTTCTTCACCTCGATACTCGGCGCGGTACCCGGCGTGCTGGCGGGCCGGTGATCCAGCCGTACGCCGACCTCGGGCTGCAGCGGGAGGAGTACGACCGGATCTGCGCGCTGCTCGACCGTCAGCCCAGCGATGCCGAGCTGGCCATGTACGCGGTGATGTGGAGTGAGCACTGCTCGTACAAGAGCTCCAAGGTGCACCTGCGGCAGTTCGCTGACCTGCCGCGCAGCGAGGCGCTGCTGGCCGGCATGGGGGAGAACGCCGGGGTGGTCGAGGTGGGGCCCGGACTGGCGGTGACCTTCAAGGTGGAGAGCCACAACCACCCCTCCTACGTCGAGCCCTACCAGGGGGCCGCGACCGGCGTCGGCGGGATCGTGCGGGACATCCTGGCGATGGGCGCCCGACCGGTCGCGGTGCTCGACTCGCTGCGCTTCGGCGCCGCGGACGCCCCGGACACCCGCCGAGTGCTGCCGGGAGTGGTCGCCGGGGTCGGCGGCTACGGCAACTGCCTGGGACTGCCGAACATCGGCGGCGAGGTCGTCTTCGACCCGACCTACGCCGGCAATCCGCTGGTGAACGCGCTCTGCCTCGGCGTACTGCCCAGCGAGCGGCTGCAGCTCTCCAGCGCATCCGGTGTCGGCAACCAGGTGCTGCTTCTCGGCTCGCTCACCGGTCGGGACGGGATCGGCGGGGTGAGCGTCCTGGCGAGTGCGACCTTCGAGGAGTCCGGCGGACCGAGCAAGCGGCCCAGTGTCCAGGTCGGCGACCCGTTCACCGAGAAGATCGTCATCGAGTGTTGCCTGGAGCTGTTCGACCGCGGACTGGTCAGCGGTATCCAGGACCTCGGTGGCGCCGGGCTGGCCTGTGGCCTGTCCGAGACGGCCGCCAAGGGCGGCGTCGGCATGCGGATCGACCTGGCCGCGGTGCCGCTGCGGGAGGCGTCGATGGTGCCGTTGGAGATCCTCACCAGCGAATCGCAGGAACGGATGCTGGCCATCGTCGCACCGCAGGACGTCGCCGCGGCGTTGGCGGTCGCCGAGCGCTGGGGCGTACTGGCGACCGTGATCGGCCAGGTGACCGAGACCGGCCGGCTGGTCGTGGACTGGCGCGGTGAGGTGGTCGTCGACGTGCCGCCCGGCAGCCTGGCCGACGACGGCCCGGTCTACTCCCGGCCGATGTGCCGCCCGGCCGACCTGGACGCGCTCGCCGCGGCCGTCCCCGCGGGGCTGCCCCGGCCGGTGACCGGGGAGGAGCTGCGAGCCACGCTTGTCCGGTTGGTCGGCAGTCCGAACCTGTGTTCCCGCCGATGGGTGACCGACCAGTACGACCGGTACGTCCTGGGCGACACCGTACTGGCCCAACCCGAGGACGCGGGTGTCGTCCGGCTCGATGAGAAGACCGGGCTCGGCGTGGCGTTGGCGCTGGACGGCAACGGCCGGTACACCCGACTCGACCCCTATGCGGGCGCCCAGCTGGCGTTGGCCGAGGCTTACCGCAACGTGGCGGTGGTCGGCGCCCGGCCGCTGGCGGTGACCAACTGCCTCAACGTGGGCAGCCCGGAGGACCCGGCGGTGATGTGGCAGTTCGCGGAGATCACTCGCGGGCTGGCCGACGGCTGCCGGGCGCTGGGGCTGCCCGTGACCGGTGGCAACGTGAGCTTCTACAACTCCACCGGTGCGGTCCCGATCAATCCCACGCCGGTGGTCGGCGTGCTCGGCGTGATGGCCGACGTGGCCCGGCGTACGCCCATCGGCTTCCGCCACCCCGGCGAGGCGGTGTACCTGCTCGGGAGGACCGAGGAGGAGTTCGGCGGATCGGAGTGGGCCTGGGTGGTCCATCAGCACCTCGGTGGCCGGCCACCGCGGGTGGATTTCGGCGCCGAGCAGCGGCTGGCGGGGGTGTGTGCCCAGGCCGCCGACGAGGGGCTGCTCGGCGCCGCCCACGACCTCTCCGACGGCGGTCTGGCCCAGGCGCTCGTGGAGTGCTGCCTGCGGTACGGGGTCGGTGCCGAGGTGGAGCCGGATCTCGGGCCGGCGGCGGATCCCTTCGTGGCGCTCTTCGCCGAGTCGGCCGCCCGGGCGGTGGTCGCCGTGCCGCCGCCGGCCGAGGAGCGGCTGCATGTGCTGTGCACGGAGCAGGGCGTGCCGGCATTGCGGATCGGCAGGACCGGGGGTGACCACCTGATCGTGTCGGGGGTCTGCACGGTCCCGCTTGCCGACCTGCGGGCTGCCCACGCGGGAACCCTGCCCGCGCTGTTCGGCTGATGTCCGCCTCCGCGGCCGGGCGCCGGACCTTGCGGCGGGAGTCCTCCTGACCTCGCGGCAGGCCGGCAGCCCGCGGGACGGCGGCCTCCAGTCCGCTGTCCTCGGCCAGTACGACCTGCTGGCCGGCGTCGTGGCCGAACTAGACGATCAGGCTTTCGCGGCGCCCACCCGGCTCGGCAGTTGGCGGGTCGCCGAACTCGTCGCCCATCTCGGCTCGACGCTGGAGGCGGTCGGGCGATACCTGGCGGAGCCCGCCCCCGCGCGGGCGGACCTGCCCTTGCACGAGTACCTCGCGCTGGCCGCGACCGCCGCCGACGGCGTCGACCGACGGGCCCGGGAGGCGGCAGAGCAACCGCCGACCCGGTTGCGGGCGCTGCTGCCCATGCAACTGGCGGCGGTGGCCGCCGCGCTGGACGCCGCACCGGCGAACCGGCTCCTGCGCACCCGGCTGGCCGCGATCCCGCTCGCCGACTTCCTCCGCACCCGATGCGTCGAGGGCACCGTGCACGCCCTGGACCTCGCGGTCGCCACCGGCACCGATCCGGCGCTGCACCCGCCCGCCGTCGGGTACGCCGTCACCCTCCTTGCCGAGACCCTGGCCGCCCACCAGCCCGGCAGGTCCGTGGAGGTGCGCATCCCGCCGTACGCGGCGGTGCAGTGCCTTTCCGGCCCGCGGCACACCAGAGGCACACCACCGAACGTCGTGGAGACTGATCCGATCACCTGGCTGGAGCTGGCTGCCGGGCGGCTCGGTTGGCGCCAAGCGCTGGACGCGGGTCGGGTGGCGGCCGGTGGCGCGCGGGCCGACCTGTCCGCCATCCTGCCGGTTGTAGCCTGACCGTTGGACGCCCCGCGTAGACTGGTGGGCGTTTCGTCGCGATGTGCACGTTCCGACGCACAAGTCAGAGGAGCTCGACCGGTGCCAGCTGGCGACGGCAGTCTGACGCTCGACCCCACCAGCACTGACCCGCCGCCGCGGGACGCGTGTGGGGTCTTCGGTGTGTGGGCCCCTGGCGAGGACGTCGCCAAGCTGACCTACTACGGTCTGTTCGCCCTGCAGCACCGAGGGCAGGAGGCCGCCGGGATGGCGGTCAGCGACGGAACCACTGTCCTCGTCTACAAGGAGCTGGGACTCGTCGCCCAGGTCTTCGACGAACCGACGCTGAATTCGCTGCGCGGCCACTTGGCCATCGGTCACACCCGATACTCCACCACCGGTGCCTCTACCTGGGAAAACGCCCAACCGTCCTTCAGGTCCACTGACGGGGGCGGCGGGATTGCGCTCGGGCACAACGGGAACCTGCTCAACACCCGGGCACTCACCCGCCGCGCCGCCGATGCCGGCGACCGCAACCTCGGCGGCGCCACCACCGACTCCGATGTGATCACCGGTCTGCTGGCGGCGCAGCAGGACATCCCGCTGGAGGTGGCCGCACTCGATGTGCTGCCTATGCTGCGCGGCGCGTTCTCCCTGGTGTTCATGGACTCCGGCACTCTGCTGGCCGCTCGGGATTCCGCGGGCATCCGCCCGCTCGTCCTGGGCCGACTGGAGCGGGGGTGGGCGGTGGCCAGCGAGACCGCCGCCCTCGACATCGTCGGCGCGTCGTTCGTCCGAGAGGTCGAGCCCGGCGAGTTGGTGGCCATCGACGAGCACGGACTGCGCAGCGTGCGCTACGCGGTGGCCCAACCCAAGGGTTGCCTCTTCGAGTACGTCTATCTGGCCCGCCCGGACACCGCCATCGCCGGTCGCGGGGTCTACGCCACCCGGGTCGAGGTCGGGCGGGCGCTGGCCCGGGAGTTCCCGGCCGAGGCCGACCTCGTGATTCCGGTGCCCGAGTCCGGCACGCCGGCCGCGGTGGGTTTCGCCGAGGCGAGCGGTATCCCGTACGGGATCGGGCTGGTCAAGAACTCCTACGTCGGTCGGACGTTCATCCAACCGTCGCAGACCATCCGCCAACTCGGGATCCGGCTCAAGCTGAACCCCCTTCGGGAGATCATCCGCGGCAAGAGGCTGGTCGTGGTCGACGATTCGATCGTCCGCGGCAACACCCAGCGGGCCCTGGTCCGCATGCTGCGGGAGGCAGGTGTCGCGGAGGTGCACGTCCGGATCTCCAGTCCACCGGTGAACTGGCCGTGTTTCTACGGCATCGACTTCGCCAGCCGCGCGGAGTTGATCGCCAGCGGTCTCGGTGTAGACGAGATCAGGGCCTCCATCGGCGCCGACTCGCTGGCCTTCATCTCCCTCGAGGGTCTGGTCACGGCGACCACGCTGCCAGCCGGGCGGCTCTGTCGCGCCTGCTTCGACGGCGTCTACCCGATCGGCCTGCCAGCCGACGACGTCGACACGCACGTGCTTGCCGACTTCGGGCCGGCCGCCAACGACGACCCCCTCAGCCGGGACCCCGCCGATTCCTTCGACGTCCTGCTGGCGCCGGCCGTCGGTGCGGAGGCCCGGCCGTCGAGGTGACTGCCGGCCCGCCGTCGCACCAGCCCACGACGTACGCCCATGCCGGGGTGGACATTGCCGCCGGTGAGCGGGCGGTGGAACTGATCAAGGATGCCGTATCGCTCGCCAGCCGGCCGGAGGTCCTCGGCGGCCTCGGCGGTTTCGCCGGGTTGTTCGCCCTCGACCTCACCCGGTGGCGTCGGCCGGTGCTCGCGGCAGCGACCGATGGAGTCGGCACCAAGTTGGCGATCGCCCAGGCCCTCGACCGACACGACACGGTCGGCATTGACCTCGTCGCGATGGTCGTCGATGACCTCGTGGTCTGTGGCGCTGAGCCGCTGTTCCTCACCGACTACCTCGCCTGCGGTCGGGTGGTCCCCGAGCGGGTGGCGACCATCGTCGGCGGGATCGCGGCTGGGTGCGCCCAGGCCGGCTGCGCCCTGATCGGCGGGGAGACCGCCGAACACCCCGGGCTGCTCGCCGTGGAGGACTACGACCTGTCCGCGTCGGGCGTGGGCGTGGTCGAGGCCGATAGGGTCCTGGGTCCGGAGCGGGTCGGAGCCGGCGAGGCTGTGATCGCGATGGCCTCCTCAGGGCTGCACGCCAATGGCTATTCCCTGGTCCGGCACATCCTGCGCGGAGTGCCAATGGACAGTGCCGACCTCGGGTCACCGCTGGGCGACGTGCTCCTCGCGCCGACCCGGATCTACGCCAGGGACTGCCTTGCGCTGGCTGCCACGGTGGACGTGCACGCCTTCGCGCACATCACCGGCGGCGGCCTGGCCGCGAATCTGGCTCGCGTGCTGCCGCCGACAGTGGACGCCGTCCTCGACCGTGCCACCTGGTCTCCGCCGGCGATCTGTGCCTACTTGGCCGAGCGCGGGGCGGTCCCACGGGCCGAGATGGAGCGCACGTTCAATCAGGGCGTGGGGATGGTGGCCGTGCTGGCCGCGGCGGACGCCGATGCCGCAATCAGCCTGCTGGCCGAGCGCGGGGTGCCGGCCTGGCTGGTGGGACAGACCCTGCCGGGCTCCGGCACGGCAGCTCTGACCGGACGGCACCGGGACGCGGCTACCGTGTAGGTCAGACCACGGTATCCCCGGCACCCGGGCCGAAGCCGGCCGTGGCACCAGTGACATGGATGAGGTGACCAGTGGAGGACGGTCAGCGATGGGACAACCCCATGACCGGTGTCGTCGGTGCGGCGTCCGAGGATGTGCTCAAACGCATCCGTGATCTGGCGGACATGTTCCGCTCCGCGGGGGGCGGCGCACTGGGTGCCCTCGGCACGCCCGTCCCGAATGCCGTCGGCGCCTTCCTGTCCTCGCTCCAGCGACTCGTGGAGCAGGCTCCCGCGCCCGTCGAGCAGTTGGAGATGCTGCTGGCGGAGATCGCCGCCAAGAGGGCTCTGATCGGCGCGCTGCACGCTCAGCTGACTGCCTTCGACCGCGAACTGGCGATCCTCGAGAAGTCCCTGCAGCCGCTGCGGGAGTGGGGAAACCAGTGGTCGCAGGTGCAGGCATCCCTGGTCGATTCGATGCGGATTTTCCGGGTGCCCGGCAAGCCGTCGAATCGCAAGCCCGCCGGGCAGGACGAGAGTCGACAGCCAGCCGGGGACTAGCCAGCCGGGGACTGGCCAGCCCAGGACCACTCACCGGATCGGTTCGCCACGACCCTGACGAGGCAACCCGGGCTGATTGTCAGCGGGTGGGCCCGTCCTCGTCCTCGTCATCGAGCGGTTCGTCGCCGTCGAGGGCGTCATCGACCTCGCCGCTCGACTTGTGCCCGTTTCCGGCGCCTGAAGTCCCGCCGGCGAGTTCCGCGCGCAAGCGGTCAAGGTCGGTCTCGGGACTGAAGTACTTCAACTCCCGAGCGACCTTCGTCTGCTTGGCCTTGGCTCGGCCGCGCCCCATTGGCTCGACCCCCTTGCAGTGCGGAGTCTTGGCGTTTCGACCCCGGTCGTGTAGGCGCAATAGATCGGCGCCACGCCCGCGCCGTTGTCGTAGCCCTAGATTACCCCGTCTGGAGCGGAACGGCGAGCGAGCCACTCAGACCGAGCCACTCAGACTCAGTCGGCTCGCCTGCCGCTGCCGGGGTCACCCGGGCAACCAGACGTTGCGGAGACGGCCGATCTCGGCCATCCGCCGTTCCGCCAGGTGGTCGGCGGCGCGCGCCGGCGTAATCCCCTCCTGCGCCGCGACGGAGAAGATCAGTCGGGTGACGTCGAAGATGGCCGCCGCCTTAGCCCGCGCCCTGGGCTCCGAGTAGCCCTCGATCTCATCCGCAACCTGGATCAGGCCGCCCGAGTTCACCACGTAGTCCGGCGCGTAGAGGACGCCGCGGTCCTCCAGCAACTTCTCCACGCCGGGGTGGGCGAGTTGGTTGTTCGCCGCGCCGCAGACGACGGCGGCCTGCATCTCGGGAACGGTGTCGTCGTCGAGCGCCCCGCCCAACGCGCACGGAGCGTAGACATCCATCGGCAGCCGAGGCAGTACGGACACCTCCGCCGCCTCGACCCGGTCGGACAGCTGCCGGACCCGGGCCACCGCCGCTGGGTCGACGTCGCTGACCACGACCGAGGCGGAGTCGGCCAACAGGTGCTCGACGAGGTGCAGCCCCACCTTGCCGACGCCGGCGACGCCCACTCGCCGGCCGGCCAGCGACGGCGTGCCCCACGCTCGCTCGGCGGCTGCCCGCATGCCCTGGTAGACACCGAACGCGGTAAGGATCGAGGAGTCGCCGGCCCCGCCGTGGGAGGGGGACCGGCCGGTGACAAAGCTGCATTCGCGAGCGACGACGTCCATGTCCTCGACGTAGGTGCCCACGTCGCACGCTGTCCGGTAGCGACCGCCCAGCGACTGGACGAACCGGCCGTACGCCCGCAGTAGGGGCTCGGTCTTGTCCACGGCTGGGTCGCCCAGGATGACCGCCTTTCCGCCGCCGAGGTCGAGGCCGGCGCATGCCGCCTTGTAGGCCATGGCGCGGGAGAGGTTGAGGACGTCCTCGAGGGCGTCCGCCTCGCTGGCGTACGGGTAGAACCGGGTGCCCCCCAAGGCTGGCCCGAGCGCCGTTGAATAGATGGCGATGATGGCCCGCAGGCCGGATGGGGGATCGGCACAGAACACCACCTGCTCGTGGCCACTGCCGCGAAAGACACCGGCGCGTGGGGAACTGGCGTACTCGGCGTCTGGGTTCACGGCACGACTCTCCTCTAGAGGCCGGCGTGGGATCGGGGCACGTCCCCTGGTTAGCCTACTTTGTCCTCGGTGACCTGCGTTTATGTGATCGATCGAGCACACAGGGTAGGTGCCAGGCGGTCATATGTAGCGCTGGGCGACTAGTGTGGCGGCGCAGGGGGTAGTCCCTCATCCTGTGAAAGATAGCCCGGGCGGGCCATTCCGGGCAGAGCCGACACAAGCCACGATGTGGAACCGAGGGCAGGCGCCGCCGGCCCCTAACTGCCCCCCTTGAGGGAGGAGCCATGAGCGCTCGCACGTCCGAGGCCGAGCCGCTGCTCACGCCGGCAGAGGTTGCCACTATGTTTCGGGTCGACCCCAAGACCGTCACCCGTTGGGCGAAGGCCGGCAAGCTCACGTCCATCCGGACTCTCGGCGGTCATCGCCGCTATCGCGAGACCGAGGTCAGAGCCCTGCTCGGGGGAATTCCGGCGCCGCGCCGGGAATAGCCCCCACCCACGCTCGACAACGCCGCCGCCGTTCCCCCCCAACTGCGGCGGCGTTGTCGGCTGTCGGTGCGCCACGTCCCGAGCGATCTTCTGGTGGACGGGGACACGAGGTAAGCCAGGTGGGCAGGGGCGGGGTCGAACCGCCGACCTCTCGCTTTTCAGGCGAGCGCTCGTACCGACTGAGCTACCTGCCCCCGGAAGGGAGCGGTCCCGACGGGATTTGAACCCGCGACCTCCGCCTTGACAGGGCGGCGTGCACTCCAGACTGCACTACGGGACCTCATGTGCCATGCCATACCGGTCGTGCGTACCCCCAACGGGATTCGAACCCGTGCTGCCGCCTTGAAAGGGCGGTGTCCTGGGCCGCTAGACGATGAGGGCGTCATCGCGCTCGCCGTTGGAGACGTTCGCAGTCTAGGGCACGCCGAGCGCACGGCCAACGTAGTCCTTTCCGCTGTACTCCCGGTGCGACTCCCCTCGCGACTCCCCCTGCGACTCCCCCTGCGACGATCATGCTCGATCGGACGTCCGATCCGGAATCCCAGCACCCGTTGGAGCATGATCGGTCACTCCGCAAGGGCGTCGGTTCCATGATCGCGGTGTGGAAGAGTGGCGGAGCGTCGCAAGGACGTCGCCCTTTTTGCCCTCCGCGTCAGGTAATGTAAGGCTCGGTCGCAAGTTCCCTGAGTGTGTTGCACGCCCGCGGAACATGTCGTGGGCGGTTGCCTGCGGTGGCCCGGCTGCCGTAATGTGCGGCGCCGATACCGTCTTTGCAGCAGGAGAGCAGCACATGCCCGAGGGCACCGTAAAATGGTTCAACGCTGAGAAGGGCTTCGGCTTCATCGCCGTCGATGGCGGCGGAGCTGATGTCTTCGTCCACTACTCGGCTATCGACGCCCAGGGCTACCGCAGCCTGGAAGAAAATCAGCGCGTCGAGTTTGAGATCACTCAGGGACAGAAGGGTCCCCAGGCAGAGCGCGTTCGCCCAGTCCGCTAGTTCCGCGGTCCCTGGTGGCGTCTGCTGCTGGGGCTTCCCATCACGATGCAGGAGCGTCCGGCGTGGTTTTCCGCGTCGGACGCTTCGTGCTGTGCCAGAGCGGGCAGCCGGACGCAGCCTGATCCCACGGGGCCGGATAGCCTGCCTGAACTGTGACTGACCGAGCCACCCGCGTACAGGCCGCCACGACGAGTTGGGTGTCCAGCCTGCTCGGCATCGGCGGCCGCGGCTCGCTGGTGCGAGCCGATGACCCCCGAGCGCCGACACTGGACCTGACAGCGGCCGATCCCGGCGCGTTGGAGGCGTTGTTCGCCGGCCGGCCAGTTCGGCTGCGAAGCTTGGTCCGCGATTCCGCCGGGCATGCCGCCGCCCTGCGTCGGGTCCGGGCCGCCCGTGACGGGGCCCGCCAATTCGCGGAGGAACACGGCATCCCGGCCGGCCGGCTGGCCATCGGCGCGGCATCCTGGACGAACCCCTCAGGTGAGGCGCGTCACGGCGTACCGATCCTGCTGCGACAGTTGTGGATCACCGCCCGGACGGCGAGCGAGGACGATTTCGCCCTCGAACTTGGCGGTCCGGCGCTACTGAATCCCCTGTTGCTGGCCGAGCTGCGCTGTGCCTACAGCGCCTACGACCTCGCGCTCGAACCTGCGGACGCCACCGAAGCAGGCGGGCCGGGTGAGCCCACAGCGCTCTACGACCGGCTCCGCCGCGCCGCCGCGCCGGTGCCGGCGTTCACCGTCACCCACCGGCTGCTCCTCGGTACCTTCACCGACGCTGCCCCTCGGCTTGCCGATGACCTGCGGACCGCATCCGATCTGCTGCAGGCCCATGACGTGGTGGCTGGCCTGTCCGGAGATCCCGGCGCATTGGCCGCCGTGCGCGTCCCCCTGCAGCCGGACTGCTCAGCTCCGGATCGGCTGTCGCCGACGGAGGAGTTCTTGATCCTCGACGCGGATGCGATGCAGAGCGCGGTCATCGGAGCGGTGGTTGCCGGGCGGCACGTCGCGGTCGAGGGTCCGCCCGGCACCGGCCGCAGCCAGACCGTTGCCAACCTGGTGACGTCGGCTGTGGCAGCCGGCGAGCGGGTGCTCGTCATCGCCGCCAAACGCGCCGCCGTCGACACCCTGCTGCGCCGCCTCGATACCGCCGGCCTGCCCGGCATCGCGGTTGATGCCGCCGAGGAAAACGCAGCCGAGCGGATCGCGGACGCCGTCGCCGGGGCGGCGTACGCACTCCCGCCTGAGCCGGAGCTGGACACCGTCGAGCTGGCGATGGTGGAGAGTCGCCAGCTGCTGGCGGCGCACAACACCGCCATGCATGCCGAGCGCGCACCTTGGGGGATGAGCGTGTACGCGGCCCAGGCGGCGCTGCTCGCCCTGCCCGCCCCGGCCGCGACCCGAGTCCGTTTCGGCGGCGACGTACTGGCGGCACTGCACTCCGACGCCCTGTCTGAGATGGAGTCCTGCGTGCGGGAATGGGCGGCTCTCGGCGGCACGACGCTGACCGCCATGGACACGCCGTGGTTCGGCGCCCGAGCGGGTACGACGGCGGAGGCTGAGAAGGCCCAGCGCCTTGCCGCCACCTTGGCCTCGCAGACCTACCCGGCGGCCGCGGCGGCCCTGGAACGCACGCTGACGGAGGTCGGCCTGACGCCGGCTGCCGTCGTGACGGACTGGCGCCGGGCCCTCGATCTGCTGCGGGCCGTGCAGGACACCGAGCGCCTCCTCTCACCCGAGGTGTGGACCGCCCCACTGGCCGACCTCGTGGCGGCGACCGCGGACGCCGGGTGGCGGCGGGAGCACGATGACCGGCTCGGCTGGCAGGACCGGATGGCCGCCCGCCGAGCCGCCCGCAAGCTCTGGCGGGGAGAGCGGACAGCCGGCCTGGAGCTGCATGACGCGCTGGTCCGGGCTAGGGCCCACCGTGCCGAATGGGCTGGCCGCGCGATCGGCGACGGTGTGCCGCGGGGAGTACGTGACCTTGGCGTGGTCGAGCGACGCTACGCCGAACTGCTCGACGGGCTGGCCGAGCTGGCGCTCTACCTGCCCGACCGCCAGCTGCCCGGCCTGGCCCCGGCGGTGCTGCACAAGACGCTGCGCCAGCTTGCCACAGATCCGGTGCTGCTGCGGCTACCGCGGCTGGGCGAGCTCTCCGCCCGCTGTTCGGCCCTCGGGCTGCGGCCCTTGCTTGTCGACCTGCACACCCGGCGGGTATCTGCGGACCTGGCCCCGGCTGCGCTGTCGCACGCCTGGCTGTCCTCCGTCCTTGCTGCGGTCGCGGCCAGTGACCCGGCCTACGGCAGCTGTGACGGCGTGGCCCTGCGGGCCGCGGTAAACGTGTTCGGCCGTGCCGACGTCGAGCACTTGGCGAGTACCGGCAGGCGCCTGCAGCGCGTGCTGGGCGAACGGCTGGCCACCGCCGTCGCTCGGTCCCCGGACCAGGCCTCGGCGATCCGCGCCGGGGTGCCGCCACCCGGCCCGGCCGGGCTGCGCGCCCTGCTCGACCTCGCGCCCCAGGTCACGCTGACCGCGGCGCCGTGCTGGGTGCTCTCCCCCTGGGTGGTCCCCGACGTCCTGCCGGCCGTCCGCCTGTTCGACGTCGTGGTCGTGATGGACGCCCACCAGCTGCCCGTACCGGTCGCCGCACCGGCGCTGGCTCGGGGTGCCGTCACGATTGCCGTCGGCGACCGGCGTCAACTGCCGGTGGTCGGCTTCGGCGTCGACCTGGCGAGCCCGTCCTCGGTGCGCAGCGACGTCGACGCGGCGGGGGATGAGGCCCCGCTTCGCCGCGAGGGCCGCGGCGAGGCCTCGCTGCTCGACGCGCTGGCGCCGATCCTGCCCGACGTTGCCTTGCGCACCTCGTACCGGCGGGCGGACGAGAGACTGGTGGCATTCGCGGCCGCCACCGCGTATGCGGGGAGGCTGTCCACCACCCCGTCGGCGATGCGCACGGACCCGATCACCCACATTCTCGTGCCGCATCTGACCGGAGCGCCCGGCCAGCAGGAGAGCGTCACTGCCGAGGTGCAGAAGGTCGTCGGGCTGGTCCTGGACCACGCGGTGCGCCAACCGGAGGAGTCCTTCGGTGTGGTCACCCTCGGCGCCGTCCACGCCGAGCGGATCGCGGCCGCGCTGCGGGTGGCGCTGGTGGGCCGCCCGGAGTTGGGTGACGTGTTCCGGGCGGACGCGGCCGAGCGGTTCTTCGTCAAGCCGTGCGCCCACGTCCAGGGCGATGTCCGCGACATGATCGTGTTCGCTACCGGTCTCGGGAAGACGCCGGACGGGCGCCTGCCGTACCGCTTCGGTCCCCTCGACGCGGCCGGTGGCGAGCGGCTGCTCACGACCGGGCTGACCCGGGCCCGGCGCCGGCTGACCGTCGTCACCTCCTTCGCCAGCGACGACATGGACCCGGGTCGGCTGCGCTCGGCGGGGCCGCGACTGCTGCGCGCCCTGCTGCGCTACGTGGAATCGTCGGAGTTGCGGCGCACCCCGTACGCCGAGCCGCCCACACCGGACGGCCTCGACCTCGACCTGCGTCACCGGCTGCGGGCGGCCGGGCTCCCGGTGAGCGCCGAGCTCGGTGTGGGGCCGCACCGGATCGCGGTCGCGCTCGCCCACCCCGCGGACCTCGCCCGGATGGTGCTCGCCGTGGAGACGGACGGCCCGCGAGCGGCCGCGCTACCCACCGTGCGAGACCGTGAGCGCCTGGCCCGCGACCAGTTGGTCGGTCTCGGCTGGTCGGTGCACAAGATCTTTGCCGCGGAGTGGTTCCGTGATCCGGATGGCCAGATACGGGCCGTCCGCGCCGCCTACGACGCGGCGGTCGACGCCGGACGCTCGTCGCGGCAGCCGTCTTCGATCAGCTGAGGCGCCAGATTGCACGCCACCCCCGGCCGGCATCCGATATGCCACCCAGCGCAAGGTACTCAGGCCTCTACCGCACAAGCGGGCCGAAGCGTAGAAAAGAGGGGCCGGCGTGCGGAGATCGGGCGCTGTGCTCGTAACATCGCGGTTCCGCGGTGGGCACGCTGGGAGGAGAGCCAGGAATGTTCCAGATCCGTATTCACGGCCGGGGGGGGCAAGGGGTCGTCACGGCGGCCGAGATGCTCTCGCTGGCCGCCTTCGCCGAGGGCCGGCATGCCCAAGCCTTTCCCAGCTTCGGTTCCGAGCGCATGGGCGCGCCGGTCGTTGCCTTCGCCCGCATCGCCGACAAGGAGATCCGGGTCCGGGAGCCGATTATGGCGCCGGACGGGCTGATCATCCAGGACCCGACGCTCCTGCACCAGGTCGACGTCTTCAGCGGACTGGTGCCGGACGGCTACATATTGATCAATTCTTCCCGCACTTTCGGTGAGCTCGGACTGAGCGATCTGTGTGAGCACTTCCGGGTGGAGCGGCTGCTCACAGTGCCGGCCACAGAGATCGCCCGGGAGTATGTGGGGCGGCCCATGGCCAACGCCGCTCTACTGGGCGGCTTCGCCGGTCTCAGCGGGGCGCTCTCGATCGACTCGGTGTCCGCTGCCATCCGGGAGAAGTTCGCCGGCAAGGTCGGTGACGGCAACGTCAACGCCGCCGAGGCGGCCTACCGCTACGTCCAGCAGCAGATGGAGGAGATGGCCCATGCTTAGCCAGATTGAGGGCTCCAAGGCCGTCGCCGATGCGGTGGCGCAGTGTCGTCCCGAAGTGATCTGCGCCTACCCGATCTCCCCACAGACGCACATCGTCGAGGGGCTGAGCAAGCTGGTGAAGACCGGCGACCTCACCCCGTGCGAGTACATCAACGTCGAGTCCGAGTTCGCTGCCATGAGCGTCGCGATCGGGTCCTCCGCCGCGGGCGCCCGCACCTACACGGCGACCGCCAGCCAGGGTCTGCTCTACATGGTGGAGGCCGTCTACAACGCCTCCGGCCTTGGCCTGCCGATTGTCATGACGGTGGCCAACAGGGCCATCGGGTCGCCGATCAACATCTGGAATGACCACAGCGACACCATGTCCCAACGCGACTCGGGGTGGATCCAGCTCTACGCCGAGACCAACCAGGAGGCCGCGGACCTGCACATCCAGGCCTTCAAGCTGGCCGAGGAGCTGTCGCTGCCGGTCATGGTCTGCATGGACGGCTTCATCCTCACCCATGCCTACGAGCGCATCGACCAACCCACCCAGGAGCAGGTGGACGCCTACCTGCCGCCCTTCACCCCGCGTCAGACCCTCGACCCGGACAACCCGGTGAGCATCGGCGCGATGGTCGGGCCGGAGGCGTTCAGCGAGGTCAGATACCTCGCCCACGCCAAGCAGATGCTGGCGTTGGAGCGGATCCCCGAGCTCGCCGTCGAGTTCAACGAGATCTTCGGCCGGGAGAGCGGTGGGCTCATCCACACCTACCGCGCCGACGATGCCGAGACGATGATCGTCGCCCTCGGTTCGGTGCTGGGCACGATCAAGGACACGGTCGATGAGATGCGTGACGAGGGCCACAAGATCGGCGTTCTCGGCATCACCTCGTTCCGGCCGTTCCCCCAGCAGCAGGTCCGCGAGGCCCTGGTGAACGCGCAGCGCGTGCTGGTCCTGGAGAAGGCGCTGGCCGTCGGCATCGGCGGCATCGTGTCGGCGAACGTGCGAACCTCACTGTCCGGCGTGCAGCTGCGCGGCTACACCGCGATCGCCGGCCTCGGCGGTCGAGCGATCACCCGGGAGTCACTGCGGTCCCTGTTCGAGAACGCCGAGGCCGACGCCCTCGAGCCGTTGACCTTCGTGGACATGGACTGGGAACTCGTGCAGCGCGAGCTGCAGCGCGACCAGTTGATCCGGCGCCCCGGCACCGCCTATGAGCACCAGGAACTGAACCCGGGTCTCGTCGCCGCCCAACTGCCCTGAGTCCGTACAACCTGCTCTGAGGGAGCACACCAATATGCCGTACCAGCCGATCAAGTTCTACCAAACCGGCAGCTTCGTCGTCGGTAACCGGCTGCTCGACGTCGAGGCCCGCTCGACGCAGTCCGACCCCAAGCGGGCAAACACGCTCACCTCGGGTCACCGTGCATGCCAGGGCTGTGGCGAGGCGCTCGGCGCCCGGTACGCGCTGGACACGGTGAGCCGGGTCACCGGCGGGAAGATGATCGCGTCGAACGCGACCGGTTGCCTGGAGGTGTTCTCCACGCCGTTCCCGGAGACCTCCTGGCAGATCCCGTGGATCCACTCCCTGTTCGGAAACGCGCCCGCGGTGGCCACCGGCATCGCGGCTGCGATGCGGGTGAAAGGCCGCGATGACGTACGTGTCGTCGGCCAGGGCGGGGACGGTGGCACGGTGGACATCGGCTTCGGCTGTCTGTCCGGGATGTTCGAGCGCAACGACGACGTGCTCTACATCTGCTACGACAACGAGGCGTACATGAACACCGGAGTGCAGCGCTCCGGCGCGACCCCCGGCGGCGCCCGAACCGCGACCACTCAACCCGTGGGTCCGCATCCGGGCAACGAGTTCGGCCAGGGCAAGAACCTGCCGCGGATCGCCATGGCCCACGAGATTCCGTACGTTGGCACGGCCACCGTGGCCGACCTTCGCGACCTGGAGTACAAGGTCGAGAAGGCCATGACCTTCCGCGGCGCCCGGTATCTGCACATCCTCGTCACCTGCCCGCTGGGCTGGGGCTCGGCATCCCGGGACAGCATCCGGATCGCCCGGCTCGCCGTGGAAACCGGCATCTTCCCGGTCTTCGAGGCCGAGCGCGGCGAGGTCACCGGGGTTACCAAGATCCGGCGCCGGGTGCCTGTCGAGGAGTACCTCAAGCTGCAGCGCCGCTACGCCCACCTGTTCGGCAAGAAGCCGCAGCCGGAGATCCTGCACAACATCCAGGCGGCCGCGGATCGCAACATCACCCGGTACGGACTGCTCGATGACACCCCGGATGACCTCAAGCCGCCAGGTGAGGCCAAAGACGCCGCCACATCGGGGCACGACGAAGCCCAGCCGGAAGACAGCGAGACCGACGCGATGGCACTCACTAGTGAGTCGTTCGAGGGAGCACGTTGATGGAGAAGCCGTTTGCGATCACACTCGACGTCGGGACGAGCAAGGCCAACCACACCGGATCGTGGCGGACTGAGCGGCCGGTCTACATCGACCGCCTGCCACCGTGTAACAACGCCTGTCCGGCCGGGGAGAACATCCAGTCCTGGCTGTACGCGGCCGAGGAGGGCGGCGAAGGCTACGAGAAGGGCTGGCGGCAGATCATGGCCGACAACCCGTTCCCAGCAATCATGGGCCGGGTGTGCTACCACCCCTGCGAGACCTCCTGCAACCGGGCTCAGCTGGACACCGCGGTGGGCATCAACTCCATCGAGCGGTTCCTCGGCGACGAGGCCCTCAAGCAGGGGTGGAGCATCGAGGTCACCGCGCCGTTGACCGGCAAGCGGGTTCTCGTCGTCGGCGCCGGCCCCTCCGGACTGTCTGCGGCCTACCATCTGCGGCGCGCCGGTCACGAAGTGGCCATCTTCGACGCCGAGCCGGCCGCCGGCGGCATGATGCGCTACGGCATCCCGAAATACCGGCTGCCACGGGAGATCCTCGACGCCGAGGTGCAGCGCATCCTCAACATGGGCGTGACGCTCGATCTCAACCGCAAGGTCACCAACGTCGAGGCGGAGATGCGGGCCGGCAACTTCGACGCGGCCTTCCTTGCCGTCGGTGCCCACATCGGCAAGCGAGCGTACATCCCGGCCGGTGAGGCGGCCAAGATCATGGACGCGATCAGTGTGCTGCACGGCATGGAGGACGCCGAGCCGCCGATGCTGGGTCGCCGGGTCGTGGTCTACGGCGGTGGCAACACCGCGATGGACGTGGCCAGAACGGCCAAGCGCCTCGGCGCGACGGAGGCGGTGGTCGTCTACCGGCGCAACCGGGAGAAGATGCCGGCGCACGACTTCGAGGTCACCGAGGCCATCGAAGAGGGCGTTCGGATGAAGTGGCTGTCGACAATCAAGCACGCCGACGGCGGAAAGATCCTCATCGAGAAGATGGAGTTGGACGAGACCGGCTTCCCACAGGGGACGGGTGAGATGGAGGAGCTGGAGGCGGACTCGGTCGTGCTCGCGCTCGGCCAGGATGCCGACCTCTCCCTGCTCGAGGGTGTCGAAGGCATCGAGTCCGACGGCGGTACGGTCGCGGTCTCGCCGAACATGATGACCGGTCACCCGGGCATCTTCGCCGGCGGTGACATGGTTCCGGACGAGCGGACGGTCACGGTCGGCATCGGCCACGGCAAGCGAGCCGCCCGCAACATCGACGCCTGGCTGAGTGGGGTTGCCTACGCCGGAACCCACAAGCACGAGCTGGCCAGCTTCGACAAGCTCAACACCTGGTATTACAGCGACGCTCCGCAGTCCATGCGGCCCACGCTGGATGTCGCTCGCCGCACCTCCACGTTCGAGGAGGTCGTCGGTGGGCTCGATGAGAACAATGCGGTCTATGAGGCCCGTCGCTGCCTGTCCTGCGGTAACTGCTTCGAGTGCGACAACTGCTACGGCGTCTGCCCGGACAACTCAGTGATCAAGCTGGGACCTGGCAAGCGGTTCGAGTTCGACTACGACTACTGCAAGGGCTGCGGTATCTGCGTCGCGGAATGCCCCTGCGGTGCCATCTCGATGGAGCCGGAGACGATCTAGCTCCTCGCTCAGGCGGGGGCCCCGGTGGGGCGCGGTGCCGGGTGCTCGACAAAGGCGAGCACCCGGGAGGACATGAATCGGGCGGTGCGGACGGGGGGATGCCGCCACGGGTCACTTCGGTGACTTCCACGAGCCCGCGACCGGTCCTGATGTCCACCCGTCGCCCGGCCAGGTGGCCCGGATCTCATACGTCACCTCGACCCATCGACCGTGCAGAAGCGGAGCACTGGAAGTACCGTCTCCCGTTGTGAAGATCGCGTCGTCGGGGGTGCCGATCAGCAGACTTCGGCGCGCCCTGGCCGAACGCGATCCTGGCCTCGCGGGCCTGCGCCGCGCGGTTCGGGTGACCTTGGCGGCGACGGCCGCGTTCTACACCGCCCGTTACGCCTTCGGCGACCCCACCATGGCCACCTACGCCGCGTTCGGCGCGATCGCCATGGGCGCTCTGTCCCAGGTGGAAGGGGCACCGGCGGCGCGCACCAGAACCTACTTCGCGGCCTTCCTCACGGGCCTCGTGCTGGTCACCCTCGGGACCTACCTCGCCCGGTCGACCGCCGCTGCCACGGCCGGCATGCTGGTCGTCGGCTTTGCCATCGCGTTCGCCGCGGTCGGCGGCGGGCGGTTCTCCGGGGTCGGCAACGGCCTGCAACTGTTCTACATCCTGCCCTCGTTTCCGCCCTACGCCCCGCACACGCTGGACTCGCGACTGGCCGGACTGGCCTTGGGCATCGGCCTGATCGCCCTCGCCGACCGGTTGCTTCTCCCCGCCGCGGATCCGGGGCGCTACGAGGACGTGCTGGCTCCGGCCGCGGCGGCGGTCGCGGACTACCTGGAGGGGTTGGGTCACGTCGTCGGGCATGGTGACCGCGACGGGGCGACACCCGGTGAGGACGACGCGCTCGCGCGGCAGGCGGCCGCCGCCGAGGCCGCGGTGAGTGCGGCCCGGCCCAGTCAGCTTCCCGCTGTGGTTCGTCCCGGGTCACCGACCCATCACGATCTCGCCCTCGCCCACGTCGGGGAGGCGGTCCGGGAGACGCTTGCCTGCGGGCTGCGGATGCGACAGGTGACCCTGAAGGGACCCATCCGGGTCATCGAGCCACTCCGCCAGCTCCTCGATGCCTGTACGACGACGTTGCGAACCACCGCAAGCGCCCTTGCCAGAGGCGAGGTCCCGCCGAGCCCCGCGAGTCTCCTGGAAGCGGACGCGACATGGGTCGCGAGCCGGATGCGGCACTTCGAGGAGGGCCACGCACGCGGGCCCCGCATCGAGGAGCGGATCGCCGTGGCCGGTCTGGTCAGCGAGATGGCGGCGGCGGCGGCCATTGCCACCGACGGGGTCCGAGTGGCGTTCGGTGGCACCCTGTCCAGTCCGAGCGAACGTGAGGGCATGTGGTACGCGGGCCGCCCGACCTGGAAGCTGTGGGTCCACCGGTTCCGGGTCAACCTCGATCTCCGCTCGGTCGCCCTCCGCAATGCCGTCCGGGTCGGGATGGCGCTGGCCGCGGCCCGATTGATCGTCCCCGTGTTCGACCTCAGTCACGGATTCTGGGTGCTGCTGGCCACCCTCACGCTGATGCGGACCAGCGCCGCCGACACCCGGTCAGCCCTCCCCGCGGCCTTCGCCGGGACGCTCGTCGGGGCCGTGGCCGGGGCCGGCCTCCTGCTCCTCGGGGGGGACTCCCCCGTCGTCTACCAGGTGGCACTGCCGATCGTCCTTCTCCTGGCCCTCGGCCTCGGCACCCTGCTGGGCCCGGCCGTCGCGCAGGCCGGCTTCACCCTGGTCGTCACCTGCATCTTCGTGCAGCTGGCTCCGGCCACCTGGGAGTTGACGGAGACCCGCCTCATCGACGTCGTCATCGGCGGGGCGCTGGGCGCCGGCATCGGCCTACTGGCCTGGCCCCGCGGCGCCGGCGGCCAGCTGCACCGGGAGGCGGCTCGATGCCTGCGCTCGTGCGCGGTCTACGTCCGCGCGGCAGCGGCTGGGCTCACCGGGGTGCCGACCTCTGATGCCGCCCGGAAGCGGGCCCGGTTGGAGCTCTCCTATCTGGAGTCGGTCCGCCTGCAGGCCTTGCACGAGCGCCAGGGGCCGTCGCTGACCGACGTCGACTGGCAGGTCGTCCTCGTCGCCGCGCACCGGTTGCTCCGCGGCGGTGAGGCGCTCGCGCGACGCTACCCCGCGCCGGCCCCGCTGCCCTGGTCGGAGGCGACCGCGCTGGTGCAGGCCCGTTCCGGCGGAGTAGCGAACACCTACGACAGCCTGGCAGCGGCCATCGGTGACGGGGCAGGGTTCACGCCCATGTCCTCGGTCACTCTGGAGGGGGAAGCGATCTGGCTGCGGTGGATGCTCGCGGCCGGCCACCCCGACCCGGCCGTCCTGCGCGTGCTGGACACCGCGACCTGGCTCGTCGGCCTGGCCGACGACGTCAATCGAGCGGGGGCCCGGATGATATTGACGTCCTCGGATGCCGTGGCCGAGGCCGTTACGACCGGCGGCGGGCGCCCGGGCTGAACCCGGTCCCGGTCAGGCCACCTCGTCACGGACCTCGGCGAACGCGGCGAGCGCCCGATCGAGATCGGCCCGGGTGTGGGCTGCGGAAACCTGCGTGCGGATCCGGGCCTTGCCGAGCGGGACGACCGGATAACTGAACGCGATGACGTACAGCCCCTTGGTCAACAGCAGGTCCGCCATCCGGCCGGCCTGCACCGCGTCACCGATCATGACTGGGACGATCGGGTGGTCGCCGGGGAGGATGTCGAAGCCGAGATCGGTCATCCGCCGGCGGAAGTAGGCGGTGTTGTCCCACAGCCGGACCCGCAGGGTGTCGCTGCCGGCGACGAGGTCGAGGACCTCCATCGAGGCCGCCGCGATGACCGGCGCGAGGGAGTTGGAGAACAGGTAGGGCCGGGAACGCTGACGGAGCAGGTCGATGATCTCCTGCCGGCCGCTGGTGTAGCCGCCGCTGGCGCCGCCGAGGGCCTTGCCCAACGTCCCGGTGAGGACGTCGACCCGATCCATCACGCCGTGCAGCTCGGGGGTGCCGCGCCCGCCGGCACCGACAAAGCCGACGGCGTGGGAGTCGTCGACCATGACCATGGCGTCGTACCGTTCGGCCAGTTCGCAGATGTCCGCCAGGGGTGCGACGTGCCCGTCCATGGAGAACACGCCGTCGGTGGCGATGAGGCGTCGGCGGGCGTGGGCGGCATCCCGGAGTCGAGCCTCGAGATCGGCCATGTCCCGGTTGCGGTAGCGGGAACGCTGCGCCTTGCAGAGCCGGACGCCGTCGATGATGGAGGCGTGGTTGAGCTCGTCGCTGATCACTGCGTCGGACTCGTCGAGCAGCGTCTCGAACAGACCGCCGTTGGCGTCGAAGCACGAACCGTAGAGGATCGTGTCGGCCATACCGAAGAACCCGGACAGCTTGGCTTCCAGCTGCTTGTGGATCTCCTGGGTACCGCAGATGAACCGGACGCTGGCCATGCCGTAGCCCCACCGGTCCAGCGCGTCCTTCGCTGCCGCCACGACCCGCGGGTGGTCGGCCAGCCCCAGGTAGTTGTTGGCGCAGAGGTTGATCACCTCGGCCCCGTCGCCCACCCGGATCGAGGGCTGCTGTGGGGTCACGATGACCCGCTCGGACTTGAACAACCCGGCGGACCGGATCTCCCCCAGCGTGGCCTGGACGTCGTCGCGGACGGTGCTGAACATCGACTCTCTCCCCTCGGCTCCGGAGTAGCGCTTCGTTGCTGTGGCAGGTCAGCCGTCGGCCCAGTTCAGCAGGACCTTGCCGCAGGAACCGGCCCGCGCGGTGTCGAAGGCCTGTTGGAAGTCCGCCGCGTCGTAGCGATGGGTGACCACCGGGGCGATGTCGACACCAGACTGGGTGAGCACCGACATCTCATACCAGGTCTCGAACATCTGCCGGCCGTAGATGCCCCGGATCGTCAGCATGTTGAGCACCACCCGGGCCCAGTCGATGCCGAACTCGTGCGTGGGCAGCCCGAGCAGGGCGATCCGCCCGCCGTGGCGCATGGCGGCGAGCATGTCCCGCAGCGCGGAAGGTTGACCGGACATCTCCAGGCCGACGTCGAAGCCCTCCCGCATGCCCAACTGCTCCATCGCCTCCGCCACACTCGTCGACCGCACGTCGACCGCCAGCGTCACGCCAACCGCGCGGGCCAGGTCGAGCCGGTACGCGCCGACATCGGTGATCACGATGTGCCGGGCGCCGGCGTGCCGGGCGACGATCGCGGCCATGATGCCGATCGGACCGGCTCCGGTGATCAGTACGTCCTCACCGAGGACCGGGAAGGTCAGCGCGGTGTGCACCGCGTTGCCGAACGGGTCGAAGATCGCCGCCACGTCGAGATCGATGTCCGGCGGATGCCGCCACACGTTCGTCGCGGGCAGCGCAATGAACTCGGCGAAGGCCCCGGGCGAGGTGACGCCGACACTCTTTGTCCGGGCGCATTCCACCCGCCGACCGGCCATGCAGTTGCGGCAGCGGCCGCAGACGAGATGCCCCTCGCCGCTGACCAGATCTCCGACCTGCAGGTCGGCGACATCCGTGCCCGCCTCGACGATGCGACCCACGAACTCGTGGCCGACGACGAGCGGGACGGGGATGTGTGCCTGCGCCCAGGAGTCCCAGGACTCGATGTGCAGGTCCGTGCCGCAGAGCCCGGTACGCAGCACCCGGATCAGCACGTCGTCCCGACCGACGGGAGGGACCGCCACGTCGATGTAGACCAGGCCGGGCTCGGCCGCCGCCTTGACCAGCGCCTTCACCCGGCACCTCCTCCACGACCGCCGCCAGAACCAGCCCCACGCGGCCGGGTCACCCTAACTCAGTTGTCGCCGATCGCCTCGGGGTAGCGACCAGTGGGGGTCACGATCGTGCCCGCCGTGCCGGCGAGGATGGCCGACGCGTCCTCCATCGCGCCGACAGCGGCCATGTCGCCGGTGATCTCGACGAATCGACACAGGGCCTCCACCTTCGGCCCCATCGAGCCGGCGGCGAAGTCGAAGGTGCGCATCTGGGCAGGTGTGGAGTGCGTGATCGGCGTCTCCGTCGGGGTGCCGAAATTCAGCAGTACGCAGGGCACGTCGGTCAGGAGCAACAAGGCGTCGGCCTCTAGGGCCTCGGCGAGGATGGAGGCAGTGAGGTCCTTGTCGACCACCGCCTCCACGCCTTCGAGGTGCCCGCGCTCGTTGCGGATCGCCGGGACGCCGCCGCCCCCGGCGGAGACGACGACCGCGCCAGAGTTGAGCAGCAGCCTTATCAGGCGGGTCTCGACCACCCGTTGCGGCCGCGGGGAGGGCACGACCCGCCGCCAGTACGCGCCGTCGGGCTTCACCGTCCAGCCACGGTCAGCGGCCAGTCGCCTCGCCGTCGCCTCGTCGTAGACCTCGCCGACGAACTTCGTCGGATTGTCGAAGGCCGGGTCGGCGACGGAGACCAGCGTCTGATTGATCAACGCGGCGACCTGCCGGCCCGGCAGCGCGTTCTGCATGGCCTGCAGTAGCCAGTACCCGATCATCCCCTGGGTCTGCGCGCCGAGCACGTCGAACGGGTACGGCGTGGTGAGGCTGGGATCCGAGGCGCTCTGCAGGGCCAGCACCCCCACCTGTGGCCCGTTCCCGTGGGTCAGCACGAGCTGGTGGTCGTGTGCCAGTGGCGCGAGCGCCGACACCGCGCGTCGGACGTTGGCGACCTGCACGTCGGCGTCGGGCTTCTGCCCGCGGCGCAGCAGCGCGTTCCCGCCGAGCGCAACGACGATGCGCACCCTCAGCCGGCCACGGTGGCGACGAGGATCGCCTTGATGGTGTGCATGCGGTTCTCCGCCTGGTCAAAGACGATCGAGTGCGCCGACTCGAAGACCTCGTCGGTGACCTCCAGAGACTCCTCGCCGGTCGCGGCGAGGATCTGGGCACCGACCGTGGTGTTGCGGTCGTGCAGGGCCGGCAGGCAGTGCAGGAACCGCACGTCCGGGTTGCCGGTGGCGCGGAGTACGTCCATCGTCACCCGGTAGGGCCTCAGCAGCCGGATCCGTTCCCCCCAGGCCTCCTTGGGCTCACCCATGGAGACCCAGACGTCGGTGTAGACGTAGTCCACACCGCGTACGCCAGCCTCGACGTCCTCGGTGCGGGTGAGGCGGGCACCGGTGGCCGCCGCCACCTCCTCGGCTGCGGTGACAACGCTGTCGTGGTTCCACTGTTCTCCGGGTGCAACGATCCGCACGTCCATGCCCATCAGGGCGCCGGCGATGAGCAGGGAGTTGCCGACGTTGTTCCGGGCGTCCCCCAGATAGGCGAACGCGATGTCGGAGTCCGGCTTGGCGCTGTGCTCCCGCATGGTCAACACGTCGCACAACGTCTGGGTGGGATGCCACTGGTCGGTGAGGCCGTTCCAGACCGGCACGCCGGCGTACGCCCCGAGCGTCTCGACGAGCGCCTGCGCCGAGCCGCGGAACTCGATGCCGTCGTAGAACCGTCCCAGCACCCGTGCGGTGTCCTTGATCGATTCCTTGTGGCCGATCTGGGACCCCTCCGAGTCCAGATAGGTGACGTGCGCACCCTGGTCATGTGCGGCGACCTCGAAGGCGCAGCGGGTCCGGGTCGAGGTCTTCTCGAAGATCAGGGCGAAGTTCTTGCCGGTCAGCTGTGGTCGTTCGGACCCGTCACGCTTCGCTCGCTTGAGGTCGGCGGCCCGGTCGAGCAGGAAACGCCACTCGGCAGGGGTGAAGTCGAGCTCCTTGAGGAAGTTGCGGTCGCGCAGGTTGACGGACACCGTGGCTCCTCCTCTCTAGACGGGGTCGCGCTCGATCGGACAGCTCATGCAGCGGGGGCCACCGCGGCCCCGGCCCAACTCGCTGCCGGCGATGCTGACGACGTCGATGCCGGCGTCGCGGAGGTAGGTGTTGGTGGTGACGTTGCGTTCGTAGCCGACGATGACACCCGGCTCGATGGCGAGGAAGTTGTTGCCGTCGTCCCACTGTTCGCGCTGGGCGGCCCGGACGTCCTCGTTGGTGCGCAGAACGTTGACCTTGTCCAGGCCCAGAGTCTGGGCAATGGCCTCGAACAGGTCGGCGTTCTCGATGACCTCCAATCCGTGAGGGTCCTCCGGGTCGGCGGCCGGATAGATGCTCCAGGACCGCAGCCGGCCTTCCAGGAACGGGTACATCACGAAGCTGTCCCGGTCGATCATCGTCATCACGGTGTCGAGGTGCATCATTGCCCGCGAGTGCGGCAGTTCGATCGCGATGATCTTTGTGGCGCCGCCTCGGGAGAACATGCCGCGGGCCAGGTTCTCCACCCCCATCGCGGTGGTCCGTTCACTGAGACCGACCATGATCGCTCCATGCCCGAGGACGTGGATGTCGCCGCCCTCGAGGGTGGCGGGGTGGTGGCCCGCTGCGTCCCCGCCGTACCAGAACTCGAAGTCCTCCCCGACGAACAGTGGATGGAAGTGATAGATCGCGCTGCTGTGCACCGACTCCCGCCGCCGGGCCTCCTTCGCCATCGGGTTGATGGTGACCCCGCCGTACAGCCACGCCGAGTTGTCCCGCTGGAACAGGTGGTTCGGCACCGGTGGCAGCAGGAAGTCGTCGCGGTGCATCAGCTCCCAGCGCAGGCTGTTCGCCTTCAGCCCAGCCAGATCACTCTTGATGATGCCGCCGATGAGCAGTTCGGCCAGCCGGGCGCTCTGCTCCTCCTCGGCGAAGGCCCGCAGCGGCAGGACGAGGGTGTGACCCACGCTGTCCTCGGTGAACGTGCGGTCCAACACCCACGTCCGCGCCTGCGGATTGTCCAGCACGTCGGTGAGCAGCTGGGCGAAGAGGTGGACGGTGACGCCCCTGTCGCGCAGTTCCTGGGCGAAGGCGTCATGTTCCTCGCGGGCCCGGGCGGCCCAGAGGATGTCGTCGAAGAGCAGGTCACCGACGTTGGTGGGGGTGAGCCGGGACAGCTCCAGCCCCGGCCGATGCAGGATCACCTGGCGGAGCTTGCCGACCTCGGAGTGCACGCCGAGCGCCATGACAGTCCGTTCCCTTCCTAGACCCGAGTCACAGCAGGTGGCGACCAGGTGCCGTCGAGTGCCTCTGGCTTCGGGTGGTACGGCCGGGCGCACAGGTTGAACCCGCCCTCGGGCGC
>JADGOV010000114.1 GCA_017882785.1 Frankiaceae bacterium
TTCGAGTTCGACATCGACGGCCTGGCCTATGTCAAGGGGGACGACGGGGAGTTGCGCACCGACCCGGGAGCCCTGGCGCCGGTGCCGGACGGCTGGGTGCTTGAAGTACTCGAATCGGCTCGCGACTGCCCGGGTGAATGCATTCACGTCATCGACGGCCACGGCACGCCGGTGGCCGGACCGGAAGCCGGCTAGCCGGCCGTCGCGCCCTCGGCCGCCGCGGCGGCTGTTTCAGCCGCTTCGGCGGCTGCTTCCGTGTTGCCCTTCGCCGGCCGAAGCCGGCGCCGCGGCGGGACGACACCATTCGCGAGCCGCCGGCTAGTGATCAAGAAGCCGGTGTGGCCGATCATTCGGTGGTCCGGCCGGACCGCCAGACCGTCGATGTGCCAACTCCGGGTCATCGACTCCCACGCGGAGGGCTCGCTGAAGCAGCCGGCCGCCCGCAACGCCTCTACCGTCCTGGACAGTTGCGTCGTCGTGGCCACATAGCTGCACAGCACGCCGCCGGCGACCATTGGCGCCGCCACCGCAGCCAGCACCTCCCACGGGGCCAGCATGTCCAAGATCACTCGGTCCAGCTCTGGCTCGTCCAGCGTCGCCACGTCACCGACCGTGAGCCGCCAGGCTGGATGGGGACAACCGAAGTAGCGCTCCACATTGGCCCGAGCGATCTCGGCGAAGTCGGCCCGACGCTCATAGGAGGAGACGAGTCCCTCGTCTCCGACCGCGCGCAGCAGCGCGCAGCTCAACGCTCCCGACCCGGCGCCGGCCTCCAGCACCCTGGCCCCGGGACCGATGTCCGCCATGTGCACGATCTGGGCCGCATCCTTCGGGTACACCACCGCCGCCCCCCGTGGCATGGCCAGGGTGTAGTCCGCGAGGAGTGGGCGAAGTGCCAAGTACTGGGCCCCGCTGGCGGTCGTGACAACGACACCTTCCGGCCCGCCGATGAGGGCATCGTGCGACAGGCCTCCCCGATGGCTGTGGAAGGCGCCGCCAGCACGCAGCGTAATCGTGTGATGGCGGCCCTTGACGTCGGTGAGCTGGACGTCCTCGCCTTCGCGCAGTGCTCCGCGGCGGATCACCGGGTGGGGGCGCCGCTCACCGCGGCCGCGACGTCGCTGGTGCACAGCACGCCGTAGACCCGACCCGAGGCCGTGACCAGATGGTCCTCTGCCGGGTTGGCCGCCAGCGCGGCAAGCAGGTCGGCGCCGGCGAGGTCGGCGTCAATGGAGGCGCCCGGGGTCAGGGCGCGGGCCAGGGTACCGACACTGACCCAGGGGCGGCGCGCCTCCGGCACGGCGGTAACGGCGGCCTCGGAGACGATCGCCGTCGGCTCGCCGGCGGAGTCGACGACCACCAGCGCCCGCCCGCTGGCGGCGGCGAGGCGTCGGAGGGCTTCCGCAAGCGGCAGATCGGCCGCGACCGGCAGCGCCCGCCGCGTCAGGCCGCGGACCCGAAGTCGCGGCAGGATCGACTGCATCCTCGCCGTCCGCAACGAGGCAGAAGCCCCGGCGAAGATGAAGGCACCGACCAGGGCGGCGACCAGCGTGTTGTAGACAAGCAGACCGCCGCCCTCGCCCGCGCCCCACACGAGGCCGGCGACGGCCACCCCGACACCGACGACGCGACCGGCCCAAGAGGCTGCGATGGTCGCGGTCAACGGCCGTCGGCAGAGCCGCCACACCAGTGCCCGCAGCACCCGGCCCCCGTCCAACGGCAGACCCGGCAGCAGGTTGAGCACGGCGATGATCGCGTTGGAGAGCATCAGACCGACCGCGAGGACCCGCGGGATGGTGCCCCGCTCCAGCAGGGGCAGCACGGCTGCGGCGGCTCCGGCCAGGAGCAGTGAGATGGCCGGGCCGGCGACGGCAACCAGCGCCTCCCGAGCCGGCGTCGGCGGCTCCTTCTCGATCTCGGAGAGCCCGACGAAGGCGTGCAGCGTTATCCGCCGGACCGGCAGTCCGAACCCACGGGCAACCACCGAATGCCCCAGCTCGTGGAGCAGGACGGAGCCGTAGAGCAGCAGGGCGAATCCGAAGGAGACCACGTAGCTGCCGCGCCCGATACCCCCGACGGCCCGCTCGACATCCGGCGCGTAGAGCACCGTCAGGAGCACCGCGACGAAGAACCACGAGGGACCCACGTAGATCGGGATGCCGAGGACGCGCCCGATGAAGAGGTCAGGGCTAGGAACGGAACCGCCGCGTGCTGGCACGAATCGAGCGTACGCGGGGGGCAGGCCGGTCTCCGGCAAGCCGAGCGAGCCCAGCTGACCACCCTGTCCGCCGCTGCTCAGCGGTCGACACGGGGCGGGCAGTGCAGGAGATGCCGATTTTGTCGCTCCTCTCCCCTAACGTCGTCGGCATGACCAGCGTCGGGGTGGGCACGTCGACCGCTCTGTCCCCGACGAGATCCGAGGCGCCGAGCCTCCCCACCGCTTCGCTCTCGCCGAGCAGGGCCGCCGACTTCATGAGCTGCCCGCTGCGCTATCGGTTCCGGGCCATCGACCGGCTGCCCGAGCGCTCGTCACCGCAGGCGGTCCGCGGCACCGTGGTGCACGCGGTGCTCGAGCGGCTCTTCGACCTGCCGGCGGCGGAGCGCACGCTGGAGCAAGCGAGCAACCTGGTGGGACCGGAGTGGCATCGCCTGCTGGCCGCGGCACCTGAGCTGGCCGATGTGGCCGGCGACCCGGCCGGGCCGCCGTGCGGTGTGAAACCCCCCCAAGCCGGGCAGTTACCGGAATGGCTGACATCGGCGCGCAAACTGTTGTCCGGTTACTTCGAACTGGAGGACCCCCAACGGCTGGAACCGGCGGAGCGCGAACACCTGGTCTCAGTGGTGCTCGACTCAGGTCTGACCCTTCGGGGCTACATCGACAGGTTGGACGCCACGCCATCCGGCGAGTTCCGGGTGGTCGACTACAAGACCGGTCGCACTCCCGGAGAGGCCTTCGAGGGCAAGGCGCTGTTCCAGCTGAAGTTCTACGCCTTGGTGCTTTGGCGGACCCGCGGTCGGATCCCGGCCGAGCTTCGTCTGCTCTACCTCAACGACTCCACCATGCTGCGCTACACCCCCGACGAGGGCGAACTCCGGGCCTTCGAGCGGTTGCTGGACGCGCTCTGGCGGGCCGTCGCGCGGGCCACCGCCACCGGGGACTTCCGGGCCCGCAGGGGTGTCCTGTGCCAATGGTGCGATCATCAACAGCGGTGCCCGGAGTGGGGAGGGACGCCGCCGCCCCTGCCGCCGGTGCAGGTGCCCCTCGCGGCATCCGGACTCGCCTCCGCCACCGCGCCGCGGGGCACCCGCCAGTCGGTCGCCCTAGCGGCCGCGCCCCACACGATGGCCGATGGCACACCAACAGTCACCTGAGCCCCAACTCTGGGAGGCAGCATGTCCAGCGCGTCCACCGCGACGCCCCACGACACGATGGTCGCGCCTGCCGCGCGCGCGGAGCGGCTATCAAAGGTCTACGGCAAGGCGGAGACCAGCGTCGTCGCATTGGACGAGGTCACGGTCGCCTTCGCCCGCGGCCAGTTCACTGCGATCATGGGGCCGTCGGGTTCCGGCAAGTCGACGCTGCTCCACTGCCTGGCCGGCCTGGACAGCGTTACGAGTGGGTCGGCCTTCATCGGCGAGACGGACCTGACCAACCTGGACGACAAGCGGCTGACAGCGCTGCGCCGGGATCGGGTCGGTTTCGTCTTCCAGGCATACAACCTGGTGCCGACGCTGAACGCGTTGGAGAACATCACTCTGCCGATGGACCTGGCAGGGCGCAAGCCGGACCAGGAGTGGCTGAACACCGTCATCGACGTCGTCGGTCTCCGGGACCGGCTCAAGCACCGCCCCACCGAACTCTCCGGCGGCCAGCAGCAGCGCGTGGCCTGTGCGCGTGCCCTGGCCAGCCGTCCCGACGTGGTGTTCGCAGACGAACCCACTGGCAACCTGGACTCGCGCGCCGGGGCCGAGGTGCTCGGCTTTCTCCGGCGCTCGGTCCAGGACATGGGCCAGAACGTCATCATGGTGACCCACGACCCGGTGGCGGCCGCCTACGCGGACCGGGCCCTCTTCCTCGCTGACGGCCGCATCGTCGAGGACATGCCGGCGCCGACGGCCGAGTTGGTGCTCGACCACATCAAGCACTTCGAGCTGTCCACCTCAGAGTCCTGACATGTTCCGGACCACTCTCAAGAACGCGTTGGGACACAAGCTCCGCTTGCTCCTGACCACTGTCTCGGTGGTTCTCGGCGTTGCCTTCATCGTGGGCACGCTGGTGCTGACCGACACCATCAACTCCACCTTCGACCGGCTCTTCACCGACGCCAACCGCAACACGAGCGTCAACGTCCGGGCACGCACGGAGTTCGACAGCAACCGCAACACGAGCACACAGCGCGCGCCCGTGCCGGCGACCGTGCTGAGCACTGTGCGGGCGGTACCCGGGGTCCGCGACGCCGTCGGCAATGTCGAGGGCTACGCGCAGGTCCTCAACCCTAAGACGAACAAGGTCATCGGCGGCCGGGGAGCGCCGGGGTTGGGCGAGGCGTGGACCGCCTCCTCGCTGTCCCCGCTGCGCCTGACGGCCGGCCGTGGGCCGACGAGCGCGGCTGAAGTGGCCATCGACACCAATACCGCCAAGGACGGTGGTATCTCCGTCGGCGACACGATCACCGTGCTGCTGAAGGGCCCACCGAGCCGCGAGCGCGTCGTGGGCATCGTCAAGTTCGGCAGCACCGGCGATCTCGCCGGCGCCACGATCACCGCGTTCGCGCCGAGCGCAGCGCAGCGCCTGCTCGGCACCCCGGGCACCTACACCTCCATCGACGTGGCTGCCGTCGGCGGCATCTCCCAGACCCAGCTGCGGGGCCGCGTGCAACGGGTGCTGCCAGCTGGGTTGGAGGCGATCACCGGAAAGCAGCTGTCGGCGGAGAACTCCAACGCGATCAAGTCCGCGCTGAGCTTCCTCAACGTGTTCCTCCTGGTCTTCGCCGGTATCTCACTGTTTGTCGGCTCCTTCATCATCTTCAACACCTTCACGATGCTCGTCGCACAGCGCTCGAAGGAGATGGCGCTGCTGCGGGCCCTCGGAGCCAGCCGCAGGCAGGTCACCCGCTCCGTGCTGGGCGAGTCACTCCTCGTCGGTCTCGTCGCATCGGTGGTGGGCCTCGCTGCCGGGCTCGGGGTAGCCAAGCTCCTCAAGGCACTGTTCAAGGCCTTCGGCGCCGACATCCCGGCCAACGGACTCACCGTGCTCCCCCACACGCCGATCTGGGCGTTCGCCGTGGGCGTCGGGGTCACCGTGGCCGCCGCCTATCAGCCGGCCAGGCTGGCAGCGAAGATCCCGCCGATGGCCGCCTTGCGCGACGACATCGCGCTACCGGGCGCGTCTCCCAAGCGGCGCGCGATCGTCGGCGGCCTGTTGGTCGCCGCCGGCGTGGCCGCGCTCATCGCCGGGCTGGCGGGCGCGACGGGGCAGCCCGCCGCGCTCGTCGGGGTGGGCGCGGTCGCGGTGTTCCTCGGCATCGCCGCGCTCTCGCCGTATATCAGCCAGCCGATCGTCCGGGTCCTCGGCGCCCCGATCGCCCGGACGAGCTACGCCGGGCGGTTGGCGAGGGACAACGCGCTGCGCAATCCGCGTCGGACGGCCGCTACCGCCTCGGCTCTGATGGTGGGGCTCGCGCTGGTCAGCGCGATCACGGTGATGTCGGCCTCGATCAAGGAGACCTCCGGTCGCATCATCGACAACAGCCTCGGCGCGGACTTCGTCCTGACCACCTCCTCTTTCAGCCCTTTCAGTCGGGCCGTCGCCGAGAAGCTCAACGGTGCTCCTGGGGTGGCCGCGGTGTCGGCGTTCCGCCTCGGCTTCGCCGAGATCGGTGGCAGTGCAACCCAGCTCACCGGCACGGATCCGGCCACGGTGCAAAAGACGGTGCAGCTGAACACCGTGAGCGGAAGCGTTGGCTCGATGGCCAAGGGGGCGCTGCTGGTGGACTCCAAGACCGCTTCGGCCAAGGGCTGGCGGGTCGGCCAGCGCGTGCCAGTGGTCTTCGGCACGACCGGCCGGACGACCCTGCCGATCGGTGGAATCTTCAAGCAGAACCAGCTCATCGGCAGCTACCTGGTCTCCACCGCAACCTTCGACCAGCATTTCACCGGCTCGCTGGACTCGGTGGTCGCGGTCACTGCCGACCCGAACGTGCCGGTGTCCACCGTGCGCAAGACAGTGGACACGGCGGCCGCGTTGTCGCCGAACATCAAGGTGGAGGATCAGGCGCAGTTCAAAGCCGACCAGCGCAAACAGATCAACCAGACGCTGAGCTTCGTCCTCGTACTGCTTGCGCTCGCGGTGCTCATCGCCGCGCTGGGCATCGTCAACACCCTGGCGCTCAGCATCTTCGAACGCACCCGGGAGATCGGACTACTCCGGGCCGTGGGGATGAGTCGACGTCAGCTGCGCCGGATGATACGTCTGGAGTCCGTCATCATCTCCGTCTTCGGCGCGCTCCTCGGAGTGGTCGTCGGCGTCGGGTTCGGTTGGGCCCTGGTCGCCGCGCTCCATGATCAGGGCATCACCACGCTGGTCATCCCGGTGCCGTCATTGATCCTCTACGTGGTGCTCGCGGCGGTCATCGGCGTGCTGGCCGCAGTGCTACCCGCGCGGCGGGCGGCGCGGCTGAACGTGCTCACGGCGATCGCCACGACCTAGCTACTTCGACCTGAAGAAGTCGTAGCGGAATCCTTTGTGGCGCTGCGGTTTCGGTCGGCGCGCCACCGGTCTTGCGCCGTGGAATGACGGGATCATGGTGTCTGCGACGGGTGGGCACGAGCGGTGGGAGCGGCGATGCTGCGGACGCGGGCCGAACAGGTGAGTTGGTGGGAACCCGTCCTGGAGATGTCGGGCCCAGGGCCAGTCCCGGTCGAGCCGCAGCTGCCAGCTGCGGCCGGTCTGGACGAGCCTGGCGGCCACGGCGCAGACGCGGTAGCGGAACGCGGCGGGTTCGCAGCGGGCGAGGTGGCCGGTGAAGCACAACCCGCGACAGGAGCTGGAACCCCGCACCCGGCCGGCCAGCCGGGTACTTGGCATGACCCAGTGCTGGCGCGGTCCGATCAGCAACACGAACCAAGCACTACCGATCATGATCGCGTGAAGGATCGAGGCTTAGGAACGCCCTGCCCCCGACTCCGCGCAGGGCAGCACGAAGCCTCTCGCGCCCGTAGGCGAGTAGGCCTCGAGGCCGGATAGGCCCGAGTACGCCGCCTGAGCCGGCCGCCTGACCTCGAAACGCACGACCAAGTCCAGGTAGGCCGGGAAGCAGCAACGCGCGACGCTTTGCACGTACTGAG
>JADGOV010000115.1 GCA_017882785.1 Frankiaceae bacterium
GAGGGTGCTGAGCGCAGGTCGCGGACGCTCATCGTGAGGCCGGCTTGGGCGGCGTGGCGGCGCATGAGGTGGGCGACGGCGAGGGCGAGCACGCAGGAGAAGACGTGGACGCGGTTCTTGGCCTCGGTCCAGTGGAACATCGGGCAGAACCCGACGAGGTGGGGGTCTTTGAGCTGGCGGAAGCCGGCCTCGACGTCGCATTGGGAGCGGTAGGCGGCGACGACGTCGGCGACCGGCCAGTCGTCGCGGTCGGTGACCAGGATCCGTTTGCCGAAGATCTCGGTTTCCAGGGCGTGCTGGGCGGCGGGGTCGACGGTGAAGCTCAGCCGTATCCCGGCCGGTCCGTCGCCGGTCAGCTCTCGGCCTGGACCTGGTCGCGGCGGCGGCGGGCCCGGCCGCGGTCGAGGGTGGCGGCGAGGCTCCTCGCCCGCTACCGGGCGCTGCCCGGCGAAGCGGCCGCGCCGACCGTGGTGTTCGACGCCGGGCAGAACTCCGCGGCCAACTTCGCCCACCTGGCCGACACCGTGCCCTACGTCACCTCGGTGCCGCCGTCGAACCATCCCGACCTGCTGGCCCTGCCCGCCCACCACCGCCGCCCGTCGACCCGGACCGGTTCGGCGCGCTGACCGCCGCCGACACCCGTGCCGCCGTGTTCGGTGTCGACCGCCGGGTCGTGCTCACCCACTCCCCGGCCCTGCACGAGGCCCAGGCCCGCGGCTTCCCCCAAACCGTGGGCACAGCCACCCGTGCCCTCGCCGAGCCTCGGCCAGCCTCGCCGAGAAGCTTGCGATCTTGCCGTGCGCGGCCACGCCCTAATGACCCGCGTCCTGCCGCGCTCCTCACGGCTTGTAGTTGCTGTACACGCCACCGACCCGGTCGTAGGTGTTCCCCAGCTCGTCTTGCGTGATGTTGACTGCGCCGTTGTCCGCGGTGAGGACCAGGTCTTGTTCGAGCACCTCGGTGCGGAATTTCCAGCCCGGCGCAGGCTTGAGGCGGCCGCCTAGATCCTTGAGGCTCTCGTAGGTCTGATTGGGGTCCACGATGAGGCTGCCGGACTTCATGCACCAAGTGTTGCCGTTCGGATCGTCGAGGAGGAAGACCGGCGAACCGCGGTTGATCCCAAGCTGGGTGTCGCGCTTGCCGTGGATCGTCTTGTAGGCGACGCTCTCGTGCTTGCGCATCTCCTTGGGCACGTCGAGCCACATGACCCAGCGCGCGTTTAGCCCCATGAAGTCGCGCTCCTTCCCGACCATGACCTCCACCCAGTCAAGGCACCAGAGCCTCGGACCGTTCTTGAAGGCGCCCAGAATGTCGTACTGCTCCTTCAGGGCGTCCACATCGACCTGCTCGAGCACCGCTTGGGGGCAGGTATCCCCGGTTCCGTTGGGGTCGTTCAGCCCGATCGTGTTGTAGACCCCGGCGTTCAGGTCGTGGATGATCGCGTGGCCGCCGATCAGGAAGATCTCGGTGTACCGTTGGCCGCGAACGTTCTCGAAGCGCATGAGCTTCGCGCCGGCATCATCCTGCGGCAGCTTGGCGGACACCAGTTTCACAGCCTGATGTCCTGTCTTTTCGATTGACTCAAGCATGTTCTCGCTCTTTCTCTCTTTGACCTTGCCCTCGGGGCGGCCGCGAGTCAGCGGGGCTAAATTCACCTGTTCGATTGGCGGGCATTCCCATTTCGCCTCGATCACCTCGGGCCGGGGGAGGTACATGCGCAGGATCGCGAACCACTCACCGTCGGATGGCGACGGCAGCCAGTTGTTCGCCTCCCCGTCGCTGCCCGGGGACTCGGACTGCAGGTAGATCGTCAGTCCGCCGTCGGCGTCCTTCTTCAGGCCGGCGGTGCGGTCCCCGATCGAGTAGCGGTTGATCGGGTTGGGGACCAGGTTGAGGTCGGTGCCGTACATCCCCAGCGACCAGAAAGAATCGACCGGCGGCATGTTGTCGGCGTCGAAGTGGATTCGGTAGCGGTGGTCAGCCTTGAGCTTGTTGCCCTCGGCGTCGTCGAAGTTGACCAGGTAGACGGCCTCGGCCGGGTCGTTGCACATGATCCCCGCCAGCGATTGGTCGGCCGCCCGGGGCAGGAAGTCGTCGCCGTAGCGCCCGATCTCGGGCGGCGGATAGCGCCAGCCGTTGACGATGTTCGCCCAGTCGCCGCTTAGGAACTGCTGTTTGAGCATCGCCATCCCCAGCAGCTCGGCGCGCATGAGACCCTGCTTGACGGCATCGGGCTGGGCATCGATGTCGAGCCCGGGGCCGATCCCGATCCGCGCGAACTGGTTCAGCACGAGGTCGTGGTGAGCCGGCGGAGGGTTCTCCTCGAGCATCGCGTTCAGCGTTTTGAACGGTCCGAGGGGATCCTGCTCGGGCTCGATCGGTGCGAGCACGTCGCGTCGCTCGGCGCGGGCTACGTCGGCTTTGCCCCACTGACTGAGCGGAGTAAGCAGGTACTGCTCCTGCAGCTTTTTGACCGTGGCGACGTCGGCATCGCCATTCACGAGGGTCCGTCCCATGACCAGCACCGTCGGGCTGGGGGCGTGCGCGAGCGACTGGTCGACATCGTCGGGCAGCTCGCCCTCCCAGTCGGGTCCGACGATGGCGAAGCTGCCCGCCTTCGAGCCGGTTGTCCGCTGGCCGATGTAGTCGAAGTTGTCCGATCCGACGCCCATCAGCTCGAAGGTGAAGTAGCGCTCGCGCATGTCGGGGTGCGAGAGGATGATCGGCTCCTCGCTGAGATCCAGCCAGGCGACGGAGTAGAGCGTGTCGTTGTTCGGGCAACCCCCGTCCCGATAGGTCGCATCCATCAGCTGCGAGGCGTGCCAGAACTCGTTCAGCGCTGCGTACGGGATGAGCGCCGGGTTGCGCGGCTGGGTCACCCACTTGTGACGCGTCTGGGCGTTGTAGATGTAGGGGAAGCCGTAGATGAAGGCCTGCAGCCCGAGGCTGTAGGCGTACTCGCCGTGCCAGTCCTCGACCTTGCCGGTCACCAGCGGCCGAACAGCCGACTTCAATATCGGCCTTGCCTTAGCGAGCTTATGTGCGCGTGTAAAGGCCATTGCTATCTCCACTTCTTCCGGTTCGTCGGGTGCTGGGTCTCAACGATCTTGCCTGCGCGACCAGCCTACGCACCACCGGCGACGGCACGCGCGGCGGCGCGTTCGGTCGGTGCGATCAAAGCCCCGACGATCCACAGGAACGGGAGGAAGAATCCGATCCAGAACAGCCAGTAGTGCCCTTTGCGGAAGGTCGCCAGGCCGAAGTAGACCCAGCACGCTACGTACAGGATGGCCAACAGAATCCAGAGAAAGCTCATGGGTTCACGGTCCCTTCGGAGTAGTGCCGGGGTTGTGGTCGTTGACTCCGACTGGTTGTGGGTGCGGCTGCGCATCAGCCCGGGCGTTCTCGGGGTCGAGCGGGGTGAGACTGTGCACGGTCAGCCCGAGGCGGGCGATCCGCTCGAGCAACCCCTGCAGGTGCGACGAGTCGATGCTCGGCCTTGTGATCTCCGTCGTGCCGTTACGTGCAGAGACCGTCATTCCGTCGAAGGCCGATTGCGTAGCGTGATCCGAGTTCTCCTTCGACGACGCGGCAGCGATGTGCTGACATTCCGATCTCAGCATGCCTGACAATTGCCGCGGGTTGGGCGGTTTGGGCGGTTCGGGCCCAGGATAACCCGGGTGATTTGGTCCGCTCGAGCAGACCGAGCGTCTCGGCGCGCGCGACCGCGTCCGCTTGCGAACTTGCGCCGAGCTTGCGGTACAGCTCGCGGGTGTGGGTCTTGACGGTGTTCAGCGAGATGTAAGGCTGCTCGCGGATCTCCCGTCACGATAGACCGGCTGCGAGGCACCGCAGCACGGCAAGCTCGGCTGGGCTTGGTTTCTCGACGAGGTGGCATTTTTCGCCATTCGCTCTGGCCATGCTGAGGTCCCGCTCGACGGAGGCCGCGATCACAGGTAGCCGTCCCGGTTCGGTTCGGGAAATCCCGCGATTTGACCTTTCCGTTGCGCGCGCCCGAGGTCGCTGGCAGCGTGCGCCAGCCTCAGACCTCCGGAATTGGCTCTGCGCGGAATGGTCAATCGCGGAGCGTGTAACTGAGCGGGCGGCGGTCGCCGGGGACGTGCGCCTGGGTGGTGGTGAGTTCGTCGAGGAGCAGTCTGAGGGCGCGGCTGATCCGGGGGCTGTCGGGGGGTCGAGTTCGACGTGGATGCTGTCGTGCCGGTAGTGCACGACGCCGCCGGTGTGCAGCAGGTGGCGGGTGATGGCACGGTACTCGTCGGGGTCGCCGAGGTAGGTGTTGAGCCGGTTGGCGAGCCAGTGTTCGGCGTTGTAGGCCAGCAGCCGGCAGGCCATCTGCAGGGCGCGTTGCGCGAGTCGCGGGGTGGCGCGCCGGGCGGTGGGGTCGACGACGTTCGCGGGCAGTTTGGCGGGGATCGGCGCGAGGTCGGTCTTGGCGGCGGCCAGGGCGGCCGCTGCCCGTTCGACGTCTCGTTGCAGGCCGGGTAGGGCGCTGTTCTTGGCCGGTACCGTGATGGTGGTGTCGGTCAGGGTCCGGGCCAGTGCCTGCTCGGCAGCGGTCAGGGTGCCTTCGGCGGTGCGCACACCGGCCCGGGCGGCCTGCCGGGCCGGGTTGGCGACCAGCGCGGTGTCCGCGGCGATCGCCATCGCGTAGTCGGTGAGCCAGTCGATGCCGTGATGGTCGGAGAGGTATTTGAAGGCGTTCTCGATCCGCCACCGGTCCCGTAGCCAGCAGGCCAGCTTGGCCCCGGGGGCGGTGCTGTCGCTGGTCAGGATCTGCAGCGCCGGTGCGCCGTGCTCGTAGACGGTGAGCTGGCGGGCCGGGCCGTAGCCGGCGATCTGCACGGTCTCATCGGCCACGGTCATGGTGATCCGCCGGCCGTCCCTTGCCACCCACGACCGGCGCGGCGGGCTCTGCGGTGCGACCAGCGGGCCGCGCCGGTAGCTCACCCAGTCGACCTCAGCGTCGCGGCAGTGCGCGAAGGTGACCGGGAACGCCCCGCCCCGGTCGAAACCGAGCAGCAACCGTCCCGGGCCTGCGGTGGCGGTGCGCCCGGCCGTGTCGGCGAGGACCGCCTGCAACGCGGCCAGCGCGTCGGGCAGGCTGACCGAGAGGCCCTTGGGTTCACCGGAGGTGAACGCGACCGCCCGCCCGGTGTGGTCGACCACCAGGGTGTCGGCCCGGCCCCGCGACGCCTTGCCCCGCTTGGTGTCGTAGCCCTTGGCCAGTGGCCGCGCCCCGGCGTAGGGCACGAAGTGATCGTCGACGAAGTAGACCTGCTCCGGGCAGGCGTCGGCGGCCAGCATCCCGGCCGCCACCGCGCGGTGCACACCGAGGGGGTCGCTGCCCTGCGCGATCGCGGACAGCCGCTCGCGCAGGGTGCGCAGCTCAGGGATCGCGGCCAGCCCGACCACCGCGCCGACCTCGCCGCGGATCAGGTGCTTGGCGCCCTCCACCGAGCCGATGCCCAATGCCAGCGCCACGGTCGTCGCGGTCAGCACCCCGACATCGTCATAACGCCGGGCCGGCCCGAGGTGCCCACCGCTGAACGCCGCCGCCACCCCGGCCCGGTCGAAGAACGGGTGCAGCAGCATCGCCCCCGCATAGCGGGTCGCCCGCGCCCCCTGCACATCCCGCACCGCGCCGGGTACCGGCTCGGTCATCGCCGGCTCGACCGGTGCCGGCGCGGGCTGCTCGGCGGACACCGGTGCCATCGCCACGGCGGCCAACGCCCGGCTCACCGTCGAATCGTGCACCCCGAGCCGGCGGCCGATCTCGACGTTGCTCACTCCCTCAGCGCGCCAACGGCCGGCCTGAGCCAGCATCGCGTCGGTGAGCTTGGTCGGCCGGCCGCGGCGGCGCACCAACCCGGCCGACCCCTGCTCACGGGCCCGGGTCCGTAGCCGAGCCACGTACTCCTCGGACAGCTCCAGGACCTCGGCGACCCGCTGGCCGGTGAACCGCAACCCGGTCAGGACCACCACCGCCAGATTGCGCATCCCCGCATCGGCGCTGGCGTAGTCGAACAGCACCGTCGAGCCGACCGTCACCACCATCCGCCCGTCCACCTCGGCGCGGCGCAGATCGGCAGGCTCGGGCATGCCCGCCAACATCTCCGCCACCGCCACCGCCACACCAACAGAATACTGCAGTTGATCATATTTCGCAGAGTGGCGCGCCGACGAAAGCCCAGGTCAAAGGGATCGACCCGCGACTACTTCCGGAGGTCTGAGGCTCTAGCCGCTGGCTGGGAAGGCTCTGAGGGCGGTAGCCAGGCGCTGGACCTATTCGGGGGCGAGCCGGGCCGGCTGCGCCTGCAGCTAAACCCTTGGACGAGGATTCCACCGCAGCCCGCAACGCCGTCCACGCCGTCGTGGTGACCTGCCGGCGGTGCTGGTAGCCGTCGCTGGTCTTGCCGGCCAGGGCGATGCCCTCGAACCTCGCCGCCGACTCCAGGCGTTTCGCCGCCCGCAGGATCTGATCGAGCTGATAGTCGGGCATGGTGTCCTTCGTCCCTGGGTTGGTCGATTCATCACGGTGGCGTCGCCAACTTGATGTTCTTCGGGGTGGGCTTCGCGGTTAGTTGAGGCGGCCGGCCCGGGCTTTTACAGGGTGGCGTTACCGCGTAACGGTCAGAGCCACGACCATCGCGGCGTCGGCGTACTGCTGGTCGGTTGCCGCCGCGCCGGCCGGCGGGGACGACGCAGAAGAACCAGCGACAGTCGTGAGATTCTCCGAGCTTGGAGCCGTCCTGAATGAGGACGGTCGGCGCGGACACGTCGCAGCCGGTGAGCTGGCGGGCGGCAATGAGCCGGTGCGCCGCTCGGCGGAACGATGCGGCCGGCCGCCATCGCCGTGACGGTCACGATGTAACAAAATCTCATAACGGACACGCTTCCCAGTGCCGGACCCTGACGCGGACGATCGAGGCGGGACGGTGGTTAGGCCACTCGGGTGACTTGATCGCGACTGTAGCCTTAAGTAATCAATCTGTCACGGTAAGGTCTTGGACCTTCCGCCGTCCGTAGGAGTACAAGAGAGCCCCTTGCCTCGGGCAGGTCTGGCGGAGACGCACCAGGAGAAGCACGGACATCCCTCTGGCTTCGCCACCTTGGCTACACGGGCGGCTACACGCCGGCGCGGTCGATCTCCCGCTTCCCCGACGCGGTCAACCCACGAGTGATCGCGATCGGCAACGCCACAGGTCACGCCCGAGCCGACGCCCGGATTCGAACCGGGAACCTGCCGATTACAAGTCGCTGCCGGTCGGGCGCGTGACCTGGGAGGACGACGGCCGCGACTCGTTGAGCTG
>JADGOV010000012.1 GCA_017882785.1 Frankiaceae bacterium
GCACCCACGCCCCACCCAGCCGACGGGCGTCCAACACCTCGACCTCGGCCCCCGCCGCGGCGGCGACCGCCTGCGCCGGGTCGAGGAACCGCGAGATCGCGGACACCAGCCGCGCCAGCCCGGCCCGGTCCACACCCTCCGCATGCCCGAAGCTGTGGATCACCTTCGCCGTCGGCGCACCCGTCTCTGCGTGCCGCTCGTTGTGCGCCAACTGCAGGTAGGACACCGTCGAGCCGTCCCGATTCCGCCGCCGCGTCTCCCGCAGGTACACCGACAGCCAAGCACCCGACCCGTCGCGGCATCGGGCGCCACGCCACAAGCCGTGTGCCTACACGAATCGGCTTCCCGGAACCACCGTCAACCATCTAGCCAGGCACTATGCCCGCCAGGTACAGGTGCCAACCAGCCGCCGAACTCCGGCCTGGCCCCGACGCACAACCCGCGGACCGTCTACGACTGTCCGGAACAGTCGAACGACGTGGGTCGATCCGTTGCGGCGGCTCTTCCTCTCACGTCCCGGTGTGTCGCCGTGCGATCCGCGTGCACCAACGACTGGTTGGCACCGGTGCAGCGCGTCCACTGGCTGTCAGTCGGCGCACCCAGGCTCGACGAGCCACCGCCGGACGGCGGCCGAGTCCCAACTCAGGTGCTTGTCCACCCGAAGCGCATCCGGCCCGGTGCAATGTACCGCCACTGATGCGGGGTCGACACCGACGCCGACAGGGACACCCGGGGGTCGTGTCCGTCCACAACCACTCGCCGTCGGGCGCTTGCCGGCGGGCAGGAACATCGGCGTGATCGGCGTGGCAGGACGACCCCGAGGTTGCGACGTACGAGATGTGAGGGTCGACGTCGTCGGAAGTAGTCACTGCTCGTGGGGAGAGGGTGCCTGCCCCGCCGGGTGCCCGCCTTCGAGCGTGGCCGGTGGGCCGTCGACTGCGCTGCGCTGGCCGTCGAGGCGAATCGGCGCGTGTCCGTGGATGATTCCGCGGGCCTGGAACTCCACCACTTTCGCGGAGCCACCCGGCAATGGCGCCGGAACTGCCCGGCGGTGAACCCGCAAGCCACGGCGAGGCGGCGAGTCAGCGCGATGGTGAACCGACTCCGCTGCCCGGAACTTCCACAGCAAGTGCCCTTGTAGTCGTGGTGAGTACATCGCCAGCAGCACAACAGAATAGCCTTCACCCTAATTGTGCCTCCGGTCACGGAATGTTCCAGGCCACCGAAGGGCTAAGTAGCAAGGCGCTCCTCCGTGACCTCGCAGGTGACAGATCAGCGGACTTAGCGTTGAACGCCTGCGTCTAAGGTCCGCAACTGAGCACCAAGGCCGCCCGCGGAGGGTCTTAAGTCCTTCATCCGATTGCGCCAGACGCTTCATCCGACTGCACCATTCCAACCCTCTGTTCAAGTTCTATCCTCAGGATAGATACAAAAGTGACGTGGAATGAGGGACGTGATCGCTATTCCAAGATTCTTTCAGGAACGTGCCAAGCTGGCTGGAATGAGCAGAAGGCAGTCTGCGGCGACTAACGAGCAGATCGAGACGCAGCGGACGACCGTCCGGGCTGCGCGGAGCGAACTACTTCTCGACCAGCACATCGCTGCTCTGGTGGCTGATGCTCACGAGTTGACCGAGGAGCAGCGGACTCGGATCCGGCTGCTTCTACGTGGTTGACAGCCTCGTCGCCTTGATGGAGGCGAAGATCCGAATAACTCAACTGGTGATGCCGACAAGGCTCTGGGCAGATTCTGATAGCCAGGTAGTGCGGTCTCAAGGCAATCACAGGGATAGCTCGGAGCCACAGTAGTCCAGATACAACCACGTGCTAAGTGGAAAACACCAGGAAGGAAGTAATCATGAAGTGCCCGGACAACCACGAGAATCCGGAAGAAGCCCACTTCTGCCAGAGTGCGGGGCCAGCATCCAGTCGGCCGAAGAGCAGACATTGGAACCGGAGTCAGCCGCAGCTCGCAGAGCAAACCGAAGGTCGGCGTGACGACTAGTCAGCTTGAGACAAGAATATCGGGAGATGGGTGGAGCAGCAACTCCGATACCACGGCCTCCTATTGCGGCCCCCGATGTCGGATGTGCTGCACAGACAGTCGGCCCTGATGGTTCCGGCGAATATCAATGCCGTGAATGTTGATGACAACACTTCGGCTATCTATTCCGTCACCGGATGACACAGGCAGTTATGTCACTTCGAGTAACATGCAGTTATACCACTCCTTGGTTCAAGGACTTCCGGAGAGCGAGCCCCTGAAGTGACGCTAAGAGGGCGACGATGCCTAAGCAAGAAGGATAGAGGGTAATACATTATGAGTGATACACCCACCGAAACCATCCAGCCGGATGGAGATCCCTCCAAGAAGCAATCTGCCTTCAAGCAGCCGTGGTTTCTTGCGCTGATGGCTGTCTTGTTGATCGCCGTCGTGGCCGGCGTGATCACCAAGACCGTGAACGAAAACCAGAACGCCAAGATTGGCGCGATCCAGCTCCAGCAGAAGCAGGACAAGGCCAAGGCCGCGGCGGCTGTCGCCGAGGTAAAGCATGACGCCGCCGCAGCCAAGCAGAAGGCCGCGGCCGCCGCGGCTGCTTCAAAGACCAAGCGTGATGCCAGAGCTCTGGCCAAGGCGCAGAAGGACGCTGCGGATGCCAAGAGACTTGCGCAGCAGGCGCAGAAGACCCCGCCTAAGGTTACCGTAGTGAATCCTCCAGCGCCGGCTCCGGTCTATGTGAATTCGACTCCGGACTATTCCAGCAACTCGCTGGGGCTGCCATCTGGACTGCTCTGCAAGGACGTGGTCGCTCATGGCTTCGGATACTCCGACGCTGTCTCGTACTGGTACTCCGAGGGCTCACCGTCCCGTATGGACGCTGACAACGACGGCATCCCGTGCGAGACGGTATACAGCTCGTCTGACGTAATCTCGTACTGGAACGGCCAAGGTGTCTACGGCGGCTATCTCGGCAACTAGCAATACCAGTCTCCGACCGAAGAGATCATTAGGTGCAAGCCCTAACGGAGGCGCTCGTTAGCAATGACGTTCTAACTCAGGAATCGGAAAGGTGTTTCCGCCCTGGCGGGCAGGCTCGTCCGGACCGGCCGCAACTGGCAGCTGCGGCTCGACCGGGACTGGCCGTGGCCCTGGGCCCGACATCTCGCGACGGGTACATCCGGCTCCGCGCCGCTCCCTGGCCAGGCACGCCACCCCCTTCCCGAGGTCATCGCCTATAGGGCACGCTGCTCCGGCGACAACCTCGCAGCTCACCGGGCCGGGGAGGGCCTGCCCCGTTCCCGCCGTCCCCATCTGATCAGAACGCTCAGGGCGAAGTAGTTGGAGAGGTGGCGTTGCGACGATCAGCGGAGGCGGGGCCGTCGCCACTGTGATCTCCATCGCGGCGCGCTACGCCGAGAGACGACCTTGCGCACGCTGGCTGCCGATACCTGAGCCTGAAGGGACAAGGGACCTTCGACACTGGGCCGCCCACCGCCTCCGGGACCAGAGTTGAGAAGAGATTAGGAGTTGTCTGCCCATGCCTGGCCCTCTTCTTGCCCCGTCCGCCAACGGCTTCTCGGCGGCGACGACGGCGACGGCCGATACCTCGCGGACCCTCGCCTTCAGTGAGCCGTACGAGCGGGACGGCGTGACCGTGATCCCCGCTTCGACGACCCGCGCCCACGGTGCCATCAGTGCCCTGCCAGGGCGGCAGCGGCGGCGCCTCGACGCCCAGACCCGCGGGGCCCGCCCTGCCGGGGCGTTCGTCGTGCGAGACGGCTCGGCCCGCTGGCACCCCGCCATTGATCTGACCCGCGTGCTGACCACCGGCGAGGTGGTCATCGGCGCGGTCATCATCGCCCACCGGCTGATGCGGCGCCCGAGTGCGGCGCGGGCCAACGTCACCATGGGGCCCGGCGGCTGGGTCAGCATGAAGGGCGGGGCGATGGCCGTACGACCCAGCGAGCGATTCTGGCGCAAGCCGGCACCAGCGCGCGAGGCGTCGCGGCGGCCACTGTGGGCCCGCCTGCTCGCGGCCAAGCCGCTGCAGGTACTTCTCGGCTGACAGCGCGGTGCCCCGACACCCCTGTCACGGCGCCCTTGTCCCTACGGAGCACCCGCTGGCCCGCAGGTCAGTCCTGGTCCAGAGGCTCCAGCAGGAACACCGGGATCTCCCGGTCGGTGTTGCGCTGATAGTCGGCGTAGTTGGGGAAAGCGGCCACCGCCCGCTCCCACCAGCGGACCCGCTCATCTCCGCTGAGCTGCCGAGCGTTCATGTCCGACCTTGTCGGACCGTCCTGCAGCTCGATGTGCGGATTCGCGACCAGGTTGTAATACCACGTCGGGTGCGTCGGGGCGCCGCCCCGCGATGCGACCGCCGCATAGCGGCCGTCGTGCTCGACCCGCATGACCGGATTCTTCCGCAGCGTGCCGCTCCGCGCTCCCCGGCTGGTCACGACGACCACCGGGAGGCCGGTGTTACGCAGAGTGGTTCCCTCGGTGCCGCCGGAGCTCTCATAGAGCTCCACTTGATCGCGGACCCACTTCTCCGGACTCGGCTCGTACTTCCCGTCAAGAGGCACGCCCTGTATCCAACACCACCAGGCGCCGCGGAGGGGGGCCAGCGCCTGCCCTTCTCGAGGACGTTCAGCCGCCGACGGCGACGGGAAAGGATCCGCTGTGTCCTCCATCGAGCCGGGCCTCATGGTGTACGTCAAGGTGGCCGACGCCGCGGCCGCCGTGGATGCCGGTCTGGCCCAGACGTGACCGACTTCACCCAGCTCCCCGGAGACCTCCCGGTGCCGGGTGACGACGGCGCCGCTGACCATCTGCGCGGCCAACCCGCACCCCGGTTGAGCCTGCCCAGCACATCCGGCGAGACGGTCGCGCTCGACGGGCTCGGCCCGGGGCGCTCGATCCTCTATCTCTACCCCTTGACGGGCAGGGCGGACGTCGACCTCCCGGACGGGTGGGACAGCATCCCCGGGGCGCGTGGGTGCACCCCGGAGGCATGTGGCTTTCGCGATCACCACCGGGAACTGCTCGATGCGGGTGCGGCCGCCGTGTACGGGGCGTCCAGTCAGGACATCGACTATCAGCGGGAACTCGTCGCCCGCCTCGGGCTACCGTTCGCGATGCTGTCGGACACCGAGTTCTCCCTGGCTGCGACCCTGGGTGTGCCGACCTTCCAGGCCGGCGGTGTGACGCTGTACCGGCGGCTGACGCTCGTCATCCGCGACAATCTCATCGAGCACGTGTTCTACCCGATCTTCCCGCCGAATGAGCACGCGCAGCAGGTCCTGGCCTGGCTCCGGGGACCCGCTGCCACGTCCTGACGCATGTACGCAGGGCCTTCCCCGGCCACTCTCATTGCTGAGGGGCCGCGGTTGCTGAGGAGCTCCGAGCCGACGTCGCTCGACCGTGGGAGGCACGCTCAGCATGCGCTATCTCGTCACCGGCGGTAGCGGGCTGTTGGGCCGCCGACTCGTGCAGCGGCTCGGCCAGGCGGCTGAGGTAGTCGGCACGTTCTGCTCGGCGCCGGTTGCGGGCTTGCCCCTCGTGCCGCTGAATGTCACCGAGCCGTCCCAGGTGAACGCGCTGATCGGCCCGGGTGCCTTCGATGTCTGCATCCACACCGCGGCCAACCGGAACCTCGAAGCGTGCGAGAGCAACGTCGGCAGGGTCATGCGGCTCAACGTTGAGGGCACCCGGTTCGTCGCGGAAGCGTGTCGGCGCGCGGGAACGCGCATGGTCTACATCTCCACCGATCACGTGTTCGACGGAGCACCGGAGGTCGCCTACACCGAGGAGGACGATCCCCGACCGATCCAGGTGTACGGCTTCACGAAGCTGGCGGGTGAGTACCAGGCGCAGCGCACCGGCGGGGCGCTCTGCATCCGCGTGCCGGTACTGCACGGCGTGAGCCAACCGGATCAGCAGGAAACCTTCCCCACGCAGGCGCTGCGCCGACTTCGAGCCGGGCACACGGTCCCTGCGGACGATCACCTTATCCGCTACCCGGTTCTCCTCGACGACCTCGTCGATGCCGTGGCCGAACTCATCGCCCAGGACGTCGAGGGCATCGTGCATTTCAGCAGCGACCGGGGGGTGACGAAATTCGCCTGGGCCCGCCTCATCGCCGAGACGTTCGGCCTCGACTCCTCCCTCGTCCGCGCTCGCCCCGAGGGCGGTCGGGCGGCACGACCGCGCGACAACCGCCTGCGGTCCAACCGGCTCGCTGGGCTCGGCATCCGCCCGCCGACCTCGATCGCCAACGCGACGGTATCGCTGCCGCAGTCAGCTGCCGGGACCTGAAGCCGGTGGAGGAGCACCGCGATCCCGGTGATGGCGACCGCGGCGTCGTACGCGACATCCGTTGTGCCGGCGGCATCGTGACCAAACGCGCGACGGTCGGGCGGGCGAAGCTCCTGGACGAGGTCGCCTGGCTGTCACGGCTTCCGGCGGACGTGCGCGGCTACTTCCCGCGGGTCCTGGCCACCCGACTCGGGCCAACCTGGGCCGAGTACGACATGCCGTACTCACCGTGGCCCAACCTCGCCCAGTTGCTCCTCGACGGCCAGCTGTCGGCCGACGATGCGACCACCGCCGTCGAGCGGATTCTGTGCATGGCGTTCGACCGCATGTACCGGCGCAATACACGGCCGACTCCAGAGTGCTTCTTCCGGCGGAACTACCTGGAGAAGGTCGAGCGGCGTATGACCGTCGCGGAGGGAGCGTCCCCGCGCTTGGACCATCTGGTACGCGCGCCCACCCTCATCGTCAATGGCAGGACCGTCGACAGTCCGCTGCGCCTGATCCGGCGGATCAGCACCGATGAGCAGTTGCTCGGGCGGCTCGCGGCGCCGCGACTTGGCATGGTCCACGGCGATCTCAAGTTCGACAACATCCTCCTCGCGCCCGGCCCACTCGAGGCGTCGAGCTTCCTGCTGCTCGATCCGCGCGGGGCAACCTTCGCCGGTGGGGCGGAGGGGGATTATCTGGACGACATCGCCAAGCTCCGCACGAGCACCCTCGCGCTCTACGATCTCGTCCGAACCGGCCGCATGGTGGTCCAGGTCAGGGGCACGCGGATCTCAACCGCGCTCGACCAGGCAGCGTCGCCAACGGCGGGTGTGTTCGCGGCGCTCGACACAGCCCTCATGGGGTGGATGCCGGCCTGGGCCGCCGCCCGCAACGACCCGCAGTGGCGGCTCCGGCTGAGTTTCCTGACCCCGCTGCTCCTGCTCGCCAACGCGCCGTTTCAGCTGGCGCCGGTCACCGAGCAGACCGAGACCGTTGCGCTGGCGCTCTTCACGGCCGGCGCGCAGCAGCTACAGGCGGCGACGGACCCGTGGAGCCGGGGCTGGCAGCGGGCTAGCAGCAACTAGCCGACAGCCCGAAGGTAGTCGGGCAGGATGGCCACCGCCCCGGCAACGACGGCGTCGGCAATGAAGCGGTGGCCGACGGACACCTGATCGAGGTTTACCTGCTCGGTCAACGTGCGGAGCTGGGTCAGCCCGATGTCGTGGGCAGCGTGCACGGCCGTTCCCTGCCCGCGCGCGACGGCTGCCGCGGCGCGCAGGCGCTCGACCTCGGCGGCCTCCCGCTCGCCGCCGAAAGTCTCGACGAATCCTCGGCAGTTCAGCTCGACGCTGGTCGCGCCCGCGGCGGCGGCGAGCTCGATGCCCTCGGCAGCCGGATCGCAGAACACGGAGACGAGGGTGTCCGGCCGAAGGCGCGCGACGGTGGCGCACAGCCGTTCCTGATCCTCAGCACCCGTCCAACCGCGTTGCGTCGTGCGGTGGCGGGCTTGGAACGGGGTGACGACGAAGGCGTGCACACTCTGCGCCGCCACGACGAGGTCGACCACCTCGGCGCTAAGGTCGCTACCGACATTCAGCTGCAGCTGACCGGTCCGCACCTCCTCCATCGCAGCCAGCGCCAGCACATCCTCGGGATGAACGTGGCGATGATCCGGCCACGGGTGGACCAGCACGGCGCGGCAGCCGCCGGCACACAGCGCCGCGGCGACACCCACCAAGTCGGGGTGTTGGCCGCCGCGCGAGGACCGCAGTAGTGCGATCTTGTTCAGACCGATGCACAGTGTGGGCATGACTGGTCAGGTCAACAGTCCGTGTGCGGCGAACGCCTCGTGGGTCGCGGCGTCCTCCAGCGCCCCGACACCCCGGAAGCTGCGGATCGTGGCCCGCGCGGCGGCCGCGATGCGATCGGTGGTCCGCGCCTCAAGGTAGGACTCGTCGAGGACCGCGGCCAGGTGCCTGTCCGGCAGCCCCTCCGCGCGCAGCGCGGCGGCGACGGCCGACAAGTCGGGTTCGAGGAAGGCGCGCACGAAATCCGGGATGCGGGGGCCGACGAGCTGTCGTTCGCGGGCGTCAACCTGCGGCCACAGAACCTGAAGGAAGCTGCGGAAATAGGCGTGGTGACGGCCCTCGTCGGCGGCATGGTCGGCCACGAGAGCGCGCAGCGCCGGCGGGAGCCGCTCGTCACGCGGGATGTCGGTGAGGATCGCCGAGACCAGGGTCTCACTGACCACGGCGAAGACGAGGTCGACGAGTCGCCGGCAGTCCGGGGGCAGGCTGTGCCGGATCTCGTCCAAGCGCCGCACGAATCGCGGCTGCACGGGAAAGAAGGGCGGGACTGCACTCGCCGTGTTGACCTGGTCGATGAAGTCATGGGAGAACTGCGCGTGCCACGCCTCGTCCGTGGTGATGGCGAAGGCGTCGGCCTGCATCCGGGCGGGCACGGTGATGCCGGTCCGACCCAGGGAGATGTCGGTCGTCACCGGAATGACGGCGACCTGCTCGAGGACCTGGGTGAAGTGCAGGTACTGGTACAGCGACCGCACGAGCAGTCTGTGGACGGCCGACCCACCGCGCTCGGTGAGGAGCGGGTGCCGGGCGGCAGGGGCCAGCTCCGGCGGGAAGAACAGCACCCGACCGCCGTCCTCGCTGGTCACGCTCCCGTCAGCCAGGACGCGCCGTGGCTGGGTACGGACGCTGGCCCGGCCGTGCCAGTTGAGGAACCTGGAGTCATACGCCTCAGCCGGCGGACCGGTGGCGCAGCCGGGGACGGTGACGCGCAGCTCGTTCACCGTAGTCATGTCGTCTCGCCTCAGGGTGGTCGCAGATGGGTGGTCAGTAGGTGAGGATTCCGGCGCGGGTGAGCGTCAGGATGAGGTCCGCGACGTCGTCGAGCGCGCTCGCCCGGTCGATGTCGTACTCGACGCACAGCGCCCCGGCTAGTTCAGCCACCGACCGCTTCCCGTCCATGAGCTTCCAGATGAACGTGGCCGACTCGGAGAGCTCCCGCGGCTCACTCGGGCCGGCAACGAGGGTCTTGCTCCGGTAGTTGCGGACCCGGGAGTCCAGGTGCTTGCGAGGGATCCTGTCCTGGTCGGGCATGCTGTCCTGGTCGGGCATGTTGTCGAATGTCGTCACAGCTGCACCTCACCGGCAATGTGCTGGCAGACCCGCAATACGTCCTCGACCCACTTCTCCGGGGCGGTCGGGTCGAAGTCACGCATGGTCTCGATCGCCCAGTAGTCCTCGAAGGTGAGTTCGGCCGGCGCGACGTCCTCCATCCGGCGGGCCCGCCACTTCGCCTGTTCGTTGAACTCCGCATGGCTGGCGAGCAGCGCCTCCACCGCAGCGCCGAAGGCGTAGCGGGCGGCCAGGACGGCGCTGTGCAGGTCGCCGGCCTGCACCATGCCGACGGCGTCCTCGGTCAGCAAGTCCAACTCGTAGAGCGCCCGCGAGGCGATCATCGTCTTGACCGCGGCGTCGTCGAACTGCCGTGCCCGCCGGCTCAGCCACTCGGCACCGGTCACGACGTCGGCGAAGGCGAGCCGCTGCATGAACGCGGTTTCGTGCGTGGTCAGCGACTCGGCCCGCGCGCGCCCCGCCTCGAACGACGCCCAGGACACCAGGCCGAGTAGCTCATCGACCTGACTGTCCGTCCAGTATTCGACGTCCCAGCGGCGGCCTTCGGCGATGAAGGCGTGAATGGGCACGGTACCTGGGGCCACCGACACCGGGCCCGTCTCCCCGTCCCCGCGGTTCCACGGCTCAGGAACGATCACGTACACGTCGACGTCGCTCGACGGGTTACCCCAGCCGCGGACGAGCGACCCGGCGAGGTAGATCGCCTCCGGCGCGGCGGGCAGCAGCTCGTGCTCCGCGAGAAGCTCGAGGCAACGATGCGGCGTGACGACTGTCATGAGAACGCTCCAAGGTGGGCACGGTGGGCGGCCGGGACGGCCGCCGGGCTGGTCAGGAGGAGGTGGCGATCGAGTGCTTCTTCCAGGAGCGCACCGACGCTGTCGTGGCTGGTGTTACTGAGGGCGAAGACCTCGGCCAGACTCCGGCGGCCGGTGATGGCGCGGAGGAAGGCGCACCACTCGGAGTCCTCCGTGGCGTCGATCACGAACTCCAACTGTCCGTCCACCGCGAGGTACCAGGTCTCCGACTCCCCGGCGGGGTGGACGAGCAGCACGTCCTCGGCGAAGTCGAGCACCGCTTCCGGCTGAAGCCGGGGAGCGGGCCGCAGCAGACGCTGCATGTCAGCGCGGTCCCGCGACCAGTCCTCGATGGTCAATGCCGGAGGAAGCTCGCGGCGGGGCGTTTCGACGTGGGCTGCCGGCAGGTCACGCGTCATGGCTTCGAGCAGCCCGAGGTTGATCAACCGCAGCAGGAACTCGACGCCGCCGGGTTCCGGCTGCCGCTGAAGTCGGGACAACAGGTCACGCACCCCGCGCGGATCCAGGGCGTCGACCGCAACCGGTGCGCTGAGCGCCTCCTCGACGAGCGCCGCGCCGTCACGGGCGAGCATCCGGACGAACGTGCGGTGGGTGAACTCGGCCCCCGCGCCGTGGTAGAAGGGCACCTTGGCGCGTTGCGCGACCTCGTGGGGCAGGAGGTCGCGCACCGCGCGGCGGAGGATCCCCTTGTCCCAGAGGAGGCGCGCCCGTCGGGCGGGCGGGATCGTCGCGAGGAGTTCGATGATGCGGTGGTCGAGGAAGGGGACCCGGGCCTCGACGCCGTTTCCGGCCGCCGTACGGTCCTCATGCCAGCAGTTGTACTGCTGGATGTCGCGATACTTCCATGCGACGAATTCCGGGTAGCGGCGCCCGTCATCTCCTCCCGTTCGCCCCGCCAGGAAGCCGTCGGTGAGGAGGGGGACGTCGTGATGACGCCACCACGGAGCCAGGTCGGGGCGCTGGCTCAGCCGGCGCTGGCGAGCGAACCCGGCGATCGAGGACTCGAAGCCCTCCCATCCGGCGCCGCCGGAGAGTTGGGCCGAGTAGCCGCCATTGAACTCGTCGCTCGCCTGTCCCAGCAGCATGCCCCGCAGTTCCGGTCGCCGCACCTTGGCGAAGCGGTACAGCTCGTACTTGTAGTACTGCTCCGGGCCGCACATCGGTGTTTCGAGGAGCCACAGCAGCCGCTTCCACTCCTCGACATCGGGCACCCGGTCGGCATCGAAGAGGAGCTGGTGGTTGGGCAGCTGTAAGGCGGAGGCGACGAGATGCGCGTACTCGGCGTCGCCATTGGCGAACGTGCTCCCGTTGAGGACGGTGAAGGTGTGCAGGCCGCCGATTCTGGCGGCCAGCGCGGCCACGGCCGCGGAGTCGACACCTCCACTGAGGAAGAGCCCGACCTCGGCGTCGGCTGTGGCGCAGTCGGCGACGGATTCCGACAGCAGATCGCGGTAGCGCTGCACGAAGTCGGCGTCGCTCATCGAACTGGCGCCCTCGAAGGACGGCAGCTGCCAGTACCGGTGCTGCCGGCGTGCTCCGGTGGCCAGGTCGATGGTCAGGATCGTGCCGGCCGGAACGACCTCGACCCCGCGGAACCAGGACGCCACCGGCTTACGGGTGAACTCCGGGGCCGCATTGAGGCACTGGTCGGTCAGCGCGGCGTCCCAGTCGAGGGCACGCGGGCAGCGGGGATCGGCGAAGAGGGCCTTGATCTCTGAGGCGACGGTGACGCCGTCCGCGTGGCCAGCGACATAGAGGGGCTTGATGCCAAACCTGTCCCGCGCGAGGACGAGACGGTTGCGGCGGCGGTCCCAGAGGATGATGGCGAACATGCCGTGGACCTTGTCAAGGAACGACAGCCCGTCACGCGCGTAGAGGTGCGCGAGCACCTCACAGTCGGAGCGGGTCCGCCACGGGGTGTCCGGCCCCAGCGCTGCCCGCAGCTCGCGGTGGTTGTACACCTCGCCGTTCGCGACGAGCACAACCGAGCCGCCGCCGGCCGTCAGCGGCTGGTCGCCGCCGAGTGGGTCGACTAGAGCGAGGCGGCGGAAGACGAGACCGACAGGGCCGTCCCGAAAGAGCTGCTCGCCGTCAGGGCCGCGGTGGGCGACGGCTCGGCTGAGCGCGGCAAGCACGTCGTCGCTGCGCTGGTCCAGTGGAGCCCCACCGAATCGCGCCGTGCCGGCGATGCCACACATGATCACACATGATCACACCTCTTCCAGGTCGGGGACGGGCTTCCCGTTCGGGGACGGGGTTCGGTGTCGAGCCGGCCCGATCGGGCGCGACTCGGCCGTGAGGGTGCGGGTGTGCCGCAACGGCGAGAGCAGGATCGGTACCGGCGCGAGCAGGAAGACGGCCCCCACCACCCAGAGCGCTTCGCGGTTGCCGAGCTCCTCACCGAGTGCTCCCGCGATCACGGCGCCGACCGGCAGGACGCCCCAGGACACGAAGCGGACGGTCGCGGTGACCCGGCCGAGCAGCTGCGGAGGGGTCACCGACTGGCGGTAGCTGCGGGCAAGGACGCTGAAGACGACCGTGCTGGCGGAGATGCCCGCCGTACCGGCGGCGAAGAACAGCAAGCCCGGACCGTCCACAGTCAGCGGGACCAGCAGCACGAGGAGAGGGCCGGCGGTCGCCGCGAGAAACAGCGCACCGACCGAGCCGAGCCGGGCGCTCAGCCACCCGACGGATGCCGCGCCAGCGATGCCACCGAGTCCCAGGCCACCGAGCAACACGCCGGCCATGCCCGGGGAAACCCCCACCGTCCGGACCAGGAAGACGACGACCAGCGCTTCCAGGGCGGCTCCGGCGAAGTTGAGGACAGCAGCGGAAAGGGTGAGTGGCCCGATCACCGGGTGGCGGCGGACGAACCGCAGGCCGGCCATGATCTGGGAAGGGAGACCGGCCGCCGAGATGCGCGGCGGCGGTTGCTCATCGCGGCGGATGCCCAGCACGCACGCCACGGACACGGCGTAGCTGCCGACGTCGGCGAGCAGGGCCACCGGGGCGCCGAGCGCTTGGATGAGTATCCCGCCGAGAGCCGGCCCGCCGACCTGCGCGACGGACTCACTGCCCTGCAGCCGACTGTTGGCCCGGAGCAGGTCGGCAGCTGCGATGACCGACGGCAGATAGGCCTGGAAGGCGACGTCGAAGTACACGCTGGCGGTGCCGACGAGGAGCGCCACGATGATCAGGTGCGCCAGGGAGAGCGTGCCGAACGCCCAGGCGAGGGGGATGGACAGGAGCGCGAGGCCTCGGGCGGCGTCCGTGGCCAGGATCAGTGGCCGCCGCCGGACACGGTCCACCTGGGCTCCGGAGGGCAGCCCGAAGACCAACCAGGCGACGTAGCCGGCCGCGGTGACGAGTCCGACCTGGAACGTGGTGGCATCCAGGACGGTCAACGCGACCAGGGGCAGGGCAATGCTGGAGACAGCCGTGCCGCACGCACTGACCGTCTGGGCGCCCCAGAGCAGCGCGAAGTCCCGCCGGGCGTCCGCCGAGGCCCGATGCCGGGCTGGCGCGGATGTCACGTTGTCACCCGCCTCCCGCCGGCCCCAGCACTTCCCGCAGCGCCGTGACAAGCAGCGCCGGAGCCGCCACGACCCAGTCGTTCTCCTCGCCCTTCGGCACGGCCACCGACAGCCCAGCCTCGCTGGCGACCAGCGCTCCCGCCGCGTAGTCGTAGGGCGCCAGCCCCGTCTCGCAGTACGCGTCGAGCTTCCCGGCGGCCGCCGAGCACAGGTCGATCGCGGCCGAGCCCGAGATGCGGACGTCGGCGACCCATGGCAGGAGGCGGGCGATGGCTGCGACCTGCCGGGCGCGAGCCTCACGTGGATAGCAGAAGCCAGTGCCGATAACGGCCTGAGCCAGGACCTCCGTCTGCGAGCCGTGGATGCGGCCTCCGTTGGCCCAGGCACCGCACCCGCTGGCCGCGCTGTAGGTGACGTCCAAGGCCGGCGCGTGCACGACGCCCACCAGCGGCGTCCCGCGGGACTCCGCGGCGATGGACACGGCCCACTGCGGGAGCCCGTGGAGGAAGTTGAGAGTGCCGTCCAGCGGATCCACGATCCAGCGCAGGCCGGAGGATCCACCTATGCTCGCCAACTCCTCCCCCAGCATCCCGTCGTGCGGACGCTCGGCGAGCAGGAGTGAGCGGATCAGCGACTCGCTGGCCAGGTCCGCATCGGTGACGAAGTCGGTCTCGGACGTCTTCGCCCCAACCGGCGTCGCCGTACCCCACCTCCGCAGCAACTCCTCCCCGGCCGCAATTGCCACGCCGGCCGCAAGCTCGGCGATGCGTTCCTGATCGGCGAGCCGGACTCCGCCGTCGTGCAGGGTCACGAGAGCCCGCCGCCGTTGGCGAGTGCGCACGCTGCCCCGGCCCGATCGGGGGGGAGCCTCGGACCCGCTACGCCACACTTGAGCGCGGCGAGAACAGTCCCGAACTGCAGCCGCGCCGCGAAGTCAGCACCGTTGACGAGTCCGGCGACGTACCCGGCGTGGAAAGCGTCTCCCGCCCCGGTCGAGTCCACGACCGCGCACTGTCGGCCAGGGACACGCGCAGGTGCGTCAGTCCCGTCGACGCCGACGGCCCCGTCGGCTCCCAGCGTGGCGACGACAGCCCGCGGCCCTGTGCCCTGCGCTGCGCGTAGCACGCGCAGCGGCTCCGTTTCACCCGTCAGGGTTCGCAGTACCTCCAGAGGTGCGATGAGGTCGCTCACCCGGGAGAGGACGGGCAGGGTGCACTCGGACACCTCCTCCAGGTCCGCGACCACCGGCAGTCCCCGGGCCCGCCCGAGGTCGGCGGCTGCCGCCGCCGCGGATCCCTCGTGATTGTCGAGGTAGACCAGGCTGGCACCGGCCACGAGTTCCGGCGTGATCGTCTCAGCGGTCAGGTGGAGCCGCTTGTCCTTGTACATGACGATGGAACGGCTGCCGGTCAGTGAGTCCACGAGGATGGCGGCCCGATGGGCCGGGCAACCGGGCACCGAGATGGACCCGGTCAGGCTCATCCCCACGTCTTCTAGCGAACGACGGGACAACGCGCTGTCCTCGTCGTCGCCGAACGCGCCGACGTACTCGACGGGAATTCCGAGAATGGCAAGCCCGTGGGCGACGTTCGCCGCCTGTCCGCCTGCGTACACGGCAAGGGACTCCGCCTGGCTCTTGCGGTCGGGGCTTATCGTGCCAGGCATCCGGAAAACGAGATCCACGGTGTTGTTGCCGATGACCAGAACCCGCCGTTGCCGGTCAAGAGTGCTTTCCTTCACGACGCGACGGCAGCCTGGTCGAGAAGCCCGCAGTAACGCAGGATCTGCCGCGACACCTCCTCGACCGAGCAGTCCGTTGTGTCGAGGATGAGCCAGTCCTCCTCCGCGGGCAGCAGAGTGCTCAGGAAGGACTCATAGTCCTGATGCAGGCCGGGGTTGGCCCGCAGGTACCGGTCACGCGGCGATGTCGCGGCTCGCCGCTCCGCCCGCTGCGCCTTGGTGGCGGCCGTTGAGGTAAGCAGGACGTTGTGCCCGAACGGCCGGTGCGCCTCGAAAACGTACTCCCCCGGCATGATCTGTTCACCGGGGTAGAAGAACGCGTTCCGGCCGACCTGGGTCAGCCAGTGCCGGTCCTGGACCCGGTAGTCGTCGGGAGGCGTCAGCATCGACAGGTCGGCGACGAGCGCCGCGGAGTAGTAGTAGTCGCGCGTCCGCATGTCGTCGTACTTCGCAGCCTCGTTCTCGAGGAACTCCGTCAACGGGCTCGGCTGCACGTAGCAGCGTCCGAGGCTGGCCGGTCGCGCCAATTCGTTGACGAGTTGCGTCAGCCGGCGGGCGACGGTTGTCTTCCCGACGAAGTCGACGCCCTCGATGAGAACGCCGTCAATGGGCTCCATGTGCCTGCCGCCTCCGGTGGTCGTGTCGTGACTACTCTGCGGACACCCTGACGATCACCTTCAGCGCCGCGGCATTGGGGGAATACGCCTTCTGGCGCAGATCGCAGCCGAGAAGGCTCAGTGCAGCCGGGACGTCCTCGAGCGGAACAACGTGCGAGATGAGGCTCGCCGCCGGAATCTGGCCGGAGGCCAGGAGGCTCCGGGCATCATCGAAGGTGCCGAGGGAATCGATCGACCCGATGAGGGAGATGCTCCGGTCCGCCAGGAGGCCGAGGTCGATCTCCGCTCGGCGGGTACGGAGCGCGACGAGCAGCACCTGACTGCCGGCGGCCATGAACGGAAGGAGCGAGGCGTCGAAGTGCCCGCTCGTGTCCACGAGGATGTCGAAGTCGCCGCCTCCTTCCGCGGTCGCATCCGCCACCGATGCCCGGATCACCCAGCCGTGGGGTGCCAGGACCTTCTCGGCGAGGGCTCCTCGATCGGCGGCCGGCTCGATGGCTGTCCCGCGTACGCCGCGCATCCCCAGGGCGAGGGCGTACAGCAGGCCGACAGGCCCCAGGCCCAGCACCATGCAGGTCGCGGCCGGCCGCACGATGAGTTGGTTGACCCCGGTCAGCACACAGCCCAACGGCTCGGTCAACGCCCCCTCTTCATAGCTCAGCTCGGGCGGCAGCGGGTGCAGGAAGCGTTCGCTGGTCACGTAGTACTCGGCAAGCGTGCCGTCGCTGCTCACCCCGGCTTCGGTGCCATCCTTCAGTGCGCAGTGGTTAGTCCGTCCCGTCCGGCAGAACCGACACGTGCCGCAGAAGAAGGTGGGGTTGATGACCACACGGTCGCCGGCGTGGAAGGAGCGCACGGCGGCGCCGGTCTGCACGACGACCCCGGTGGCCTCATGACCGAGCACCACCGGCGGACGGCTGGCGTCGTAGACATCCCTGACGATCCCGACGTCAGTGCCGCAGATGCCGCATGCCATGACCCGTACGAGGCAGTCAGTGGGACTGCTGAGCGTCGGCACCGGGCGATCGAGGACGTCCAGCTGCCAGGGCCCGCTATAGACCAGCGCTCGCATGCTGTGTTCCTTCCACGTCTCGCACGCTTTCTACTTCTCGCACACTCGCGTCACACACACTGGCGCCCAGCCGATCGACGATCTCCTCCAGGTCGCTCTCGGTCGCGATGAGCGCCGGGCGAACCTTGAGGATGTGGCCGCGGCCGTATTCCGAGGAGCGGGTGATCAGGTGGTGCCGATCGCGGGCGATGCCCACCACGGCGCGCGCCGTCTCCGGGTCGGGCCTCCCGGCAGCGTCGACGATCTCGACTCCCCACATCATGCCGACGCCGCGCACCTGCCCCACCCGCGGCTGCCGTTGGGACAAGGAGGACAGGAGCCCCCCCAGATAGGCGCCGCGCAACCGGACGCCGGCCAGGAAGTCCCTCGCGCCGACAACGTCCAGCGTCGCTTGCGCTGCCGCGAGGCCCAGGAGGTTGCCGCCACCGGTGAAGGAGTGGTCCGAAGTCTGCAGCACGTCAAGTTCCGACCGCATGAGGACTGCCCCGATAGGCACGCCCACTCCGCCCAGCCCCTTGGCCAGCACGATGATGTCCGGCCGAATGTCGAAGCGTTCGCTGGCGAGGAAGTAGCCGGTCCGGCCCACTCCCGTTTGCACCTCGTCCGCGATGAGAAGGATGCCGAGGTCGTCACACACCCGCCGCAGCGCACGGAAGTAGCCTTTCGGCGGCACGATGTTGCCGCCGTTGCCGAGCACCGGCTCGACGATCAGGCAGGCGGTCGAACCGCGACCGGCCTGCGCCGCGATATCGCTGATGCGGCGGGCGCAGAGCAACTCACATGAGGGATAGGTCTGGCCGTAGAAGCACGACGCGCAATTGGGCTCCGGCACGCGCAGAATGCCCCCCGAATTCTGCAGCGGGAAGCCCTCCCGGCGCCACGCCGGCCCCGACATACTCGTGGTCAGTGCGGTCTGCCCATGATGTCCGTGGAAGAGCGTGATGACGTCGGACTTACCTGTGGCCTTCTGCGCGATCTTGACGGCGCACTCCACTGCGGTCGACCCCGTGGCGTCCCGAATCCACCCCGCCCCCATCTGCGGTGGGGCCAACGCGAGGAGGCGATCGAGGAGGCTCTGCGCATACGGGCGGGCGAGATCGGAGCTGACGTGGCTCATCAGGCTGGCTTGCTGCTGCACCGCGGCGACCACGTGGGGATGGTTGTACCCGAGCGGGAGATTGAAGGTCCCGGAGACTGCATCGAGATACTCCGAGCCGTCCGCACAATGCAGACGCAAGCCGTTGCCTCTGGTCACCAGCGGTATGGCCGGCATGGTGTCCCCGGACAACGGCGCACGACTGTCCGGGAGCCTTCTGCCGTGCTGGCGTCGCCGACCCGCGGCCACGTCGGCCTCGACGGGTCGGCTGAGAGCAACAGCCGGATGAATCATCGCGGGCTCAGCCACGGGTCTGGTCCTCCTTCGCGGATCTGATGCCGGTCATGCAGTCCTGGTGGGCCGTGCTCCCGGTCGGAGCACGGCCCCCGAGCCATCAGACCTTGAGCCCCAGGACGGCGCCAAAGCTGACCTTCGTGGCCTCCGGCTTGGTGTACTTCTTCATGGTTGTCACCTCCTCCCGCGTCGACGTTCAATCTGAGCGCTCGCGGTGGCGGTGATGGCCAATCGCCCATCACTCATCACCGATCCCCCCGGCCGAGGTCGGCTCGGTCGAAGGATTCGAGCGAAGACTCAGACGTCAGCAGGAGGCCGTGGGGGCTCGGGGAGATACACCAGAGACCGGTCAGCCGGCGCCGGCGGTCCACTCCGGAGTGCTGATGACCCGGCCGTCGTCGTAACAGAGCAGCCCCTGCAGGCCGCAGTCGTGCAGCAGCTGCAGTCCTTCCTCGGGTCCGGCCGCCTCGACCGCCCGGGAGAGTGCCGCGGCGCGCCACGCGGTTTCGCCGACGACGGTGAGGAACACCCGTGCGCCGCTGTGGCCGCCACGGATCGTCGCGACCCCGCCCAAGCGCACGCGAAGGCCGTCGACCGCTTCCGGAAATGCGGGTGATTGACGGCGACGAGCCAGCCCTCGGGCTGTGGGGCCGGTCCGTCGGCGTGGACATGACCGCCGACGTCCACGCAGACACCGATCGCACCGGCGTCGAGGAGGTCACTGGCGATGAGGTCGGCGGCGAGACCGTAGGCGAGTGCCTCGGGACGGAAGAGCCGGCCGGCCGACAGCCGGACCTCGCCGCGTGCCGCGTCGACCATGAGCCCGAGCCGGGGGTTCGAGGTGGTCGGGTCGGGCTGAGTCGCGTGTGTCGCTGCGGGAGTCGGGTCATACCAACCGCGGCTCTCGACGCCCGCGCGGATTGCGAGCCTGGCGAGCAGCACCGTGTCAGCGGGAGACCGCGGTGACCAGGCCGGCCCGCGCGTCGAGGCGCACCAGATCGCGGGTCGTCAGCGTGGAACTCCAGGCCTGCTCGAGCTCGTGAAGCCTTTCGCGGGCGTCTTCGAGGTCGGCGACCTCCCCGCCGACGATGCTGATCTGCGCCCACGGGCTGCCGTCCACCCCGTCGTCCAGTCGCTCCAGGCGCAGCAGCGCGCGGCCCTGACTGTGCTGGGCGAAGGCCACCAGGTCACTGTCCGCGTACCGCCGGCCGATCTCCTCGACGGACCCGGCCACGGCCAGGGCGAAGGGTCGCGAGATCGTCGGGACCGAGCCGGTCGCCGGCGTCGGCGGTGCGCAGTGCTTCGGCCGCTTGTCGCCAGGCGCGCCGACGATGAGCCGCTTGCCCGGACGTCAGAGCCTGCCCGGCCACCGGGTGCGCCGGGTGCCCTGGGGTCACGACGACATGATGACCCGACCCCGCTGGGATGGGTAGGTCGATGCGTTCGGGCTAGCTCGGGACGTCCCGGGGTTACCTCGCCCGCGGCGGCACGAGGGCCGACCGCGCTTCGCCGCAGCAGATGAACTGGCCGATGGTCACGCAACGCCGCATCGCCCGAGTGGGGATGCTCCAGATGCTCCGGCCGTCGGTAGTCCCGCTTGGCAGGTTCATCCGCCTAGCATTCCCTGGTTCCGCCCATTCCGCAGGTCCACCGAGGAAACGCACGACCCGTTCACATCCGCCCGCAGCCCAGGGTCAGCGCACCCGCTCCGGCTCGGCCAGGCCAGCCAGCGCCATGGCGATCGCGACGGCGGCGAACAGGAGCAGGGTGAGAACGTGCACGGCGGTGCACCACAGGCAGATGGCGTCCAGGACGAACAGCTCCACGTAGACCAGGTAGATCACCATTGCTACCCCGGCAGCGCTCGCGGTCAGCCGCAGCCAACGCAGTGCCGGAGGTCGAGCTCGCCACACCGCCGGCAGGCAGAGCGCCGCCATGCCGATAAAGAACAGCAGACCGAGGAGGGCGACCGGCACGCCGAGCAGATAGGCCTGCGAACTCGTCGTCACCCGCACGCAATTGACCACCCCGCTCTCCGGGCAGGCGAGCGTGGTCGACGCGCTGAAATGCTCATACGTCAGGTAGCCGGACACGCCGCAACCGATCAGCGCAAGCGGCAGCGTGACCGTCGCGGCCCAACCCGGCGGCTGCCAGTCAGCCGCCAATCTTGCCCCGCAGCGCAGCCACGGCCTGCGAGCTGCAGACCGCGCTGGGCTGGTTCTTCGTCAACTGGCAGATGACCGCGGTCATCGCGTTCGCCGTGCCGCCGACCCCCTTGGCGACGTCCGACGTCGGGTTGCTCAGGTCAGTCGCTATCTGGGTCATGGACTTGCCGCCCAGCACCTGGGGGCTGAAGGAGGCGCCACTCGTCACATACCGGTTCCCGAAGTCGACGAAGGGGATGGTGCCGTCAGGCTGGTACTTCTGGAGCACCTGCTGCTGTTCCGCGGTCGGTTTGTCCAACGCCTCGTAGCCGTTCCCGGCCCTCTTGTTGGTGTTGGTCTCGGTGCCCTCGAAGGCCACATACGGACTGCTGTAGCTGGCGCCGTGGAAGGAGAACGTGGGGGTGTTGGGGTACGCCTCCGGGGCGGCCGCGGAAGTGGTCGCGGACAGGTTCTTCCATGTGCCGAACCGCGACAGCGCGACGACCACCGGCCAGCGTTCAGCCGCGCAGAACGGGCAGTAGTCGGCACCTATGTAGATCACCTTGGGCTTGCTTCCGGCGACGAGCGGTGACCCGCTCACCGCCTTCGGCAGGGTCTTCACCCCGCCCTGGCCGACGGCGTCGAGCGTGGCGGCCGGCACCGCAGTCACCTTGGCCGCGATGGCCGGATCGAGCGAGGACGCGCTCGCCGACGGGGCGGACTTCTTGTCGTTGCCGGCGAGCCGGATGCCGACCAGCACTCCGATCACCGCCACCACGGCGACCACGGCCGTCACGGCGATCAGCAGCCGCCGCCGGGCCTCCCGCTTGCGCTCCTTCTCCCGGAGCGCCGCGGCGCGGGCTCGGGCGTTCGGCCGGAGCCGTTGTGTGTCGGCCATCGGTGTGTACGGTCCCCTCATCGGCGGCTGTCCCCCTGAACGCAGGGACCGATGGCGGCAGCCGCACTGCCCCCCCATCATAGGAACGTTGCCGCCGCCGGGGTCGATTCAGCCACCGCGACCCTCGGAGGGCGACTGACTGAGGCCGGTCCGTGATCTGGGCCCTGCCCTGGGTATGGCCTGGGCTGTGCCTGGGCTATGGCCGCAACAGCGGCATCAGCACCTGGTCCACGATGGCCTCCACACTGTGCCGGGCCACCGGTGGGCCCTTCGTCATCCAGTGGTGCACCACCATGGCCGGCCCGACCTCGGCGACCAGCATGCTGACCGCGTCAGGCCGCACCTCGCCCCGCTGCGCGCCGCGGCGGAGCACGGCCACCATCATCTGCTTGCGCGGTTCGATCACCCTCGCGTGGACGGAGCGGACGATCTCGCGGTCCCGCTGGGCGCTGCACATCAGTGCCTGCAAGGCGCACCCGGTCGGGCTGTTCATGGTCGCCGTCATGGTCGTGAGCAACAGCAGCATGTCCGTCCGGACACTGCCGGTTTCCGGCGGGCTGGCCAGAGGGGGCAATCGGTGGGTCAATGCGTCGACCACGAGGTCCTCTTTCGAGGGCCACCGGCGGTAGAGGGAGGCCTTGCCGGTACGCGCCGCGGCGGCGACCCCCTCCATGGTCAGGGCCCCGTAGCCCACGGACCCGAGCAGATCCACCACGGCATCGAAGATCGCCGCTCGCAGCTTGTCGCCCCGTCGGCGGGAACCCGGGCAGGACAGGGACGGCAGAGCCGTGACGTGATCAGGCACCCGAAACCCCAGCTAGTGTACGCTTGCGTCTTCTAACGATGGCGTACGCTCTCCCTCCAGGAAACGCCATCGTATCTTATGCCACGTAGACTTCAATGATCCCCACCCAGACCAGACGGCGGAAGGTCGGCATGACATCTCCCACCCCCACCGTTTCCACCCCCACCGTCCCACCCGGCGGTCAGGCCAGACGGGGAAACCATCCGGGCGTTGCGCTCGCCATCATCACCGGCTCCCAGCTGATGGTGGTGCTGGACGCCACGATCGTGAACATCGCGCTCCCGCAGATCCAGTCCGCGTTGGGGTTCTCCACGACGAGCCTGTCGTGGGTGCTCAACGCCTACACGCTGACCTTCGGTGGGCTGCTCCTGCTCGGCGGTCGGGCCGGTGACATTCTCGGTCGTCGGCGCACCTTCATGTTCGGCATCGCGCTGTTCACGACCGCCTCCTTCCTCGCTGGTCTCGCGACGTCATCGACCTGGTTGCTGGCGGCACGGGCCCTGCAGGGGATCGGCGGCGCCATCGCCTCACCGACCGCTCTGGCGCTGATCACCACCAACTTCAGCGAAGGTGCCGAGCGCAACCGGGCCTTCGGCGTCTTCGCCGCGGTCTCCGGCTCCGGCGCGGCGGTGGGCCTGCTGGCCGGCGGCATGCTCACCTCGTGGCTGTCGTGGCGGTGGGTGTTCTTCGTCAACGTGCCGATCGGCATCCTGCTCGCCGTTGTGGCCCCGTTGTTCATCAACGAGTCCGAGCCCCATCCCGGCCGCTTCGACCTCGGCGGTGCCCTGACCTCCACGTTGGGGATGACCTCGCTGGTCTATGGCTTCATCCGGGCCGCGCAGGAGGGCTGGAAGGACCCCGTCACCGTCGCGTCGTTCGCCCTGGCCGTCGTGTTGCTGGCGACCTTCGTCTGGATCGAAACGACGATCGATCAGCCGATCATGCCGCTGCACCTGTTCCGCAACCGCAACCGGGCGGGCAGCTACGGCATCATGTTGGCGTTGGCGGCCGCGCTGTTCAGCATGTTCTTCTTCCTGACGATCTTCGTCCAGGACATCTTGGGCTACAGCCCGCTCAAGGCCGGGCTCGCGTTCCTCCCGGTCAGCGCGATGATCATTATCACCGCCCAGATCGCGTCCCGTCGGCTGCTCGCGACCGGTCCGAAGCTGTTCATGGTCCTCGGGGCGGTGCTGGCCGTCGCGGGGCTCGGCTGGCTGGCGCAACTGTCCACCACCAGCACCTACGTGTCGGGGATCCTGGTCCCGATGCTGTTGTTCGCCGCCGGCATGGGCTTCCTGTTCGTGCCGTTGACCATCAGCGCCGTGAGCGGGGTCGAGGCCAGCGAATCCGGTGCAGCCTCGGGGCTGCTGAACGTCACCCAGCAGGTGGGCGGCTCACTCGGGCTGTCCATCCTCGTCACGGTCTTCGGGACGGCCAGCCGCAACGAGACGCACGCTCTGCTCGGGACCGGCTCGCCACCCCCGGCCAATATCAAGGAGCTCGTGCTCGCGCACGGCATCTCGACAGCATTCATGGTCGGCACGGTCTTCGCCGTCATCGCCCTCGTGCTCAGCGTGGTCGTGATCCGGACCAAACCCTCCGACGTCGACACCTCCGCCATCCCGGGGCTCGCCGGCTGACGCCGAAGCGCCCAGCCCGCTCACCACAGCCCGCTGCCCTCCCACTGGGAGGTCAGCGGGCTCGGCTTTCGGCGGCCTCGACGACGTTGCGCAGGAGCATGGCCCGGGTCATCGGGCCGACTCCGCCGGGCATCGGGGCGAGAAAGCCGGCGACGCCGGCGACGTCGGGGTGGACGTCGCCGACGAGGCCGGCTGTGGTGCGGGTGATGCCGACGTCGAGCACCGCCGCGCCGGGGCGGACCATGTCCGGCTTGACCAGCTGGGGTACGCCTGCGGCGCACACCACGATGTCCGCGCGGCCGATGTGCGCCGCGAGATCTCGCGTGCCGGTGTGGCACAGCGTGACGGTCGCATTCTCGCTTCGCCGGGTCAGCAGCAGGCCCAGGGACCGTCCCACGGTCAGACCGCGGCCGACGATGCACACCTCCGCGCCGGCCAGCGGGACGTCGTATCGACGGAGCAACTCCACGATGCCGCGAGGCGTGCACGGCAGCGGCGCGGCCTGGCCGAGGACGAGGCGGCCCAGGTTGACCGGGTGCAGGCCGTCGGCGTCTTTCCCAGGGTCGACGAGGTTCAGTACCGCGTTCGCGTCGAGGCCCGGCGGCAACGGCAGTTGGACGATGTATCCGGTGCAGGCGGGGTCCTCGTTCAGCTCACACACGACCGCGACGACGTCGCGCTGAGTCGCCCCGACCCCCAGGTCCCGTCGAATCGAGGCAATCCCGATCTCGGCGCAGTCCCGGTGCTTGCCCGCGACGTAGGCCGTGCTGCCCGGATCCTCGCCGACGAGGACCGTACCGAGACCGGGCACCGCACCGCCTCCGTCGCGGAGCACGCGCACCCTGCCGGCCAGTTCCGCGCGGATGGCCGCGGCCGTGCTCCGGCCGTCCAGGATCACCGCAGTCATTCCCCGACTCTAGCTTCGGCGATCGGGCCGGGGCGCCGACGACGCAAGGAGGAGCTGGTCAGTCCAGCCAGTAGTCGTTGATGTACTTCTCCCCCTCGTCGCAGAAGAACGTCACCACATGAGCCACGTCCTCATGCTGCTCGCGCAGGGCCCGGGCCGCGATCAGGTGCGCGCCCGAGCTCGGCCCGACGAACAGGCCGTACTCGCGGGCCAGCCGACGCATCTCCGCGATCGCCTCTTCGCTGTCGACCGGCACGAAGGCATCGACGTCGTCGCGGTGGCGGGCGATGATGCCGGGCACGAAGCCGTCGGAGATGCCTTCGATCAGATGCTTGCCGATCTCGCCACACATGAGGGTGCAGGACTCGTTCGGCTCTACCGCCACGACCCGGCAGCGCGGGTTGACCGCCCGGAATGCCTGCCCGACGCCGACGATGGTGCCGCCGGTGCCGACACCGCCGACCACAGCGTCCGGGACGACGCCCTCCGGCAGCTGACGCAGCACCTCGGGGCCGAGCCAGCTGCGGTTCTCCTCGACGTTCCACTCGTTGTCGAACTGCTGCGGCGCAAAATACCCAGGCTCGTCCCCCAGCTCGCGAGCCTTACGCAGCGCGTCGTTGACGTGGAAGTCACCCAGCGTCAGGACCTCGGCGCCGAACGCCCGCGAGATCGCCGCCCGCTCGGGGCTCATGCCGTTCGGCATGACGACGAGCATCCGGTAGCCCTTGACCGCGGCCACCATCGACATCGCGTTGCCGGTGTTACCGCTGGAGGCCTCGACGATCGTGTCCCCCGGCCGCAGCAGGCCCTCACGCTCCGCCTTCTCGATCATGTAGGTGGCGATCCGCGCCTTGATCGATCCGGACGGGTTGAGGAACTCCAACTTGACCCAGACGTCGTCGACGCGCACCAGCGGGGTGTTGCCGATGCCGCTGAGCACCGTCGCCCGCCAGGGGTCGGTCGTGACCGCCGAAGCAGGTCCGGACCCGACTCGGGCCGCGGGGGACGATGTTGGTGCGTCCACAATCGCCATCTCTGAACCTCCGGGACCCGCCGAACGGTGTTAACGTACGCCTCTCACGGGGTCACAGCGCAGCTGCGCTGCCCGCTCCGGCGCGGGATCGCAGACCGTGACGAGCTGTCACGACCGGCGCCGGCTGGCCAGCCCCGAGCCCGCCAGCCCAGCCTGCCGAGGAGTACGCGTGGTGACTTGCTCGCACCTGGATGCCATCCGGGACGTCCAGCCTGACAGCCTCGACGGCTGCCCGGACTGTCTGGCAGAGGGCAGCCAGTGGGTGCATCTGCGGGAGTGTCTGAGTTGCGGGCACGTCGGCTGCTGCGATTCCTCGCCGCGCCGGCACGCCAGCGCGCACTTCGCCGCCACCGGACACCCGATCATGCGCTCGTTCCAACCCGGCGAGGACTGGCGTTGGTGCTTCGTCGACGAGGTCCTGGTCTGACCGCGGGCTCATCCGGAGGCCCCGCCGGCCTCAGCCGCGGGCCAGGATCGCCTCCTCCAGGTCCAGGTCGCGCTGCACCCGACGAAGCACGTCGTCGGTGATCTGCCCACGGTCGCGCATCGCCAGGAACGCGGCCCGCTCCGCGCCGAGCATCTGCAGGCGCAGCCGCCGGTAGACCGCCGTCGGCGGCTCGGACCCCAGCGTGCCGCCACCCCCACCGCCGAGTCGCTCCCAGGCATTGAGCTGGCGGAACTCGGCGCGTTGCCGCAGCTGCTCGGCCACGCCATCGGGGGTACTGCCGTCGGCGGTGAGTTCGTCGAGCCGAACCAGCGCGGCGCTGGCCGCCCGTTGTTGGGCTGCGGCCTCCGCCAACAGTTCCTGCGTCTCGTCCCGGCGTAGTCCCGACCACCGGACGACGCGGGCCAGGGTGAAGCCTTGGCCGAGGAGGCTGGCGACGACGGCCACCAGGGTCAGGAAGATCAGTACGTCGCGATCGGGAAATGGCATCCGCGAGTGCACGACCAACGGCAGGCTGAGGGCGGCCGCCAGAGAGACTGCGCCGCGCATGCCGGCCCAGGAGATGACGGCCGGGGTCTGCCAGCGCGGATACGGGTCGCGCGCCCGCAGCTTGGGACTGAGCCGGCGCGGCAGGTAGGTGGCCGGGAACACCCAGGCGAACCGGGCGAGGACCACCGCGGCGGTCACGGCCACCGCTGCCCCGGCCAGGTCGACCGACGAATGCCCACCGGTGTGCGCCACGATGTCCCGCAGCTGCAGGCCGATGAGGGCGAAGAGCAGGCTCTCCAGGAGAAAGTCGATCAGTGACCAGATCGACTGGTGTTGCAGCCGGGCGGCAGGTGAGAGCAGGACCGGTGCCTCGTGACTGAGTCGCAGGCCGGCGATGACGACCGCCAGCACGCCGCTGGCACCGATGGCCGCGGCCGGCACGTAGGCGAGGAACGGAGTGAGCAGCGACAGCGTGTTCTCGATCAGCGAGTCGTTCGTCAGCCGGCGGATGCGGGCGATGAGGTAGGCGGAGAGCAACCCGACCGCGGTGCCGCCGATCACGGCAACAGCGGCTTCGGCGCCGATCTGCAGGAGCGTGACGTGCCCGCTCTTCGCTGCCTTGAGAGCCACACTCAGCGTCACCAGTGCGGTCGCGTCGTTGAGCAGGCTCTCCCCTTCCAGCACCGTGACGATGCGGGCGGGTAGGCCGACCCGGCGGGCGATGGCGGTCGCGGCCACCGCATCTGTCGGGCCGAGGATGGCGCCGAAGGCCACCGCCGCGAACCACGGCAGGCCGGGGATGACCAGCCTGGCCACGACCGCCACGACCAGCGCGGTGAACAGCACCAGACCCACCGACAGCAAGGCGATCGGGCGGGCATTGGCCCGTACCGCTGTCAGCGAGGAGTTCACTGCGGCGGAATACACCAGCGGCGGGAGGAAGAACACCAGCACGAGATCGGGGTCGAGGTGATAGGCCGGCACCCCGGGCATGTAGGACAGCGCCAGCCCGGCCGCCACGAGCATGATGGGTGGCGACAGGTCGTAGCGTCGGGCCAGGCCGGCGACCGTGGCCGCGCCGGTGACCAGCATCAGTACCTGCAGCAGCGGATCCACGACACCTCCTGACCGGTCCCGAATCTACGTCCGGATCTCGCGCGCCCAGCGAGACGTCCGCCGCAAGCCGCCCGCACAACGGCGTGTCGCCCCCGGCAGGGTGCGAGGCGCTACCGCGGAGTACGTAGGGTTGCAGCGGACTGACCCGGTGGAGGGCTTTTGAGCGAGGACGTCAGCACACTGACAGCTGCCCCGGCCCCCGCCCGCACGTCACCACCGGTCGATCGACCGCCGATCGTCATCCGATCCCCGCGCCCCCGAGTCGGCCTCAGCACCCTCGCCATCGGCATCTTCCTGCTCAGCCGGCTGCTCACGACTGCCGGCATCATCGCAGCGCACTGGGTGTCCGGCCTCAGCCTGCGGCTGATCGTGGTCAAGTGGGACGCGCACTGGTATCTGTCCATCGCCCAGCATGGCTACCCGACCGGCGCCGCACCGCTGCCGGGGGACGCGGAGTTGCGCCTCGCCTTCCTGCCGCTGTTCCCCCTGATGCTGCGACCGCTGACCGGCTCGGGTGCCAACGCCGTGCTGGTCGCCACCGCGGTCGGCACGGTCTTCGGGCTCGCGGCCACCGTGGCCGTCGCCCATCTCGCCCGGCACACGGCGCTGGTGATGGGAGCCGGCCAGACCTCGGCCCGCCGGGTCGCGCTGCGCACGACCGCCGTGTTCGCCTGCTTTCCCGGGGCCATCGTGCTGTCGCTGGCCTACACCGAAGGCCTCACCCTCGTCCTGGCCGTGGGCTGCCTGCTCGCCCTGCTGCACCGGCGCTGGCTCCTCGCGGGGATCTGCGCGGCCTTCGCCACCGCGGCGCGGCCGAACGCGCTGGCTTTGGTGGTCGCCTGCGGCTGGGCGTCCTACCAGGCCGTCCGGCAACGCGGCGAGTGGCGCTCGCTCGTGGCGCCGCTGCTGGCCCCGGTCGGATTCCTCAGCTACTTGATCTACTTACAAGTGCATGTGGGCGACTGGCGAGCCTGGCACGAGGTCCAGGCCCGTGGCTGGCACCAGAACATCGACTTCTCGCTGCGATTACTGCGTCTGCTCAGCCCACCTGAGATCGTCAAGCACGCGGCCCGCACCGACTGGCACTACTTCTCGATCGTGGCCGGACTGATCTTCGTGCTGGTCGCCGGTCGGATCTTCCTTCGATGGCGACCACCCGGCGTGCTCACCGGCTATACCGTCGGGGTACTCGCGTTCTGCTTTCTGTCGAGCAACGTCGGACCCCGCCCGCGGATGGTCCTGCTCGCCCTGCCGCTGTTCCTGGCCTGCGGGGCTCAGCTGCGCGGCCGGCCGTACGCGATGCTCCTCAGCTGCTGCGCGGTGTGCACCGTCGCCATGAGCTACTTCGTGTCGATGGGCCGGGTCATTCCGTAGGCCGGCAGTCCATCCCGCACGCCCAGTCCATCCCGCAGCGCCACCGCACACGCGGCGAGCAGCACGGCGTTACGCCCGGCAAGCAGCAGCGCGGAGCCGACCGCGCCGTGCACCAACCCCACGTACCAGATCGGGTAGAGCCACTGGGTCAGCGCGCAGGCCAGCACCAGCAGCCAGGCCGTCAGCCGCTGCCGCGTCCGCGGGTCGCTGTGCACGACTGCGGCCACGCCGAGCACCCACACCAGGTATTGCGGGCTCAGCACTCGGGCGGTGACCAGCACAGCGAGCAGGCCGGCCAATCCCAGCCCGGTGGCACCCGGTCGGCGCCAGGCGAGTGCGAGATAGCCCAGGACCACCACCGCGCCGGCAACCGTGGTCACCGTGACGACGAGGGAGACCCCGGGCCCGTGCACCTGGTAGGCGCCGAACTCCCGCACGACCCGGATTCCGGGCGCGCCGAAGGCGCGGGCCAGAACGTAGGGGGTGGCCGCCAGGGTCTCCACCTGCAGCCCCCTGGCCTGCTGATTGTGCAGAAAGTCCAGGCCGGCTCCCAGCCTGCCGGTCACCGCCAGCGAGGCAAGGCCGACCAGGCCGACGGTCACCGCACCGGCCACCGCCCGGACGCGGTTGGTCGTGACGGGGAGCATCAGCGCCGGCCATACCTTCACGGCCGCACCGGCCCCGAGCAGGGCGCCGGCCAGAAAGGGCCGGGCCGGTATGGCAAGCCCGGCGACCGCGAGCAGGGTGGGCACGCTGTCGAACCGGTTGAGCACGATCGGGCCGAGCGCAGTGGTCCCCACGATCCACAGCCAGGCCCCGGCCGCGCTGCCTGATCGCGCTCCGACGCGGAGCAGCACCAGGGTCACCAGCCCGTCGGCCAGCAGAGCCAGCGTCACGAAGGCCGGGTAGTAGCGCAGCGGCATCAGCTCGGGCAGCGCGAGCAGGGCGCCCGCGCCCGGCGGGTACTGCCAGCTGGAATCGTGCAGCGGGAAGACACCGTGCCCCAACAGGGCACCCCAGTGGGCATAGAGCCGCACGTCCCCGGTGACCGCGCTGTGGTGCGGATAGCCCCACCATCCGGGCGCGGCGAGCAGCCAGGCCCTGGTCACCACCCAGGCGAGGACGACGCTGAGTACGCGATGTGCAGGTCGGAGGTCCAGCGGCGGGTCCGGGGTCCGCGGGGGGGTCGGCGGGCGACGAGTGACGGCGGCCTCCTCCGCGTTCGGGTCAGCCGGCCGGACGCACCGCGCCGGCGTACTGCGGCCACCACACCGGCTCCTTGCGGACGAAGGCCCCGGTGTGCGGCGCATCGATCATCATGCCCGACCCGACGTAGAGGCCGACATGGTGGATCGGGCTGCCGAAGAAGACGAGGTCCCCCGCGACGAGGTCCGACTGGCCGACCCGGCGGCCCTGGTCGATCTGGAACCCGGTGAAGTGGCCGAGGTAGATCCCGGCCTTGCCCCACACGTACTGGGTGAGCCCGGAGCAGTCGAACGCCTCCGGCCCGTCCGCCGCCCATACGTAGGGTTTCCCGATCTCTCGATACGCCCAGGCGACGGCCACCGCGGCGCCGCCGGACCCACGGCCGGCCGAGCTGGGGGACGGGCCGACGTCCACGGCGCTGAGCCGGCCGTGCCGCCGGCTGTGGCTCACCTCGCCGGCGGCACGCGCCAACTGCCGCGCGTCGCTGGCTGCCCGAAAGGCCGCGGCGGCCTGCGCCTGGGCCGCCCGCTGCCGACCGAGCGCAGCCGCCCGCGCCTGGACCTGGGCCAGCGCCCGCTGCGCGAGTGCCGCCTGCACCGCCTGCTTGGCCGCGTCGGCCTTGGCCAGCGCAGCCTGCGCCTGGGCGACCAGCTGGGCCTGCGCGTCCTGGAGTTGCCCGAGCAACTGCTGCTGGCTTCGCGCAGCCGAAAGAACCGCGTCCCGCTCCCGTCGCTTGGCGTCGGTCAGCTGCCGCTGCCTGGCCAGCGCCGCTTCCGCGGCAACCTTGGCGAACGCCTGCTCGTGCCGCGCGGTCTCCAACCTGTCCAGCGTGGCCCGCTGGGAGTGGGCGAGGGCATCCAAGGCGGCCGCCCGGTCCAGGAAGCCCGCCGGTCCACCCGTGTCGGTGAGCATCGTCAGCTGGGAAAGTCCCCCGGTCTGGTAGGTCGCCACCGCCACCTCACCGGCCTGCCCGCGCAGGGCCAGCAGACGGTCCGTGGCGGCTTTTAGGCGTTGCCGGGCGGCACCCGCCACCCGGTCCGCCCAGCCCAGCCGCTCGACCGCGCCGTTGTAGGCCTCGGCAGCGATCTCCGACTGCACGTCGAGCGCGGCCAGTTGGCGCTGGACGGCCGCGATGTGCGCCTCCTCGCCAGCCACCCTGGTCCTGGCCGCACCCGCGGCGGCGGCGGCCGCCGCGGCTCTGGCCCGAGCGGTGTCCACCGAATCCGCAGTGGCCGCGCTGATCGAGACAGCGGAGGCAACACTGGCGAGGGCGCACAGCGCGGTGACTGTGGACGCCCGACGTTGCAGCGGCAGCGGCACGCCTGCTCCCGGTGCTAGGAGGCCCCCCGAACGGGCTTACGGTACGGCTCAATCGATCATCCGTCACCCAGGTGGCGGATAAACCAACGAAACAGGGTCGGGTTGAGTTGATCTGTCCGCCGCTGTTTGGCTCAGCGCGCTTCCGGGGTCGCGGGACGGGTCGCGTGGCGGGCTGCCGCAGGCACACCGGGGCTGCTCCCGGCCGCGGGTAGTTTGTCCCCGTGGCGAGCCCCGAGCGTCCGACCGCCGCTTCGTTCGTGCCGGAGGGCACCGATCTCGCCGGGCTGGCCGCCGCGGCCGCGGCCTGCCAGGGGTGCGGGCTCTACGAGGCCGCCAGCCGCACCGTCTTCGGCGAGGGCTCGAGCACGGCGCGCATGGTCCTGGTCGGCGAGCAGCCCGGCGACATGGAGGACCAGCGAGGCCGACCGTTCGTCGGGCCGGCGGGCAGACTGCTCGACCGCGCCCTCGCCGACGTCGGCATCGACCGGTCCACTGCCTACGTGACCAATGCGGTCAAACACTTCAAGTTCACCACGTCGGCCGGCGGCAAGCGGCGGATCCATGCGAAACCGGACGCGCTGGAGGTCACCGCGTGCCGCCCCTGGCTCAACGCCGAACTTGCCCTGCTCGACCCCGAGGTGGTGGTCTGCCTCGGCGCGACCGCGGCCCAGTCCATCTTCGGGTCGTCGTTCCGGGTCACCAGATCACGGGGCGTCCTGCTGCCCTGGCCGGCCCACGAGGAGGACGGCGTGCAGGCTCCGTACGCGCTGGCGACGATCCATCCCTCCGCCGTGCTGCGGGCCGAGGACCGCGAGAGCGCCTATAGCGGGCTGGTCTCTGACCTGCGTGTCGTCGCTGCGATGTTGCCCGACGCCGCCGCTGACTGAGATCAGGGTGCGAGCCGGTCGCGCCGCCAGCCGGAAGGCCTGTGCCGGTAGCGCAGGCGGTCGTGCAGGCGGTCGCTTCGGCCCTGCCAGAACTCCACCACATCCGGCCGCAGCCGGTAGCCGCCCCAGAAGTCCGGCAGTGGTACAGGGTCGGCGTCCTCATCGACGCCGAAACGGTCGGTGACCTCCGCGAGGCGCTCGGCCAGCTCCGCACGTGAGCTCAGCACCGCGGACTGGGGCGAGGCCCACGCGCCCAGCTGGGAGCCACGTGGTCGACTGCTGAAGTACAGTTCACTCTCGGCCGCGCTCGTGCGCCCGACCACTCCCTCCACCCGCACCTGACGCTCCAGGTCATGCCACGGGAACAGCAGCGCGGCCCGTGGGTTGCCGGCCAGCTCGGCGGCCTTGCGGGAGTCGTAGTTGGTGTAGAAGACGAAGCCACCCTCGTCGTACGCCTTGAGCAGCACCACTCGGGCGCTGGGCACACCGGCTGGCGTCGCGGTTGCCAGCACCATGGCGTTCGGCTCCCCCACGCCGGCCTGCACGGCGGCGCAGAACCACGCGTCGAACTGCGTCATCGGGTCGTCGGCAAGATCCTCCTCGAGGAGTCCGCTCGTCAAGTACGTCTGGCGCATCGCGTCAATCCGATCTGTAACCACTCCGACTTCGTAGCATGCCGCGAGTGGTGCAACGATGTGCCCATGGCTGACGACACTTCTGCGCCGACCCCTGACGGCAAGGCGGGGACCCCAGACGCTACGCCCGCCCCGGCCCCCTTGCCCGTTTTCAAGCCCGGCCTCGAAGGCGTGATCGGCTTCGAGACCGAGATCGCCGAACCGGATAAGGAAGGTAGCGCCCTGCGCTACCGCGGTGTGGACATCGAGGATCTGGTAGGCCGGGTCTCGTTCGGCAACGTGTGGGGGTTGCTGGTCGACGGCCGCTTCGCCCCCGGCCTACCGCCGGCGGAACCCTTCCCGGTGCCCGTGCACTCCGGTGACATCCGGGTGGACGTGCAGAGCGCCATCGCGATGATGGCGCCCACCTGGGGCCTGGACCAGCTCATCGACATCGACCTGCCCCAGGCCCGCGACGACCTGGCCCGCATTTCGGTGACGGCGATGTCCTTCGTCGCGCAGGCCGCGCGCGGCCTGGGTCGGCCGGTCGTGCCGCAGCGGCGCATCGACGAGGCACGCACGATCGTCGAGCGTTTCATGATTCGCTGGCGCGGCGAGCCGGACCCGGAACACGTCAAGGCGGTCGACGCCTACTTCGTCAGCGCCGCCGAGCACGGCCTCAACGCCTCCACATTCACCGCTCGGGTCGTGGCCTCGACCGGGGCGGACGTGGCCGCCTGCGTCTCCTCCGCGATCGGCGCCCTGTCGGGCCCGTTGCACGGCGGTGCCCCCTCCCGGGTTCTCAAGATGCTGCAGGACATCGAGGAGGAAGGCGACGCCACCGCCTATGTCAGGCGGCTGCTCGACCGCGGTGATCGCCTCATGGGCTTCGGGCACCGGATCTACCGCGCGGAGGACCCACGAGCCCGTGTCCTGCGACGAACCGCCCGGGAGCTCGGCGCGAAGCGCTGCGAGGCTGCCGACGCGCTGGAGGCGGCCGCGCTGGCCGAGTTGCGGGAGCGCTCACCGGACCGGGTGATCGCGACCAACGTCGAGTTCTGGAGCGCGGTCCTGCTGGACTTCGCCGAGGTGCCGCCACACATGTTCACCTCGATGTTCACCTGCGCCCGTACCGCCGGTTGGAGCGCGCACATCCTCGAGCAGAAGGCCACCGGCCGACTGATCCGACCCAGCGCCCGCTACATAGGCCCACCCGCGAGGCCGGTCGAGGAGGTCGACGGCTGGGCGCGCATCGACCACGCCACGCCGAGCACTGCATGAGCGACGTGCTCGTCCCGGCCGAGTTGCTGCCGGCGGACGGCCGTTTCGGCTGCGGACCGTCGAAGGTGCGGCCCGAGGCGCTCGCCGGCTTGGCCGCCACTGGCAGGTCCTACCTGGGCACGTCGCACCGCCGGGACGGTGTCAAGTCCGTCGTCAGGCGGGTACGGTCAGGGTTGAAAGAGCTCTTCGGTCTGCCGGCTGGGTACGAGGTCGTCCTCGGCAACGGCGGCACCACGGCGTTCTGGGACATGGCGACGTTCTGCCTCATCCGGGCTCGTTCCCAGCACCTGGTGTTCGGTGAGTTCTCCGCCAAGTTCGCCACCGCGGCCCGCCTCGCTCCCCACCTGGACATGCCGTCGATCATCGACGCCCCGCCGGGCAGTGCGCCGGTCGCAGCCGGCGAGGCGGGTGTGGACGCCTACTGTTGGCCGCACAACGAGACCTCGACCGGAGTGATGGCCCCGGTCGTGCGCCCGGCTGGAACGGACCAGGGCGCGCTGGTGCTCATCGACGCAACGAGTGGCGCCGGCGGTCTGCCCGTCGACGTCGCCGAGGCAGACGCTTACTACTTCGCTCCGCAGAAGAGCTTCGCCAGCGACGGCGGGCTGTGGCTGGCGCTGCTCTCCCCCGCCGCGCTGGACCGTGCCGAGGAGCTGCGGACACGGTGGGCGCCGGCCTTCCTCGATCTGCGCATCGCTATCGAACAGTCCCGGCTGGACCAGACATACAACACCCCGGCGCTGGCCACCCTGTTCCTGCTGGCCGACCAGGTGGAGTGGCTGCTGGACCGGGGTGGACTGGGCTGGGCGACCGCCCGTACCGCCGACTCGGCGAAACGGCTCTACGCCTGGGCGGAAAGCTCCGACTACGCCCGGCCCTTCGTCGCCGACCCGGCACGGCGCTCCGCAGTCGTCGGCACCGTGGACTTCACCGACGAGGTCGACGCGGCTGCGCTGGCGAAGGCGCTGCGAGCGAACGGGATCCTCGACACCGAGCCCTACCGCAAGCTCGGGCGCAACCAGCTGCGGATCGGCATGTTCCCGGCGGTGGAGCCGGCCGACGTCGAAGCGCTCACATCGTGTGTCGACTACCTCGTCGAACGGCTCTGACGCAGCCGCCGGGACGCGCCGACGGTTGCCCCGGCAACGATCCGGGGTAGCTTCGCGGGATGGAGTACACCCACCTCGGCCGCAGCGGTCTGTCCGTCAGCCGGCTGTGCCTCGGCACGATGAACTTCGGCCCCGAGACGTCCGAAGTCGATGCCTTCGCGATCATGGATCGTGCACACGCCGCGGGCATCAACTTCTTCGACACGGCCAACGTGTACGGCTGGCAGAAGGGTGAGGGGATCACCGAGCAGATCATCGGGCGCTGGTTCGCCCAAGGCGGCGGCCGACGCGAGCGCACGGTGATCGCCACCAAGCTGTACGGCTCCATGAGCGACTGGCCCAACGACACCTTCCTGTCCGCACGCAACATCCGGCGGGCCGCCGACGCCTCCCTGCGCCGGTTGCAGACCGACGTCATCGACCTCTACCAGATGCACCACGTCGACCGGTCGACGCCGTGGGAGGAGGTCTGGGAGGCCATGAGCGTGCTCCGCCAGCAGGGGAAGATCCTCTACGTCGGCAGCAGCAACTTCGCCGGTTGGCACCTGGCGGCGGCCCAGGAGGCAGCCCGCGCCCGGGGCACGGTGGGCCTGACGAGCGAGCAGAGCATCTACAACCTGCTGACCCGGGACGTGGAGCGTGAGGTCATACCCGCCTGCGAGCACTACGGAATCGGGCTGATCCCGTGGAGTCCGCTCATGGGTGGCCTGCTCGGCGGCGTCCTCGGCAAGGAGCGAGCCGGGCGGCGGCGCACGGCGGGCCGGGCACGGGAGGCGCTCGCGGCGAACCGGGAGGCCATCGAGGCCTACGAGGGTTTCTGTGCCTCCCTCGGCGCCGAACCGGCGAATGTCGGACTGGCCTGGCTTCTGCACCAGCCAGTGGTCACCGCACCGATCATCGGTCCGCGCACCACCGAGCAGCTCGACGGCGCGCTGCAGGCGCTGCAGATCGCCCTCGGCGAGACCGAGTTGGCCGAACTGGAGAAGATCTTCCCGGGGCAGAACACGGCGCCGGAGGCGTACGCCTGGTAGGCCCGCCCGCCAGTTGGGGCGGTGGTCACCGCACGACGGCGCCGAGAACCACCGCGAGGATCAGCCCGGCGAGCGCTATGGGGACGATCCAGTGCCGCGGCCGCACGCCGTGAGAATACGTGCCGGGTGCCCCGCTGGGCTCAGCCGCCGAGCGGCCAGCGCGCCGCGGGGTGGTGCGAGGTCGTGGGGGCGAGCTGACTGCGGACGAGGACGATCTCGGTTACCGGCCAGACCGGGCCCGCGTAGCCGGACAGTGCGGCCACCATCGAGGCCGCGTCGACTCCCTGCGGGTCTCGGCAACGGGCAAGGGTGAGGTGCGGACGGTAGGCCCGCGCCGGCATGGCAATACCGGTGCGCCGGGCCGCGGCACCGACCCGGTCGGCCAGCCGCCTGAGCGCGTCGAGGGCGGACCGCTCGCCACGCACGCCCACCCACAGCACCTGACCGCGGCGTGCAGCCGGAAACGCCCCGCCACCTGAAAGCGCGAGAGTCAGCGGTGTGGACCGCCCGGCCGCCCGGCTCAGCCGCTCACATAGCTCGCTGAGCCGATCCTGCGCCACCTCACCGAGGAAGGCCAGTGTGAGGTGCCACTGGCTGACCGGCACCGCTCGCCACGGGGCCACCAGCGGGGGCAGCCCATCGCTCACCTCCCGGGCCAGCGCATCGAGAGCCGCCGGCGGCGGGTACACCGCAACGAAGAGCCGCACACCGACATCGTCGTCCCCAGGTCGCGTCGTCCACGACTCGAACGCAGCCCCGATTTCCGGGATCAGGCTTTAGGAGGCGCGGGCGTAGGCCGGGTCAGGGCGGGGCCGCTCCCCGGTCCCGGCGACCGGCAACGCCCGGAGATGGACGTGCGGGTGTCGGCGCAGCAGATGCGCCTCGAGGCGCAGGCTGCGGGCCCGGGCCAGCACCACTGTCGCCGCGACCGCCCCCAGCGCGGACACCGTGCCGCCGATCAGCAGACTGGACCGCGGCCCGAACGTGTTGGCCATCCAGCCGATCATCGGCGCCCCGAAGGGAGTGCCACCGAGGAAGACCAGGATGTAGAGGGCCATGACGCGCCCCCGCATCCGCGGCGAGGTCCGGGCTTGCAGGCTGGCGTTCGCCGCCGTTGTCATGGTCAACACGGCCGCGCCAGTGGGAATGAGCATGGCGAAGAACGTCCAGTACGTCGGCATCAGCCCGGTGATCACTTCCAGCACGCCGAAGGCGCCGGCTGCGCCGAGCACCAGGCGCTGGCGCACGGTTCGGCGGGCCGCCGCGAACAGGGCGCCGAGCAGGCAGCCGACGGCGAGGCCGGTGGACAGCAGGCCGTAGGAACCGGCGCCGGCACCGAACACCTGCCGGGCGATCAGCACGATGGTGATCTGGAAGTTCAGCCCGAAGGTACCGACGATGCCGACCAACACGATGAGTACGAGCAGGTCCGGACGAGCCCGGACGTAACGCAGTCCTGCACGCAGTTGTCCGGCTTCGCGCGGCGAGCGCTCGGCAGTCTGCAACTCTGTCGTGTGCAGCAGCAGCAGGCCGCAGATCGGCCCCAGGAAGGAGACCGCGTTGATAAGAAAGACCGGTCCCGTTCCCCAGGCGTTGATCATGAGCCCGGCGATGGCCGGCCCGACAATGCGAGCGGAGTTGAAGGTGGCCGAGTTGAGACTGACGGCATTGGCCACCAGGTCGCGGCCGACGAGTTCGGCGACGAAGGCCTGCCGCACGGGAGCGTCCAGGACGCTGGCCAGGCCCAGGATGAAGGCGAGCGCGTAGACCTGCCACAGCTGCACGGCGCCGGTCACATCCAGCAGGCCCAGGACCAGCGCCGTCAGCGCCATCCCGCCCTGCGACACCAGCAGCAGCAGTCGCTTGGAGTAGCGGTCGGCGAGCACGCCGCCGTAGAGGCCGAAGAGCAGTGTGGGCAGAAACTGGAGGCCGGTCGTGATCCCAACCGCGGTGCCGCTGCCACCGGAAAGGGAATACACCAGCCAGTCCTGGGCGAGCCGCTGCATCCAGGTACCGGTCAGTGAGATGACCTGCCCGCCGGCGAACAGTCGGTAGTTGCGGACCTGCATGGAGCGGAAGAGGGAGCGGAAGCCGGTGCGGAAGACGGTAGAGCCGCTCACGCCTCGGCCAGCCTCTCCAGGACAGGAAGGGCCGCGAGCACGGCGGCTCGCTGATCGGCGCCGAGGGCCCCCAACTGGCGGCCGAGCCATGCCTCCCGGCGGGAGCGGTCGGCGGCCAGCAGGGCCTCGCCGGCATCGCTGAGGGAGATCAGTGACTGACGACCGTCCGTGGGATGCGCCGTCCGGATGAGCAGGTTGTTGCGTTCCAGGGCCGCGATGACTCGCGTCATCGACGGCGGCGACACGCGTTCATGCGCGGCCAGCTCACCCGGCGTCACCGGGCCGTGTCGCTCCACGGTGGCCAGGGCAGCAAGTTGGGTCAGAGTCAGGCCACTTTCCGGCCGCTCCGACCGCAGACGGCGGGCCAGCCGCATCACCGCGATCCGGACATCGTGCGCGAGCTCGACGTCAGCGGTCAGCGTCGGAGAAAGCGACGGGGAAACAGCCATTTCGTTAGCATAGCAAACGATATACCGGGCGAGCCGGGTCATACGCCCCAGGTCGACCGTCGCCTGGGTCAGTGCGCGATCGCCCGCTGGATCGGGTCGAGCCCCACGGACCTCTCGACCCGTCTTGCTGCCGCACTCGGAGATACGGACATGGCCGTCGAAGCCCCCGGTTCGTTATCCGGTCGGGGTGCGGGCGCTCACATCCGCCCACCCTGCCAGGGCCCGACACCCGATCGGCAGTCGGCATCCACGCTGCGGCCTCTGTAACCTGGACCCGTGCACCACGACTCGCCGATAGACCCGTTTTCGGGTGACCCCGCCGATCCGGCCTCAGTGCTGGGCGACGACGACATCAGCGAGCCGCTCTCCCCGGAGGAGCGCGAGGAGGTGCTGGCTGATCTTGAGGACTTGGAGATGTTCCGGGCGCTGCTCGAGATCCGCGGCGTCCGCGGGCTGGTGGTGGACTGCGACGACTGCGACGAGCCGCACTACTTCAGCTGGGACCTTCTCGCCGGCAACCTGCGGCACCTGCTCGACGTCGGCCAGACCCGGATGCACGAGCCCGCGTTCAATCCGGACCCGGCGAGCTACGTGAGTTGGGATTACGCCCGAGGCTTCGCCGACGGTGTGCTGGGGGCCGACGACGTCGAGGACGAGCCCGGGAAGCGGTAGCGCGCGGGCCTGCGCAGCACTACTACACCAGCCCGAGTCAGCGCACGAGACCCCAGCGGAAGCCCAACGCCACCGCCTGCGCCCGGTCGTTCACGCCCATCTTGCGAAAGAGACGGCGGGCATGAGTCTTGATCGTGTCCTCGGACAGGTACAGCTCCCGGCCAATGGCACCGTTGCTCTTGCCCTGGCTCATGCCGCGGAGCACCTGGAGTTCACGCTCGGTCAGCGCAGGGGCGGGCGTTGCCGGGGTGTCACCGATCGCCTCGAGACGAGGGTTCGCCGACGGATACTCCACGCTCGCCACAGTGTGCGCAACGGCGGCGCAGAGCTCCTCATGGCCGACGTCCTTGCTGAGAAATCCGCGGGCCCCGGCGGCGATCGCGAGCGCCACAGCGTCCCGGTCGGCGGCCACCGTGAGCACGACGACGTTGGCATCGGGGAAGGCGTCCACGAGCCGTCGGGTGGCCTCGACCCCACCGATACCCGGCATCCGCACGTCCATCAGCACGAGCTCGGGACGGCTGATGGGATAGCGTGCCAGCGCCTCCTCGCCGCGGGTGGTGATCTCGACTCGACTCACGCCCGGGATGCCCACGACATAGGCCCGCAACCCGTCCCGGACCGGCTGGGAGTCATCGCAGATCAACACGGTGGTCAACCTGTCCTACCTCCAGTCGTCCTACGGTTCGGTGGCGACGGCGGTTGCCGCAGCCCTGCCCCCCCATCGGCAGCAACTGGTGCGGACGTGAGCGAGGAGTTTCTGACGGGTACGCCGCCCACTCACCGGCACACGACTCGGGGCCGCCTCCCGTGGTGCAGGAGGCGGCCCCGAGGGACAGTGACGTGCCTAGTGCGCGTGCCCGTGGCCACCGTGCGGGTGGCCGTTCTCGGCCGCTTCCTCCGGCTTGTCCACGACCAGAGTCTCCGTGGTGAGCAGCATGGCGGCGATGGAGGCCGCATTGGCCACCGCCGAGCGGGTCACCTTGACCGGGTCCACCACACCGTCCGCGACGAGATCGCCGTAGATGCCGGTGGCCGCGTTGAGACCGGAGCCGATCGGCAACGCGCGCACCCTCTGGACGGCGACGTAGCCCTCGACGCCACCGTTCTCGGCGATCCAGCGCAGCGGCTCGTCGAGCGCCCGGCGGACCACTGCCACGCCGGTGGCCTCGTCCCCGGTGAGCCCAGCCCCATCGGCCAGGACCGCGGCGGCATGCACCAGTGCGGAACCTCCGCCGGGCACGATGCCCTCCTCGACCGCGGCCCGGGTCGCCGAGATGGCATCCTCCAAGCGGTGCTTCTTCTCCTTGAGCTCGATCTCGGTAGCCGCTCCGACCCGGATCACGCAGACCCCGCCGGCGAGCTTCGCCAGCCGCTCCTGCAGCTTCTCCCGGTCCCAGTCGGAATCACTGGCCTCGATCTCGGCCCGGATCTGACGGATCCGACCCTCGATCGCCGCACCGTCACCGGCACCGTCGATCAGAGTCGTGTCGTCCTTGGTGACCAGCACCCGCTGCGAGCGGCCGAGCACCTCCAGGCCGACCTGGTCGAGCTTGAGGCCGATCTCCGGGGAGACCACCTGGCCGCCGGTGAGGACGGCTATGTCCTCGAGCATCGCCTTGCGACGGTCGCCGAAGCCGGGAGCCTTGACCGCGACCGCGGTGAAGGTACCCCGGATCTTGTTGACCACCAGCGTGGACAACGCCTCGCCGTCGACGTCCTCGGCGACGATGAGCAACGACTTGCCGGCCTGCACGACCTTCTCCAGGAGCGGCAACAGGTCGGCCACCGCGGAGATCTTGCCGGAGTTCAGCAGCACGTAAGGGTCGTCCAGGACGGCCTCCATGCGCTCGGTGTCGGTCACGAAGTACGGCGAGATGTAGCCCTTGTCGAACTGCATGCCCTCCGTGAACTCCAGCTCCAGACCCATGGTCTGGGACTCATCGACCGTGATGACCCCGTCCTTGCCGACCTTGTCCATCGCCTCGGCGATGAGTTCGCCGATCTTGTCATCCTGGGCGGAGACAGCGGCGACGTGGGCGATCTCGGCATGCGTTGTGATCTCGTGCGCGCGGTCGAGCAGCTCCGCGGACACCTTCTCGACGGCGACCTCGATGCCGTGCTTGAGCGAGAGCGGATTCGCCCCGGCCGCGACATTCCGCAGCCCGAAGTGCACCATCGCCTGCGCCAGCACAGTCGCCGTCGTGGTCCCGTCGCCGGCCACGTCATTGGTCTTGGTGGCGACTTCCTTGGCGAGCTGGGCGCCCATGTTCTCGTACGGGTCGGAGAGCTCCACCTCACGAGCGATCGTCACGCCGTCGTTGGTGATCGTCGGCGCACCGAACTTCTTGTCCAGGACCACATTGCGGCCCTTCGGGCCCAGCGTGACCCGTACAACATTGGCGAGGGCGTCCACGCCACGCTCAAGCGAGCGACGAGCGTCCTCGGAGAATTCCAGAATCTTCGGCATACAGGTTCCCTCTCGTGGCCCACACCGGGCCGTCGTGCCTTGCCTGGTCCTTGCGCGGCTTCCATGCGCGGCGAACGCCCCGGGTGCAGGTCGCTCCCGGGGCGCCAGCGCGGCTGCTACTTCTCGATGACCGCGAGAACGTCGCGGGCCGAGAGGACGAGGTACTCCTCGCCGTTGTACTTGACCTCGGTGCCGCCGTACTTGGAGTAGATCACTATGTCGCCGACCGTCACGTCGAGCGGCACGCGGTGGCCGTCCTCGAATCGGCCGGGGCCGACCGCGAGCACTTTGCCTTCCTGCGGCTTCTCCTTGGCGGTGTCCGGAATGACGATGCCGGACGCAGTGGTCTGCTCCGCGTCCGACGGCTGGACCACAATGCGGTCCTCTAGCGGCTTGATGGCTACCTTGGTGGATGTTGCGGTGGCGGTCGCCACGACCTACCTCCCCTTTGTCGCTGACAATGCGAACGAATCGGTGCGATCGAGACGTGCTGCCGTCGCGGGGATCAGGGCCTCGTCGCCTGTTGGCACTCTAAGGTGCCGAGTGCCAATCTATGCCGACAGCCGGAGGACGTCAACACCGACGCGCCGAGCGCGCGACCCAAAGCCACCTGCCCCTTAGCGCGCGAGACGCCGGACGCCGGCCCCACAAGGCTGGGACCGGCGTCTCGGTGTCGCGGGTGCCTGCGGTCAGCGGTTTTGGATCTTCGCCCCGGCACCGGCCGAGTCAACACCGATCTTGTTGAGCAGACTGTCGACGCCGACCAGGTCGGTCGGATTGAAGGAGCCGCTCTTCAGGCCGGCAGCGAGCCCGGTGAGCGCGGCGGCCGCCTTCTCCAGTGGGACGCCCAGCTTGCACAGGGTGGGGTCAGAGACGGCATTGTTCTTCGCCCGGCGCAGCTGGTCGGCGACGAAGAGGCCGGAACCAGCCGCCTTGGCGAGTGCGGCCACCCGCCCGTTGGCGCCCTGCTTGAAGGAGCCGGCACGGTAGGGCTTGATGATGTAGCGGCTGAACGCGCCGTAGGCGAGTCCGGCGTTGAGCAGGAACCTGGTCTTGGCGAACTTCCGGGTGCCCGTGCTGGCGCAGGCGCCGGTCGAACTGGTCGCGGCGGCGCTGGCTCCAGAGGTGGAGCTGGCCGACGTGTCCTTCGAGCTGCTGCCACACCCGACGGTGAACGCCAACAGCAGACAGGACAGGAGGAGGCTGATCCTACGCACGCGTGCTCCAAGGGAGTCGATGGCCGGACGTGGCTCCTCGCAGGTTCCCGCACGGGGGCACGGTCACGCCGGCGCGGAGCGGAGACTACCGGTTTGTTGTCGAGCGCAGAATAGCGAAGTCCGCGCGGCGGGTACGCCCCACCGCACTGCCGGTCAGGGATAGGTCTGGGCGAAGTGCCACACGTGCGGCACGCGGGCGAGGCAGGAGGTGTCTCCCGGACGGACGAAGGAGGTGTCCCGCCACCCCGATCCGGCCTGAGCTTTCAGCGCGGCCTCGTCCCGCCACCGGGTGATCATCACGAGTCGCGGCGCACCGTCGTAGGACCGGTAGACCTCACCGCCGAGGAAGCCCTCAGCGGTCTGTAGGCGGGGCCAGAGAGTTTCCGTCACGTACCGCCGGAACTCGGGCAACAGCCCGTCGGCGACACGAGCCTCCTCCATTCGGACGATCATGCTAACTCCCAGGCCGGGTCGACGGATAAGTCCAGACTGTCCGGGGGCACGCCCGCGTCGACGAGCAGCGAGCCCATGGCGGCCACCATCGCGCCGTTGTCCGTGCACAGCGCCGGGCGCGGCACGCGCAGCCGCAGCCCGGCCGCCGCGCAGCGCTGCTCGGCGAGAGCCCGGAGCCGGGAGTTGGCAGCGACGCCGCCCCCGAGCAGCAGGTCCGCCACACCGGTGTCCCGGCAGGCCAGCACCGCCTTGGCGGTGAGCACGTCGGCGACGGCCTCCTGGAAGGACGCCGAGACGTCGGCCAGCGGCACCGCCTCGCCGACCCGCTGCCTGGCCTGCACCCACCGGGCCACCGCGGTCTTCAGCCCGGAGAAGGAGAAATCGTAGGCTGGGTCCCGCGCGCCGGCCAGCGCACGCGGGAAGGCGACCGCAGCGGGGTCCCCGGCGCGGGCGTGTGCGTCGATCTCCGGGCCGCCGGGAAAAGGCAGGCCGAGCACCCGGGCAACCTTGTCGAACGCCTCCCCGGCCGCGTCGTCGATCGTGGCCCCGAGCACTGTTACCGGAGCCGTGATATCGCTGACCAGCAACAGCGAGGAGTGCCCGCCGGAGACGAGCAGGGCGACGCACGGGCTGGGCAGAGGTCCGTGCTCGAGGGTGTCCACCGCGACGTGCGCGGACAGGTGGTGGATGCCGTACAGCGGCTTGTCCAGTGCCAGCGCGTACGCCTTCGCGGCCGCGACCCCGACCAGCAACGCGCCGGCCAGCCCCGGGCCGGCGGTCACCGCAATGGCGTCGAGATCCCGGCCGCGCACGCCCGCGGTAGCCAAAGCCCGACGCACGGTGGGCACCATCGCCTCCAAGTGAGCCCGGCTGGCCACCTCCGGGACGACACCGCCGAATCGGGCGTGCTCGGCGACCGAGGAGGCCACCGCGTCCGCGAGCAAGGTCGAACCCCGGACGATGCCGACGCCCGTCTCGTCACAGGAGGTTTCGATGCCGAGCACCAACGGTCCCTGGTCAGCACTGTTCGCGCTATTCGCCCCGTCAACCACGGCGCATCACCAGCGCGTCCGCGCCGCTGGGCTGGTAGTAGCGGTGGCGGCGGCCGATCTCGACGAAACCAAACCGACAGTAGAGTGCCTGCGCCCGCAGGTTGTCGGTCCGGACCTCGAGCAGCACCCGGTGCGCGTCGCGCCGGGCCGCCTCCGCCAGGACCGCGCTCAGCAGCGCCGAGCCGACCCCCCGCCCCCAGGAGGAGCGCCGTACCGCGAGCGTCTGCAGGAATGCCTCCCCGCCCACCGCACCGCCCACCGCACCGCCACCGCCCACCCCGCAGTCCACCGCCGCCAACCCCGCGTATCCGGTGATGGCGTCGGCCGTGTGCGCTGCCAGGTAGTAGCGGGTGTCGCTCTGCGCCAGCTCGGACCAGAAGGCCGACTCGCTCCAGCCGTCGGCGCCGAACAACTCGCGCTCGATGTCCTGCAGCCCGCGGAGATCCCACCAGCGCAGCGGACACAGTCTCACGGGAACCTCACCGGCGGACCGCCTTCGGCGCGCCCGGTGGTGTCGCATCCGGGTGGCGCAGGTACAGCGGAGTCAGGCGGTCGCCCGGCTCGCCGCGATCGGCGCGGGCGGCGACCGCATCGGCGAGGTCGGCGGCCCGTGGCCAGGCCGAGTCGCCGGGCAGCAGGTCGGGATAGAGGTCCGTGGCCGGCCCCACGACCCGGCGACCGGCCGATGGGACATCCGCCGGCCGCGCCACACCGGGGCCGAGAAGCCGGGCGCCGTCGGCGCCGTATGCGGCCCAGTACACCTCCCGCCGCCGGGCGTCGGTGACCACCAGCACGTCCCCCCTGCCGCGCGCCAGCACGTCCAGGGAGCACATCGCGTATGCGGGCACCCCCAGCGCGTCGGCCAGTCCGGCCGCGGTGACGAGCCCGACCCGCAGGCCGGTGAACGGGCCGGGCCCGCAGCCCACCGCCACTGCACCGAGCTCAGACGGGCACACACCGGCGGC
>JADGOV010000116.1 GCA_017882785.1 Frankiaceae bacterium
CCACGATGAGGGCGTCGTGGTCGACCACCTCGACGGCCTCACTGTCCAGAGCCCGCAGTGGTGGTTCAACCTGCGACCGTCCAATACCGAGCCGCTGCTTCGGCTCAACGCCGAGGCGGTGGACGAGCCCACGATGGCCCGCATCCGCGATCGCGTGCTCGCGCTCGTCCGGGGGGGTGTGCTGTGAACCTCGACCCGTTGCTGCTGGAGATCCTGGCCTGCCCCGACTGCCGGGCCGCGCTGCGTCCGGACGAGGCGGCCAGCGAGTTGGTGTGCACAGGCTGCGGACTGGCCTACCCGGTGCGCGAGGACATCCCCGTCCTGCTCATCGACGAGGCGCGCCGGCCGGGCCCCTCGACCAGCGGGCCGGAGGACGGCGGCTGATGACCGGCTCGATCGCCGCCGACCTCGACGACGTGGCCGCGATCGAGGCCGGCGATCCCGGGGAGATGCTTCGGGCTGTGGCCACCTCGGCCGCTCAGGTGCGCTCCGGCGCCACCGCCGCAATCGAGGCCGGCGTCGACGCCCTGGCCGAGGAGGGCCGGCCACGGGCGGTCGTCGTGACCGGCATGGGGGGATCGGCGATGGCCGGCGACGTCCTGGCCGCTCTTGCGGCACCCCGTTCCCCGGTGCCGGTCGTCGTCGCCCGCGGCTTCGGCCTGCCCGGATGGGTCGGCGCCGCCGACCTCGTCGTCGCGCTGTCCTGCTCAGGGAGCACAGAGGAGACGCTGTCCGCGGGCGAGGAGGCGCTGCGCCGGGGCGCCTCCGTCGTGGGTATCGGCGCCGCAGGTTCCCCGTTGGCGCACCTCACCGACCGCGCCCGGGGGTTGTTCGTCCCGGTCACGGCGGTGCACTCCCCGCGGGCGACCCTGTGGTCGATGGCCACACCGCTGGTGGCGATCGGGGCCGCGCTGGGGCTGGTGGACCCGCCGGCCGACGCCTTCGAGGCGACCGCGGAGAGGCTGCAGGGGCTGGCCCTACGGTGCCAACCGGGAAGTGAGTCGTTCCTCAACCCGGCCAAGGAGCTGGCACTGAGCCTGGCCGGCAGGGTGCCGATGGCCTGGGGCGCCTCGGCCATCGCGGGGGTGGCGGCCTACCGACTGGCCTGTCAGTGGGAGGAGAACGCGAAGGCTCCGGCGCTCAGCGGCGTCCTGCCGGAGGCGGCGCACAACCAGATCGTCACCTTCGACGGACCCTGGGTCGGGACGGCGCAGGACCTGTTCGCCGACCGGGTCGAGGGGGAGGACGGCTCCGCTCGCCTGCACCTGCTGCTGCTCCGGGACGGGGAGGAGCATGCCCGGGTGGCCGCGCAGGCGGATGCTGCGCGGGAACTGGCCATCGACCGAGGCCTCGCGTTGACCGAGCTGGTCGCGGATGGCGCCTCGCCCTACGAGCGGTTCGCCTCGTTGGTGGGACTGATCGACTACGCCAGCGCGTACCTGGCGGTGCTCACCGGCGTGGACCCGACGCCGATCGCCACGATCAACGCGCTCAAGTCGACGCTGCGTGCCGGCCTGCCACTGTGAGCAGCGGGGAGGAGGGCAGCAGGGCGATCGTCGCCGCGCTGCTGGCCAACCTGGGGATAGCGCTCAGCAAGTTTGCCGCTTTCCTGGTGACGGGCTCCTCCTCGATGCTGTCCGAGTCGGTGCACTCCCTGGCCGACACCGGCAACCAGGTGCTGTTGCTGTTCGGTCGGCGCCAGTCCCGGCGGCAGGCTGACGAGGAGCACCCTTTCGGGTACGGGCAGGACAGGTATTTCTACGCCTTCGTCGTTGCCGTGGTGCTGTTCAGTCTGGGCTCGCTCTTCGCCGTCTATGAGGGGTACGAGAAGATCCGGCATCCGCATCCGTTGGACAAGCCGGCGATAGCCATCGGTGTGCTGGTGGTGGCGATGGTGCTGGAGGGCTTCTCCTTCCGCACCGCGCATCGGGAGGCGGGCAGGATTCGGCGCGGTGCCAGGTGGGTGGACTACCTGCGCCGTTCCAAGGCCCCCGAGTTGCCGGTGGTCCTGCTCGAGGACAGCGCCGCTCTCGTCGGCCTGCTTTTCGCCCTCGCCGGTGTCACGCTGAGCATCCTGACCGACAACGGCCGCTGGGACGGGATCGGCAGTCTCGCCATCGGGGCGGTGCTCGGAGTGGTTGCCGTCTTCCTCGCCGTGGAGATGAAGAGCCTGCTCATCGGTGAGGCCGGGAGTCCCACCGTCGTCGGTCGCATCCGGGGGGCGCTTGTCGACGGTGAACGTGTGACGCATGTCATTCACCTGCGAACCATGCACCTGGGGCCCGAGGAGGTGCTGGTCGGCGCGAAGGTCGCGTTGGCGCCAGGCCTGGACATGGTGGCGGTCGCGGCCGCCATCGACGACGCCGAGCGCCGGGTCCGGGAGGCCGAACCGTTGGCAAAGGTGATCTACGTCGAGCCCGACCTTTACCGGGCGCACCTGGCATCCGGTGCCCGGGCGACCCCCGGCGCGGGGGCCACGGCAACCTGATCAGACGCACCTTGACACCATCGTGGTAAGGTTATGCCCCTATGAACCGGATCACTATCCAACAGGCAGCGGCAGCCACCGGGTGGTCGCCGCGCATGCTGCGTTACGTCGAACAGCTGGGGCTGGTGACTCCGGAACGCTCGGCCACCGGCTACCGGCTGTTCGGTCCGGCGCAGCTACAGCGTCTGCGCACCCTGCGTGAGCTCGTCGAAGCCCACGGGGTCGGCCTGTCCGATGTGGGTTTTGCCGCGCGGCTTCGCGAGGACGCGACGCTCCGCCGGGAGATCGACGCCTGGCTGGCGACCGAGCCTCGTCGACCAGCCGACGTCCACGCCGAGGACTGGTTGCGGTGGGAGCAGGACAAGCTGCAACGGCTGCTGGCGAACTCCCCGATCTCCGCACCCCCGACCCCCTCCCCGACCCCGCACCTTCAGGAGTCCGCATGACGCTCAGTCCCCTGCGAGCCGGTGACTACCATGTTGCCGATCTCGACCTCGCCGCGTTCGGCCGTCGGGAGATCGACCTCGCCGAACACGAGATGCCCGGACTGATGGCGATGCGGGCCGAGTTCAGTGCCCGTCGACCCCTCGACGGCGCCCGGATCACCGGCTCCCTGCACATGACGGTGCAGACGGCGGTGCTCATCGAAACCCTGGTCGACCTCGGGGCGGACGTGCGCTGGGCAAGCTGCAACATCTTCTCTACCCAGGACCACGCCGCCGCTGCGGTCGTACTCGGCCGGGACGGCACCGTCGGGCAGCCTCGAGGCGTGCCGGTGTTCGCCTGGAAGGGCGAGTCGCTCACGGAGTACTGGGACTGCACCGAGCAGGCGCTGACCGGGTGGGCCGGCGAGGGACCGAACATGATCCTCGATGATGGAGGCGACGCCACACTGCTCGTCCACAAGGGCGTGGAGTATGAGAAGGCCGGCGAAGTACCCGACCCGGCCGGCGTAGACAACGAGGAGACCCGCGTCGTCCTGCGGTTGCTGGAGCGTTCACTCGCCAGTGACCCGGATCGATGGACGACGGTGTCCGCGGGCGTCCTCGGCGTCACCGAGGAGACCACCACCGGGGTGCACCGACTGCACGAGATGCACCGCCAGGGCAAGCTGCTGTTCCCGGCGATCAACGTGAACGACTCGGTGACGAAGTCGAAGTTCGACAACAAGTACGGCTGTAGGCACTCGGTCATCGACGGCATCAACCGGGCCACCGACGTGCTGATGGCGGGCAAGACCGTGGTCGTCTGCGGCTACGGCGACGTCGGGAAGGGCTGCGCGGACGCCCTGCGCGGCCAGGGCGCCAAGGTCGTCGTGACCGAGATCGACCCGATCTGTGCCCTGCAGGCGGCCATGGACGGCTTCGCCGTCCTCACCGTCGATGACGTGCTGGCCACCGCGGACATCGTGATCACTGCCACCGGCAACATGAACGTGATCACTGCCGAGCACATGAGCCGCATGAAGCACCAGGTGATCGTCGGCAATATCGGCCACTTCGACAACGAGATCGACATGGCCGGGCTGAGCGCCTGGTCCGGTGTCGAGCGGCTGCAGATCAAGCCGCAGGTCGACAAGTGGACCTTCCCGGACGGCCACAGCGTCATCGTGCTCAGCGAGGGCCGGTTGCTGAATCTCGGCAACGCCACCGGGCACCCGAGCTTCGTGATGTCCAACTCGTTCACCAACCAGACCTTGGCCCAGCTCGAGCTGTTCACCAGGGCCGGCCGGTACGACACGGGGGTCCATGTGCTGCCCAAGCACCTCGATGAGAAGGTCGCCCGGCTGCACCTCGGGGCGCTGGGCGTGCACCTCACCGAACTCTCCGCTGAGCAGGCCGACTACCTCGGGTTGCCGGCGGGTGGACCGTACAAGACCGACACCTATCGCTACTGAGTCCGGGCCGGCTGACGTGCCGGCTGACATAGCCGATCCCACGCTGGCCGAATCCGGCCGGTCCCGGATGGCCTGGGCCGTCAGGGCGATGCCGATCCTGCGCGGGATCGCCGCCAGATTCGCCGAGGAGCGTCCCTTCGACGGCGTCCGGGTCGCCGCCTGCCTGCACGTGACCCCGGAGACCGGGGTCTTCCTCCGAGCCCTGCAGGCCGGCGGCGCCCAGGTCCGGCTGTGTGCGTCCAACCCGCTGGCCACCCAGGACGACACCGCTGCGGCGTTGGTGTGCGATTCCGGCATCAGCGTCTTCGCCCGGCGCGGTATCGACGCCGTAGGTTACGCCGGGCACATCGCCGCCGCGTTGGCCATGGCCCCGCAGCTGATCTTCGATGACGGCTGTGACCTGGTGACGGCGCTGCACACCACCCGGCCCGACCTGCTGGCCGGCATCCGCGGCGGTTGTGAGGAGACCGGCACGGGGGTGCTCTGGCTGCGCCACATGGCCCGCGATGGAAGGCTGCGGTTCCCGATGGTGGCCGTCAACGAGAACGAGACGATGCGGGTGGTCGACAACAGGTACGGGACCGGCCAGTCCACGATCGACGGGTTGCTGCGGGCCACCAACCTGCTGCTCGCGGGCCGCACGGTGGTCGTCGCGGGCTACGGACCGTGCGGCCGCGGCGTGGCCTCCCGGGCGAAGGGCATGGGCGCGTCGGTCGTGGTAACGGAGGTGGATCCGACCCGGGCGTTGGAGGCTGCGCTGGAGGGTTACCGGGTGCTGCCGATGGCGGCGGCGGCGGCCGTCGGCGATGTCTTCCTCACCGCCACCGGCAGTCGAGCTGTGCTGCGGGCCGAGCACTTCGCACAGATGAAGGACGGCGCGATCTTCGGCAACGTCGGGCACTTCGACGTGGAGATCGACGTTCCCGCGCTGTCCCGGCTGTCCAGCAGCCGGCCGGCGCCGGTCCGCCCGCATCTGCAGGAGTACCGGCTCGACGACGGCCGCCGACTGCTGCTGCTGACCCAGGGTCGGCTGGTCAACCTGGCCGCCGCCGAGGGTCATCCCGCGGCGGTGATGGACCTGAGCTTCGCCGGCCAGGCCCTCGCCGCGGAATGGCTGTTGCGTGTTGCGGACTCGCTCACGCCGGATGTCTACGGGATCCCGGCCGACCTCGACGCCGAGATCGCCGGCCTCGTGTTGGACGCGATGGGCATCCACATCGATCGAGCCGTCGATGGCGCGCTCGACAGCACGCTGCCGGATCAGCGGCCGCGCGAGGCTGGCTAGCGAGCCTCGCCGGCCCGGCTCAGATCGAAGGTCCCGCCGCGCCTACCACCTGGGTCACCGGCACGTTGCTGGCCCGGGTGATCCGATGCGGCAGGTTCATCAGCTGCCAGCGGGACAACCGGTGCGGCAGGGTGGAGACCACCACTCCGTCGTACTGCTCGTCGGCAAGGGCCTTCTTGACGTGCTCCACCGGGTCGGCATCCACGACCTCGCCGCTGGCCGGCACCCCGGCCCGCCGCAGCCGCGCGAGTTCGTGCTCCAGCCGACCCTCGGCCAGCGCATGGGCCAGCTTGTGCGCGTCCGGCAGCACACGGTCGATCGGCGGGTAGTCCCACTGCTGGAACCCCTCGGTGTCGGTGACCGGCACCATCAGCCGCAGTGTGGGCGGCTCGGGCGTGCTCAGTTCGTCCAGCTTGGCTGTCAACTGCTCGCCGCCGAGGGTCTGATTGGCGACGACGAGAAACCGCGGCATGGTGCGCTCCTTCTGCCCGTCCACTGACCGGCTGGCGCAATTATGGTGCTCTGGCACTTCCCAGCCCACATGGGGCCGGCCGGCCGTCTGGCCGGGCACTGCCGCGGCTGTCCGCCCCAGCTCGCAAGGGCGGTGGCGAGCGCGGCTGCCAGGTGACCCGCATCGCCCGGGCCGCGCCCCGCACGTCCGCCAGGACAGTGCTGAGGCTCGGCGAGGGTGCGGCCGTTCCCACGAGGCCATCGTCGTCCGAACCCTGCCCCACGTCCAGCGCGACGTCAGCTAGTGAGGAGCCGCTCGACCGTGGCGACCTTGGAATGCAGGGCGTCGGTGACGCCCTCGCGGATATCGGCCTTGAGCACGAGACTGACCCGGGAGGACGAGGCGCGCACCGCCTCCACCGCCGCTCGTACCACAGCCATGACCTCGTCGTACTCGCCTTCGATCGTGGTGAACATCGCGTTGGTCTCGTTGGGAAGACCCGAGGCGCGCACGACCCGGACCGCTGCCGCGACAGCAGGGCCGACGCTTTCGGTACCGGCCGGACTGACGGAGAAGGCAACGAGCACGCTCATGCTGCCCCCAGCGAGTGGATGGGGCCCAGCATCAGTGACCGGTGGGCTTGCCCGTGCGGCTTGTGACCTTGGCGAACAACTCCTTCGCCTTGGCCTGGTTGGCCGGCTTGGCCGCCTCCCGACGCGCGATCTCGAACGCCTTCACGGCCACGCCCGTTTTCAACAGGGCCTTGAACTTCCCCATCAAGTACCTCCAGTAGCTGCTGCAGTCTCTTCCCTTTCTACCGTGCCCGACCCCGTGTCCCGTCATTCCGCGGTACCGGGCGCTGCGGTGGCGGCATGCCGGCGGACCGATGGCGACACTAGCCGGGGACGGTGAAGCCCCCGCCCTGCGGGACCTCCGCGGCGGGGTCCGGTGGACCCGGCAGGCTGTGCGGCGGGACGGCCGGTGGGCTGACCGGCGCTGCCGGGTACGCGGGTGGCTGGTCTTTGCCGGTCTGGCCTCCTCG
>JADGOV010000117.1 GCA_017882785.1 Frankiaceae bacterium
TACATGAGTTCATGAACGGAGGTCATCATCATGTCCATGCCAGAGCTGTCCCAGCCGGATGCCGCGGCCGTCAATCAGACCGCGATTGAGGCCGAAACCCAAATGAAAAAAGCCAATGCAGTTGCAAGCAGCTTCATGTTCGGCGCGCAGAAATTGATGCTTGAGGAGATGGTCTTCGCCAGCAATGAAATCCTCGACCGGGCACAAACCGAAATGCACTTGTTCTCGGAACTGGTCTCGAAGATGGCCGGTGCGCATTCGGTAAAGGACATCAGTACCATGTACGAAGAATGCGGCAAGCATCAGCTCGAGTTCATCCGCCGCGATTGCGATCGGGTATTCAAGAACGGCGAGCGGGTGATCGAGGCCACGTCAAAACTTTTCAAAACGCATCCGCTGAACTGATTCAGCCTATGCCTGCGAATTCCACCATGCCAATGCCGGAAGTATTGCTCCTGCGCGCGCCTGCCACTGGGAGTTCGTCACTGTGAGATCCTTCGTTCGCTGCATCCTGCTCGACGTACCGGTCCTTGTGGCGCTCGCCGTCATCGGTGCTCAGGTGACCGTTGCGATGCCGGCCAAAGCGGCGGACGCGCCAATCATCTTCGGGTTGGGAGACGCGACTGATGCGCAGCGATTGGCGACTGAGGCCGCATTGGACAAGCGGTCCGGCATTGTCGGCTCGTTTGCGACTCGTACCAACAGTGCGATCTATTGGGGCGCGTGGGCGCGAAGCGTCCGCGCTGAGGGCGCGGTCCCCCAACTGTTCTGGGATCCGACGTACAACCGGCCGGACGATCCGCACTCGACGCTGCGGTCGATCCTCGCGGGGGAGCATGACGCCTACATCCGGAAGTGGACCAGGGAGGTAGCGGAGTACGGCCATCCTGTGATGATCCGGCTCTGGGCGGAGATGAACGGCAACTGGCAGCCGTACTCACCGGGCCTGAACGGGAACACGGCCAGTGAGTTCCCGCTGGCGTGGCGGCATGTCGTCACGCTGGCCAGGTCAGAGGGCGCCACCAACATCCTCTGGGTCTGGAATCCGGACAAGCCATACCGTGGTTCGACGTCCCTGTCCTCGCTGTGGCCGGGCAGCAGTTATGTCGACTGGGTGGGGTTGGATCTCTATAACTGGGGCAACAGTCATGGTCCCTTCGAGGACTTCCGCACCATGATGGGACCGGCCGTGGCCGCTATCCGGGCCGTCGCCGGTAGCAAGCCGTTGATGATCCCCGAGATCGGCTGCAACGAGTCTCCAGAGGGGAGCAAGGCCGACTGGCTCACGACGATGCTAAGCAGTCTGCCGACGTTCGGTGTGCGGGCGGTGGTGTATTTCAACCACGTCATGGGAGGCGCCAATTGGCGGCTCACGACCTCGACGACCACATCGACCGCGGCCCGGGCGGCGTTGCATACACTGCCGATCGTCGGCGCCGATGATCTGAGTGTTGACAAGATCGAATCGTTGCTGGCCCGCCGTTCGAACCTGACACCGGCTGCGGACTACAGCGGTGACGGAAAGACGGATACGGCGACCTGGCGGCCTTCGACCCTCACCTGGAATATCCCCGGACAGACTCCGGTGTCATACGGACTGCCCGGCGACATTCCGGTTGCCGGTGACTACACCGGTGGCGGCGAGTCGGAGATGGCGATATACCGGCCCGCTAACGGCACCTGGTGGGTCCGCGGGGTCGGAACCGCGACCTGGGGGCGGGCGGGGGACATTCCGGCGCCCGCCGACTTCAACGGCGACAAGAAGACGGATACCGCGGTGTGGCGTCCGTCGAACAGCAGGTGGTATCTGCGCGGCGGCCCCATTCAGCGATGGGGTGCCCCCGGGGATGTCCCGGTGCCTGGAGACTTCAACGGCGACGGGCATGCAGACCTCGGCATCTACCGGCCCTCGACCGGGACCTGGTGGATCCGGGGGGTAGCAACAACCGCGTGGGGCGTGCCGGGGGACGTGCCGGTGCCTGCGGACTACACCGGCGACGGGAAGGCGGACATGGCGGTGTGGCGACCCTCGACCGGTGTCTGGTGGGTGCGCGGCCTGCCCCCGACCAGGTGGGGGAAGCTGGGGGATGTGCCGGTGCCGGCCGACTACACCGGTGACGGCTGGGCCGACAGGGCGATCTACCGGCCGTCCTCCGCCACGTGGTGGGCTCCGGGCGTAGGCACGACCCGGTGGGGCAGGCTGGGCGATGTGCCGGTCGCGCTACCGCCGTCGGTCCGGCGGGCCTACTTCCGGATGCCGTAGCCCCCCGCAGCGGCTGATCGCCGACGCGTCAGTGCGCGGGTGGCATGTGGATCGCCTCCGGGGCGATGCCTTCGGTGGACTCCTGCCCTACCCACTCGAAGACGACGGCCCGCTCCTCGTTGCCGCGGACGGCCGCCCGCACGTCGGTGGCCTCGTACACGTCCAGCAGCCCGGGCGCGTCGGAGGCGGCGAAGAGCCGGGACACCTCGTCGGCGACCTCGGTGCTGTCGCCATCGCGTGATCCGCCGCGGAGCACCACGGTGATGGCCATCAGCGGATACCCGAAGCGGGTCGCAGGGCAGTCATGACGTCACCTTGCCAGACAGGTCGTCCCGGCTACCGTGCCAGGTATGGCTTCCCATGACCACGGGCGTACCGCCCGGCTGGAGTTGCTCGACGCGACGCTGCGGCAGTGGGACGCTCTCGTGCTGGACTCCACACCGGACGGCATCGTGCTGGACCGTTCAGCGTTCTACCCCGGCGGGGGCGGCCAACCGCCCGATGCTGGGGTGCTGCTGTGGGGCGGCGTGCAGACCCGCATCGTCGGCGTGCGCCGGTCGGCGCCGGTCGACGGTGACCTGCTGCTCATTCCGGCGGAGGACGACCCGCTGCCGCCGGTCGGGACATCGGTCCGCGGCGCGGTCGAAGACCAGCGGCGGACGGCGCTGATGCGAACCCACTCGGCGCTGCACCTGCTCGGCGGTGTGGTGCTGCGGGACTTCGGGGCGCTGGCCACCGGCGGCAACATGGAACCGTTGAGCGCCCGGATCGACTTCAACCTGCCCGAGATCCCCGCCGACTTCAAGGAGCAGATCGGGCAGGCCTGCGCCGTCGAGGTGGAGGCGGACCGGCGCATCGACGTGCGGGTACTGCCCCGCGAGGAGGCGTACGCGCTGCCGAACCTCATCGGCACCGAGACGGACCTGCTGCCGCCAGGCTTGCGCGAGGTGCGCATCGTCGACATCGTCGGCCTCGATCTGCAGGCCGACGGCGGCACCCACGTCGCCTCGACCCGACAGATCGGCGGCATCGAGGTCGTCAAGGTGGAGAACAAGGGGAAGGCGAATCGGCGGCTGCGGATCCGCCTGACGTAGATGACCGGCGCCAACGACGTCCTGCTGCCGGCGGTGGCCGGTGCCTTCCACGACCGGCCCGATGCCCTGACGGCGGCCGGCCAGCGGATGTCGTGGGAGCAGCTCGCCGGTGCCGCAGCGGCGTTCGCGGACCGCATCGCCGGCGCCGGCGCGCTCGCCGTGGAGGCCGGCCCCTCCCTGGCGACCGTCGTTGCGGTCGTCGCCGGCCTGCTCGCGGGCGTCCCGCTCGTGCCCTACGCGCCGGACAGCAGCCCGCGGGAACGCCAGCACATCCTGGGTGATTCGGGCGCTGACATGATCGCGGGGCAGCTGGATGGCGGGGACGGAGGCGAGGGCGGCCTGCCGGTGGTGGCCGTCGACCTCGGGCTGGCCGGGCGGTCAGCCGGCCGCTTTCCCGAGCCGGCCCCGGACAGCACCGCGTTCCTCCTCTACACCAGCGGGACGACCGGCGCGCCGAAGGGCGTACCCGTCAGCCGGCGCGCGATCGCGACCGACCTCGACGCGCTGGCCGGGGCCTGGCAGTGGACGTCGGCGGACACCCTCGTCCACGGCCTGCCGCTCTACCACGTGCACGGCCTGGTCCTCGGCGTACTCGGTGCGCTGCGTACCGGCTCGGCGCTGGTCCACACCGGCCGGGCCACACCCGCGGCGTACGCAGGGGCCGGCGGGACGCTCTACTTCGGCGTACCGACCATCTGGTCCCGGATCGCCGCCGACCCACCTGCCGCGCGGGCCCTCGCGCCCGCCCGCCTGCTCGTCTCCGGCAGCGCCGCCCTGCCGACCAGCGTCTTCGAGGCCCTCGCCACGCTCAGCGGGCACCGGCCGGTCGAGCGGTACGGCATGACCGAGACCCTCATCACGCTCAGCACCTGCGCCCGTCGGCTTCGGCGACCGGGCACCGTGGGCGAGCCGCTCGCCGGCGTGCTGACCAGGCTGGCCGACGAGGCGGGCCGGCCTGTTCCGCACGACGGAGCGGCGATGGGCGAGTTGCACGTCACCGGCCCGACCGTCTTCCGGGGATACCACCACCGGCCGGAGGCGACAGCGGCCTCGTTCAGCGCGGACGGCTGGTTCCGGACGGGCGACCTCGCCACGATCGGTCCGGACGGTACGCACCGCATCGTGGGCCGGGTGTCGGTGGACCTCATCACGAGCGGTGGCTACCGGATCGGCGCCGGTGAGATCGAGGACGCGCTGCTGGCCTGCCCTGCGGTGACCGAAGCGGCGGTGGTGGGCGAGCCGCATGTCGACCTCGGCCAGGAGATCGTGGCCTACGTCGTCGCCGCCGGGGTCACCCCCGAGCAGGTCATCGACCACGTCGCGGGGCAGCTGTCGGCGCACAAGCGGCCCCGCCGGGTCCACATCGTCGACTCGCTGCCCCGCAATGCGATCGGGAAAGTGCTCAAGCAAGATCTCGGCGGGGGGTAGTCCGTCGTCGGCCCGGTTGAGCGCCGCCAACAGGATCTCGGGCAGAATCCGCTCGTGGACAATCCGCTGGTGGACATCGATCAGGACACCCGCCGAACGCTGGACGACTACGGCTTCGAGGAGGCGACCTTCCTCGCCCTGCAGGCCCGCGTCCGTGCGGGAACGCTGTCCGCGCAGAGCAACGTGGTCGACGGACGCGTCGAACCGCCGCTGCCCGCGGACATCCTCCGCCTGCCGGAGCCCGGGAAGCCGGGGTACGACGACGCCCGGGACGCCGGCCTGCAGGTGCTCGGCGCCGGCGCGGTGGCAGCCGTCGTGCTCAACGGCGGTATGGCGACGCGGTTCGGCGGCGTCGTCAAGGGCGTCGTCGAAGCGGTCGGGGGGCGCAGCTTTCTCGAGCTCAAGCTGGCGCAGACCGCCGCGCTGGCGGCTGCGCTCGGGGTCGACGTGCCCACCGCGGTGATGACGAGTTTCGCCACGGACGGGCCTACCAAGGACTTCCTCACCCAGCGTGGACTCGCGCCGCTGTACTTCAGCCAGTACGTCTCGCTGCGCCTGGAGGATGACGGCAGCCTCTTCCGGACGGGCGATGGTCATGTGTCGCTCTACAGCCCCGGGCACGGCGACTTCCTGTCCGCCCTGCGTGGCTCCGGCACACTGGAGGCGCTGCGCTCCCGGGGGGTGCGCTTCGTCATGGTCTCCAACGTGGACAACCTGCCTGCCCGGCTCGATCCGGTCGTGATCGGCATGCATGTCCGGGCGGGCCGTCCGATGACCGCGGAGGTCGTTGCCAACACCGGCGAGGTGGGGGGGGCGCCGGCGCGCGTCGACGAGCGGGTGATGATCCTCGAGTCGATGCGCTTCCCCCCGGGATTCGACCACAGCCGGTTGCCGGTGACGAACGTCAACACCGCCACGTTCGACCTCGACGCCCTCGATCGCGACTACGACCTGACCTGGCTGTACGTGCAGAAAACCGTCGAGGATCGCAAGGCCGTCCAGCTCGAGCACCTCTACCACGAGGCGTCGGCGTTCCTGCCCACGACGTTTCTCCAGGTGCCGGCGACCGGCCCGTACGGGCGCTTTCTACCGATCAAGCTGCCGGCCGACCTCGAGGCCGCGCAGCCGCCGCTACAGGAGTTGCTGGACCGGCCGCCGTTGGGGTAGGCCCGAGACCGGCCTCACCCCCGCCGACCCCGTGCGGAGTTGCCGGGCGCGTAGGTGGCGAGGAGGGCTTCGGCTGCGGTCAGCTCGGCGCGTAACCGTTCCACCCTGCCGGCGGCTTCCGAGCGGCGCACGGAGGCCACGTCGGCGACCGCGCCGGACAGTCTGGCGTCGTGCAGGTGGTCGGCGACGGCCTGGACGACCTCGGCGGACACGCCGGCGCCTTCGGTGATCGTCGTGCCGTCCCGGGCGGCGTCGACCAGCCACTCCGCGCCCGCGGTGCGCAGGGTGATCACGACATTCGGCGCGGTGCGGAGCTGCGGGTTCCGCGACGGCTGGCGCTTGGCCTTGGTGGGTACGGAAGGCGGCGTGCTGCCAAGTGCCGCCGCCGCCGCCTTTGCGCCGCGGGCGGCCGACGCGAGGTCCTCGGGGGCGTAGGGGAGAGTGTCGCGGGTTCCGTTGAGGGTGACCTTGACTCTGATGTATTCGGGGCCGTCGGCTTCGGGGTCGCCCACGCTGACGACGGCGCCGGTGCCACCGCCGCGAAGACGTACCCGCGGCGTGCTGCCACGGTCAAGCTGGGCGCGCAGGTCCGCCACCTCGGCGTCGGTGAGAGCCGGGTGGGCAGGTCGGGCAGGGGGCATGAGCAATCCTTACCCTGTTGCCGCCGCTGCGCTCGGCGAGTCAACGGGTGTTCGGAGGTTCCGGAGACCCGGCTGGTGCGCCTGCGTGCCGGTGGAGTCCACGGCCGGCCCGTCACCGTTCATGGCTCGGCCGGATCGCTTCGGGCGCCGCAGAGCTGCGCGCTGATCGCGGCGCGCTTCTTCGCGGTCGCCACGGCCGAGGTGAGGGCGTGAATGTCGTAGGAGCCATAGTGCCGTCGTCCGTTGACGAAGAACGTCGGGGTGCCGATACAGCGCTGCAGGTCCTGCTCCGGGAGCGCGCTCCTGCGCTCCCGGAGCGGGTGAGACTCCGCCGCGGGTCCTAGAAGAAACCCACCGCGTTCGGGCTGTAGCTGACCAGCAGGTTCTTGGTCTGGCTGTAGTGCTCGAGCATCATCTGGTGGCTCTCCCGGCCGATGCCGGACTGCTTGTAGCCACCGAAGGCGGCGTGCGCCGGGTAGGAGTGGTAGTTGTTCACCCACACCCGGCCGGCCTGGATAGCGCGGCCGGC
>JADGOV010000013.1 GCA_017882785.1 Frankiaceae bacterium
CCAAAGTCCACGTCGTCCGTTCCCCCGCGCCGCCCTGCGGGGCGCCCGCCGAACAGCTCGAACCGGCGCAAGGGCAGTCGGCGTGGCGGGCGACATTGACCCCTCCTCGGCGGCCAGCCTACGTAGACCTGACCTGGAGAGCACCGTGACGCACCCTGAGACGCCGCCTGGCAGTGCGGCCCTAGACACAGCAACCCCGGAGGCGACCGAAGCGGATACCGAAGCGGATACCGGAACGGCCTCGGAAGAGGCGACGGCCGCGGCAGCGGAGCGTTCGCCTGATCCGATCGATCGTGATGGGGTCCCGGCGCCGGAGGACAGCACCCCCGTGAGCGGCGCGCGGTTGCTCGAGCGCGAGGGTGATCTGGCGGCGGACTACCTGGAGACGTTGCTCGATATCACCGACCTCGACGGCGACCTCGATATGGACATCGAGGGCGACCGGGCGACCGTGGACATCGTTGGTGAGGGCTTGACCGCCTTGGTCGGCTCGGAAGGGGAGACCCTTGATGCGTTGCAGGAGCTGACTCGGTTGGCAGTGCACCGGGAGACCGGGGTCCGGAGTCGGCTGATGCTGGACATCGGCGGTTTCCGCGCGCGGCGGCGGTCAGAGCTGCGCCAGGTCGGGGGGGACGTCGCTGGCGCGGTACGGGAAACGGGGACAGCCAAGGCGCTGCAGCCGATGACCCCGTTCGAGCGAAAGGTGGTGCACGACGCCATCGCGGAGATTGGCGGCGTGCGCAGCGAATCCGAGGGCGAAGAGCCCAACCGCTTCGTGGTCGTTCATCCGACTTGACCCGAGATAGCCGTGGACCAGGACTGGGCGCCTCTTGCGCCCGTTCCGCCCCCATCGCCGTCAGCGGCCGAGCACTTCGGGACAAGCCTGCCCCTCGCGTGTCGGTACGCCGAGCTGCTGGCACGGGAAGGCGTCGCCTGGGGCCTCCTCGGACCTCGTGAACTGCCCCGGCTGTGGGATCGGCATCTGATCAACTCAGCCGCGCTGGCTCCGCTCGTGCCGCCTGAGTCCGTCGTCCTCGATGTGGGATCGGGCGCCGGGCTCCCCGGACTTCCTGTGCGGATCGTGCGGCCGGACCTGCAACTCACCCTGCTGGAACCAATGGCGCGACGCGTCCGCTTCCTCGAGCTCTGCCTCCGCTCCCTCGAGCTGCCGGACGTGACTGTGCTGAACGCGCGTGCCGAGGAGTCCGCCGGCAAGGTATCGGCCACCGTCGTCACCGCTCGAGCGGTCGCCCCGCTGGCCAGGCTCCTGCCAGCGGTCTGGCCGCTCGTCCGACCTGGCGGACAGTTGCTGGCCGTGAAGGGGCGTACGGCCGAGGAGGAGCTTTCCCGCTGCTCGGCCTTGCCGACAGATCTCGACCGACCGCCTGAGGTGGTGCGTCGCTACACCTCAAGCGGCGTGCCGCTGGTTACAGTGGTGCGGTTCTGCCGGAAGGCCCGCTGAGCCGGGGCGCTGCCAGCTGGCTGTAGACGGACGGAGGCGCTCCCCCTTGTCAGGACAGGTGGGCCTCGGTTGGCCCCGGTCGCCTGTTGCGGTCACGCAGCCGGGTGCCGCGAGTGGAATCGGCTGGCCGCCGGCGCCGGCGCCCCCCGACGTAGAGGCCCCGCCCGTGCCCTCGGTTTCACGTGAAACAACCCCCCCGCAGGTGGGTGACCGCTGGCCGGCGCCGGTGCCTCCCCGGGTCCTGACCATCGCCAACCAGAAGGGTGGGGTCGGCAAGACGACGAGCGCGGTCAACCTTGCCGCCGCTCTCTCCCAGCACGGGCTGCGCGCCCTCGTCATCGACCTCGACCCGCAGGGCAACGCCTCCACTGCGCTGGCCGTGCCGCACGCCGCCGGGTCGCCGTCGATGTACGACGTGGTAGTCAAGGGCAAGCCACTCGGTGACGTCGTCGTCGCCGCGCCCGATCTGCCTGGACTCTGCTGTGCCCCCGCCACGATCGACCTTGCCGGCGCCGAGATCGAGCTGGTCCCCGTCGTCGCCCGGGAGATGCGGCTCCGCAAGGCGCTGACAAGCTACCTGCGGACCGCGGAGGTGGACTACGTGATCATTGACTGTCCGCCGTCTCTGGGACTGCTCACCGTCAACGCGCTCGTCGCGGCGCAGGAGGTATTGATCCCGGTGCAGTGCGAGTACTACGCGCTCGAGGGGCTGAGCCAACTCGTGCACACCATCGACCTGGTGCAGACCGAGCTCAACCCGGAGCTGGAGATTTCCACTCTGCTGCTCACCATGTACGACGCCAGGACCAAGCTGGCCGACGCGGTGGCCGAGGATGTCCGGGCGCACTTCGGCCGTCGGGTGCTGGACACGATCATTCCGCGCAGTGTCCGGATCTCCGAGGCGCCTGGCTTCGGGCAGACGATCCTCAGCTATGACCCCGGCTCCCGGGGTGCGCGGGCCTATGTGCAGGCCGCGGCGGAGTTGGCTGCCGCCGCGGTGTCCCCGGCGCCGGTCCAGCTGTCGCCGGGACCGCAGCGCGATACGCCGGAGCCGCGATTCCACCGGCCGCAGGAGGTGCAGTTGCATGGGTGAGGAGCCAAGCCGGCTAGGTCGAGGACTTGGCGCTCTGATCGCGCCTCGGCCGCTTCGGGTCGACGCCGGCCCGCCGCGAGACGACGAACGGCCGGAGAGCCCATACCGCGAGGTCCCGGTCACTGACCTGCGGCCCAACCCGCGCCAGCCCCGCAGCGTCTTCGATGACGACGCGCTGGCCGAGCTCGCCGCGTCCATCTCCATCGTGGGCCTGCTCCAGCCCATCGTGGTCCGGCCGGTGGGCAACGAAGGCGGGGCTGCGTTCGAGGTGGTGATGGGGGAGCGTCGCTGGCGGGCGGCGATGGCCGCCGGCCTGACGGTGGTGCCGGTACTCGTCCGGGAGACCGCGGACAACGACATGCTGCGTGATGCGGTGCTGGAGAACCTGCACCGGGCCGACCTCAATCCGCTCGACGAGGCCGCGGCCTATGCCCAGCTGCTGGCGGACTTCGGGGCCACGCATGAGCAGTTGGCCGGCCGGGTGGGGCGGTCCCGAGCGCACGTGACGAACATGCTGCGGCTGCTCCACCTCCCGCCGCCGGTGCAGCGCCGGGTGGCCGCTGGTGTGCTGTCCGCGGGCCACGCGCGGGCGCTGCTCGGACTTGCCGATGCGGCTGCCCAGGAGCGGTTGGCCGGCCGCATCGTGGCCGAGGGGCTCTCGGTCCGGGCGGTCGAGGAGATCGTGGCCGTCGGCGCCGAGGAAGAGCCGCGTCGGCGTACCCGGCAGGCGCTCGCCCGTGCTCCGTCACCACACTTTGCCGAGCTCTCCGAGGTGCTCACCGAGCGTTGGGACACCCGGGTCAGGGTCGAGGCGGGTCGGAACAAGGGCCGGCTCGTCGTCGAGTTCGGTTCGGCTGCGGACCTGGACCGCATCCTGGCCATGCTGGCGCCAGACGTGCTGACCCACGATGACCGACCGAGTGAGGAGTCTGCAGCCGCCGCGGGTTGACGACTCCGCCGGACACGCTGTCATTCGGGCGAGGGAGGACCTACTGCCGGTAGCTGTCCAGGAAGTGGCCGATCCGACTGATTGCCTCAGAGAGGTCGTCCACATGGGGCAGTGTGACGATGCGGAAATGGTCCGGTCGTGGCCAGTGGAACCCGCTGCCCTGCACGACCAGGAGGTGCTCGGCGAGAAGCAGGTCGAGGACGAAACGCTCGTCGTCGACGATCCGATGGCGCTCCGGGTCCAGGCGGGGAAACGCGTAGAGAGCGCCGTCGGGCTTTGTGCAGCTCACCCCCGGGATGTCGTTGAGCGCCTCCCAGGCGCACGCCCTTTGCTCGTGCAGGCGACCACTGGGCAGGGTGAGGGCTTTGATGTCCTGCGGACCGCCGAGTGCGGCCTGGATGCCGTGTTGCGCCGGCACATTCGCGCACAGCCGCATGTTCGCCAGGATGTTCATGCCTTCGACGTAGCTCTCGGCATGTTGCGTGGGGCCGGAGATGACTGCCCATCCCGCACGGAAGCCGGCCACCCGGTAGGCCTTGGAGAGGCCGTTGAAGGTGACGCACAACACGTCCGGCGCCACCGATGCCGTCGCCAGGTGCTGCGCCCCGTCGTAGAGAATCTTGTCGTAGATCTCGTCGGAGAACAGCAGCAGGCTGTGCTGTCGCGCGATCTCGGCGATCCCGTCCAGAATCTCCCGCGGATAGACCGCCCCGGTCGGGTTGTTCGGATTGATCACGACGATTGCCCGGGTCCTGCTCGTGACGCGGCTGGCGATGTCCTCGAGGTCCGGCAGCCATCCGGCGGCCTCGTCGCAGTGGTAGTGCACCGCGGTACCGCCACACAGGCTCACTACCGCGGTCCACAGCGGGTAGTCGGGCGCTGGGATGAGCACCTCGTCACCGGCGTTCAGCAGCGCTTGCAGCGCCATGTTGATGAGCTCGGAGACGCCGTTGCCCAGCCAGACGTCATCGACATCCAGACCGTCGATGCCCTTCTGCGTGTGGTACTGAACGACGGCGCGACGGGCCGGCAGTATCCCTTTGGAGTCGCTGTAGCCCTGGGCAACTTCCAGATTGCGGATGATGTCGCCGAGGATCTCCTCTGGAGCCTCGAAGCCGAACGGCGCGGGGTTGCCGATATTCAGCTTGAGGATGTGGTGGCCCTCCTGCTCGAGCCGCAGGGCGTGCTCGAGCACCGGACCGCGGACGTCGTAGGCGACGTGCGTGAGCTTGTCGGACTGCCTGACCTGCATCGCATCAGCCTAAGGCCTGCCCGGCGGCGACCTGGTCGAGTCGCCGACCAGCGCCGGAGCGGCAGAGCATCTGAGGCATCTTTGAAGCTGGAAGTTGCCCTACTCGACCAGTGCGCCTTCCTTGAGTTCGGCTTCGTCGGGCGCCATGTCCCGCTTCTGGGCCAGCGTGCTCGGCCACCACATCCAGCGGCCGATGTCGAGGTTGAGCGCGGTGACAAGTACCGAACGAACGATGAGCGTGTCCAACAACACGCCCAACGCCACCACGATGCCCACCTCAGCGAAGGCCACGACCGGCAGCGTGGCGAGCACGGCGAAGGTGCCGGCCAGCACGAAGCCCGCCGAGGTGATGACCGCGCCGGTCGCTGCCAGCCCGATCAACGCCCCACGCCGGGTGCCGTACTTCTTGGCCTCCTCGTGCACGCGGGTCGCCAGGAAGATGTTGTAGTCGATGCCGAGGGCCACGAGGAACACGAACACCAGCAACGGCAGCCCGGTATCTGCCCCCTTGAACCCGAGCACCTGGTTGAACAAGATCGCGCTGATGCCGAAGGCCGCGAGGAAGGAGAGCACCACCGTCGCGACCAGGACCAGCGGTGCGACGAGTGCCCGGAGCAGCAGCGCGAGGATGAGGAAGACCACCAGCAGGACCACCGGGATGATCACTTTGTTGTCGCGGGCCGACGCACGCCTGACGTCGAGCTGCACGGCAGTGCTGCCACCGACCTTCGCATCGGCGCCCGGGACCTGATGGACAGCGCCCCGGACGCGGTCCACAGTGTGCTGTGCAGCCGTGCTGTCGGGCCCGTCCGTGAGGGTGCCCTCCAGGTAGGTGTAGCCATTTCGCGGGGGCGTTGCCGTCACGGTGCCCGGCACGATCCCGGCAGTGCCCTTGAAGGCCGCCCGCACCGCCGCCGACCCATCGGCCTTGCTGATGACAACGACGGGTGCGCCCGTGCCGGAGACGAAGTGCTTGTCCACCACTCGCTGCCCGACGATCGAATCCGGCGTGCCGACGAAAGAGTCCTCGTTGGACAGGCCCTTGGCGTTGAGCTGGAAGATCCCGAAGGCCAGCGCGCCGAGGATCACTACTGTCGTCACCCAGACGGCTCGCGGGCGGCGGGCGATGAGTCGTCCGACGTGTGCCCACCGGCCGGTCGCGCTGCGGTCGACGGAGCCGTATGCCGGCCGCAGCGGCCAGAAGACCCACCGTCCGGTGATGACGAGCAGCGCCGGTAGCAGTGTGAGCGTCGCGAGCACGCCCACCGCGATGCCGATGGCGAGGGCCGGGCCCATGCTGGCGGTGGAGTTCATCTCCGCCAGGACCAGGCAGAGCATCCCGACGATGACGGTCGCCCCGCTGGCAGAGATGGCCGGCCCGGCCCGGTGCAACGCCGCCGCCATGGCCTCGTGCCGGTCGGCGTGCCGACGTAGCTCCTCGCGGTAGCGGGCGACGAGCAGCAGCGCGTAGTCAGTGCTGGCGCCGAACACGAGCACCGTTAGGATGCCCTGGCTCTGCCCGTTGACCGTCAGGCCGGCGTGCTTGGCGAGCAGGTAAATGACGCCTTGCGCTGCCGTGAGGGCGACGCCCGCCGAGATCACCGGCATCAGCCAAAGGATGGGGCTGCGGTAGGTGACCAGCAGGATGATGATCACGACAGCGAGCGCGGCATAGAGCAGCGCGCCGTCGATTCCGGCGAATGCCTTGGCGAAGTCGGCGCTGACACCTGCAGGACCGGTGACGTACACGGTCAAGCCCGCCGCGTGCGGCGCCGCCTTCTCGCTCACATCCTTGACGAAGGCCGGGAGCTTGTTCCACCCGTTCGCACCGAGGTTGACCGGGACCAACAACTCCAGCGCCCGCCCGTCCTTGGATCGGATCGGACCGACAACGGCGCGGTCAACAAGATCGAAGGTGCCGAAGGTCTTGGCGTCGGCGGTTGCCGCGGCCTGATCAGCGGCGGTGATCCCACTCGCGCGTTGGTAGACAACGACCGCCGGCACCTCGTCAGGGTTCTGGAAGGGTCCGGCCAGCTTGTAGACCTGTGTCGACTCGGCGCTACCGGGCAGCCAGTTGACCGTGTCGTTCTTCTGCACGCTGGTCAGCTTCCCCGCCAGTGGGCCGGCGATTGCCAGGACGACCACCCAGAAGGCGAGAACGACCCACTTCGTCCGCCGGCCGGCGGGGATGCTCGCGATTCTTCTCACACCCACCACGGGAATGCCCCTTCTCGCGGCCGCCCCACTGACACGACGGTGCCCGGGGACTCTACCTAAGGGTCAGCGTGTTTCAGAGCCAAAGCTGACGCGAGGATATGTGGTCAGTGCGGGCAAGTGTCAAACGCGGTGAGCGGCCCCCGTGTTGTCCTGGCGGGAGAGATGTGGTGGAAGAGGCCCGCGCGCAACCCGCACGGCGCGGGTAAACTTCCACCGGCGTTTCCCTCGTTCCGGAGAGGTCCTGCGTGGCGCGTCGACTGGTCAACATCACGCTGGACAACCTGGACGATCTACCCCGCCGGTGCCGACAGTGCGTCTTCTGGGAGCTGGATCCGGTGGCCGGCAGCCGGGTGTTGGAGTCCGGCAACGCCGATCTGGAAAAGGAGGCCTGGGTCTCGGCCACGCTGCTGGAATGGGGCAGCTGCGGCAAGATCGTGTACGTGGACGGCGCGCCGGCCGGCTTCGTCCTGTTCGCTCCGCCGGCCTACGTGCCCCGGTCGGCCGCGTTTCCGACCAGCCCGGTGAGCGCTGACGCGGTGCTGTTGATGACCGGCCATGTGGTCCCGCAGTACGCCGGTGGCGGGCTGGGGCGGATGTTGGTCCAAGGCATCGCCAAGGAGCTGCTGCGTCGCGGCGTACGGGCGGTCGAGGCCTTCGGTGATCTGCAGTGGGCCGGTCCGGCCTGCGTGCTGCCAGCCGATCACCTGCTGGCTGTGGGCTTCAAGACCGTTCGACCGCACTCCCGGTGGCCCCGCCTGCGCCTGGAGCTGAAGTCGGCGCTGTCCTGGCGGGAGGATGTCGAGGTCGCGCTGGAGCGGCTACTCGGATCGATGTCCCCCGAAGGTGCCTTGCGGCCGGTCTGAGCCGCGGGTCTCCGCCCGCCGGGTCAGCTGGAGACCCGCTCGGCCAGTCCGGGCAGGTGCAGTTCCCCGGTCGGCGCGTCGAGCTCCGGCGGCAGGTAGAGCCGCTGCACCGCGACGAGGATTGCCTCAGCCGCCACGTCGCGGAAGGAGGGGTCAGCCAGCCGAACCGCATCCTGCGGGGAGCTGACGTATCCCAGCTCGATCCGCACCGCGGGCATCCGCGTTCGCCGCAGCAACTCCCACGTCTTCGGATGGCTGCGGCAGTCCTCGAGGCCCGTGCGGGCGACAAGTTCGCTCTGCACCAAGGTGGCCAGCCGTTCCCCGACCGCCGAGCCGCCGCCGCCACGTCCGGGTTCCCGCCAGCCGTAGTAGTAGGTGCTGAGCCCTTTCGCGTGCGGGGACGGGCACCGGTCGACATGCAGGGACAGCACCAGATCCGCGCCGACGGTGTTGGCGAATGAGGCGCGCTCGGCGTTGGACGGGTTTGTGTCCACTCCCCGGGTCAGGTAGACCGCGACGCCGGTAGCGGCGAGCCGTCCCTCCAGCCGGCCGGCAACGTCCTCGACGAGCTTGGACTCCTCGAGTCCATGACTGAAGGCACCCCGGTCGGGCCCACCGTGACCCGGGTCTACCACGAGCACCTTTCCGGCCAGCGCCGGCCCGGCCCTGTGCAACCGCTCGGCTTCCCGCATCCACTGTGGGTGTCCGCCGCGTACCGTGCGTTGCAAGCGGGTCAACGCGCGCAGCGTCGCCGGCCCGCACAGTCCGTCGGGATGAACGCCGACGTTGCGCTGAAACTCGCGCAGCGCGGCGTCGGTCGTCGTGCCGAAGACGCCGTCACATCGGCCGAGATCGAAGCCCATGTCCAGGAGCCGTTGCTGGAGGTCGGCGACGTCGTCGCCCGCGAAAGGGTGGCTGACCGCATGGAACAACACGCGGTCACCCAACCGCCACCGCGCCTCGTCCAACGCGCGGTAGGTTTCCGGTCCGACGATGCCGTCCGCGGAGAGCCCACGGTCTTGTTGGAACGCCCGGACCGCGCGTTCACACTCCTCGTCGTAGCTGCGCGGAGAGGTCGTCGCCGCAGAACCGGGCAGGTGGCCGAGTAGCGCCAGCCTGAAACGGATCTCTGCTACAGCCGGGCCGGTGTGGCCTCGACGGTAGAGCTGCATGCGCAGTTGTCCTGTCCACGTTCGGGGGCAGCGTCCACGGCATTACACGCACAGCACGCATGCGCATCGTACGCAGCGCTGCCGACCGTCGAGGGTGACAACGCGCCGTTGCGTCCGCGCCGACCCCGCTCGATACACAGCCGTCGGAGAAGGTCGCAGGCCGTCAGGTGTGGACGTTACAGGTAGCTCTCCAGGTCACGCAGCAGGGCCGCCTTCGGCTTCGCGCCGATGATGTTCTTGACCACCTTTCCGCCGGCGAAGACGGACATGGTGGGGATGGAAAGGATGTTGTACTGCCGGGCGATCTGCGGATTCTCATCGATGTTCACCTTGGCGATGGTGATCTTCTCGGCGTTCTCCGCAGCGATCTCCTCGAGAACCGGAGCGACCATCTTGCACGGACCGCACCATTCCGCCCAGAAATCGACGAGGACCGGCTTGTCGCTCGCGAGGACGTCGCTGGCGAAGCTAGCATCGGTCACGGTCCTGGTGCTGGCACCCACGTTGACTGTCTCCTCAATATTGTTCCGAGAGCTGAACCCTGTCAGGGGAACCGACCGGAGCCGACCCCGATTCCCATCACCGCCGCCGGTGGACCACTCGCTCAGCCGGTGTGCTCGCCTGGGTTCGCAGCCAGCCACCGCTCGGCGTCCAGCGCGGCCGCGCAGCCGGTTCCCGCCGCCGTGATGGCTTGCCGGTAGATGTGGTCGACGACGTCCCCGCAGGCGAAGACACCAGGAAGGGCCGTCCGAGTGGACGGCGTGTCCACCAACAGGTAGCCGGCGTCGTCGTGCTCGAGTTGGTCGATGAACAATTCGGAGCTGGGGTCGTGCCCGATCGCGACGAACATCCCGGTCACGTCCAACGCGGACTCCTCGCCGGTCCGTACGTTGCGCACGCGCAGCCCACTGACCGACTCCGCACCCAGCACCTCGATGACCTCGCTGTCCCACAGGACCCGGATCTTCTCGTTGGCCAGGGCCCGGTCGGCCATGATCTTGCTGGCGCGGAAAGTGTCTCTACGGTGCACGATCGTCACCGACCGAGCGAAGCGGGTGAGGAAGGTGGCCTCCTCCATCGCCGAGTCGCCACCGCCGACGACAGCGATGTCCGCACCCCGGAAGAAGAAACCGTCGCACGTCGCGCAGGATGAGACGCCGTGGCCGAGCAGCCGCTGCTCGCCCGCCACCGTCAGCCGTCGCCACCGCGACCCGGTGGCAATGATGATCGCCTGGGCGGAGTACATGGCTTGGTGGACCTGCACGGTCTTCACCGGAGCCAAGAGGTTCACCGCGGTGGCATCGTCGGTGAGGAACTCCGCGCCGAACTTCTCCGCCTGCTTGCGCAGGTTGTCCATGAGGTCGGGGCCCAGGATCCCGTCGGGAAAACCAGGGAAGTTCTCCACCTCGGTGGTGGTCATCAGGGCACCGCCAGAGCGGGCGCCCTCGATGACCAGTGGGCGCAGATTGGCCCGGGCAGCATAGAGGGCTGCGGTGTAGCCGGCCGGCCCGGAGCCCACGATGACGATCTGCCGGGCCTGATCCATTGACCTATCTCCTCCTGCCGTACTCGGAACACACCAGCAGTGCGGCCACCTGTATTCGACGTGTCGGTAGCGGCAACGGAAATGGGGGAGCACCCATTCCCCAAGTTACCTGAGATGACTGCTCAACTACTTAAGGGAGGCGCTTAGGTTAAGGGAGGCGCAGCCCGTCGTATTGGTATCGGATGTCCGCGCTGCCATGTGGGCAACCTTGTCGAACCACCCGAACGTCCACCGTGCCGCGGGCTGCATCGGCTGCGAGCAGCACAATGGTCACCTGTTCCCCGCGCAGGGTGCTGCCGCCAGCCGCCATGAGCTCAGACGCGGCCACCTTGAGAACGGCGAGGCAGCGGATCATCCCGGAATCCAGCGCGCTCGCCAGCTGCGGGCTCCCCGCGCGTGCGCCGGAGAATGGCCCGGACCACGCGGCCAGGTTCCGGGCGGAGTGCGTGATGCTCTGCCGCTCGGCCACCGTCGTGTCCCCGGCACCTGATCCCGAGGCGTCGGCCGGTGGATCGGTCTGCAAGCTTTTCTCACCAGATCCGGTGATGTCCTCGGCAGTCCCGCCGGGCCGGCCGTTGATCGGACCCAGGCCACGGCCGAACCCGACCCCGGACAGCAGCAGGACCGCCGCCGCGGCCGCGACGAGGAACCAGCCCGAGGAACGATGGCTGTTTCCGCGCTGCGCCGGAACAACCGGGTCGCGACGGGTCCCCTGGGCGGTAACGGCCTCCAGCGCGATCACCTGGTCCAAACGGTCCGCGACCGGGTCGGGCATGGGGACCGGTGGCAGCCCAGCAAGCATCTGTTGCACGACCGTGAGGTGCGCCACGGTGTCCTGGCAGTGTTCGCACCGCGCCAGGTGCCGGTCGGGGGGGATCGAGCCGTCCAGAGTTGCAACGTCCAGCGTGGAGCGCTGACACCGCGGTCTGCGCCCGAGGGGGGTGGAGGTCCCGGGTCGGTCAGTCACGGCGAAAGCCTCCCTCCGGAACGTCGTCCCGCCGCGAGCCCGGGTCGGGCAAGCACCCGTCGGGAGTCGATGTCTCCGATGGGACGTCGTCCTCGTCCGGCCGGTTCCCGTATGCGCTGAGCTCGTCGGCCAGCCGCGCCCGACCACGGGCGCAGCGACTCTTGACGGTGCCGCTGGGGACGTCCAGAATCCGGGAGGCTTCCGCGACCGAGTACCCCTCGATGTCCACCAGTACGATGGCCACCCGCTGGTCGAAGGGCAGCAGGCGCAGGGCTGCGGTGATGTCGAGTTGCAGTTGTCGCTCACCGATCGCGTCCCGGCCGACTTGAGCGGCTCCCAGACCGAGGTCCGCCGCCTCCGCGGGCAGCGGCACAACCGGGCGGACGGCACGTCGCCGGACAAGGTCGAGGCAGGCGTTGACGACGATCCTGTGCAGCCAGGTGGTCACCGCGGCCTCACCGCGGAAGGAGTCGGCGCGTCGGTAGGCGGACAACAGGGCGTCCTGCAGGGCATCGGCCGCGTCCTCGGGGTTCCCCAGGGTGCGCAGGGCGACGGCCCACAACCGGTTCCGGTGACGTCGGGCCAGCTGGCCGAAGGCCTCGCGATCGCCGCGGAGGTGGCTCTGGAGCAGCTGCCGGTCGTCGGCATCAGCGAACTCGGCGGCCACCCGTGCACCGTAGGCCCCTGCCGCGACCTACCCAGCGACACGTGAGTAGTGTCTGCTTTGTTCTTCGATGTCTTGCGGCACAGGTCGCAACGGAGGCACCGCCGAATTCTGCGCCGATCGTCATCGGCAGGAAACCGGGGACCCACCGAGTCCCACAGGGGTTAATCGGTGTGCAGCGGCCATAGGTGCCGTAATCACACTGTAGGGCCACCACTCCGGCCCGCACCCGTCAGCTAACCCGGTAGGCGGGCGAGGAGATGGAGTTACGCCCCCATGCGGACCCCCCCGTTCCGCCATGCCCGTGCGCGCGCCGCTGGTGCGGCTGCTTTTGGTATGTGCGCCGCTCTTGTCCTGCCCCCAGTGGGCGCCGCCTTCGCTACCCCCGGCGTTCGTTCCGGGCCCGCCGGGTCGCGCATCTCCACCGTTCAACGCGACCTGAGTGCCCTGACCCAGCGGATCGGTGTCGAGGTGGAGAAGTACGACAACGCCCGCATCGCGCTGGCTGCGGCGCAGCGTCGGGCCGCCGCGGCCCACGTTGCGGCCGATCGGGCCCGCAAGGTCTACCTCACGAAGCGGGCTACGCTTTCCCGCTTTGCCGCGTCGGCTTACCAGACCGGTCCCAACGGCCAGATCGCGGCGGTCGTGTCGAGTTCTCCGGCCGAGTACCTGGACAAGATCTCCACCCTGGACGTGGTGGCCCAACGTGGGACGGAGATCGTCTCCGCTGTCGACGTCGCTCGGTTGCGGTATGCCGGCCAGGTTGCCACCGCGCAGCATGCCGCACGGGCGGCTCTGCAGGTGACGCAGTCCATCGCGGCCAGTAAGGCGTCCATCGAGAGTCAGATCGCCACCCAGCGCCGGATCCTCAGCGGGCTGCAGGCCGAGCAGGCCCGACTGGAAAGGTTGGCCGCCCAGCAGAAGGCGGCCCGGAACGCGGCCGCCCAGCGAACAGTGGCGGCGGCCCGACAGATCACCCGGGTCACGCAGAGCATGACCGGCGGATCATCGAACTCCCGGCGGGCCGCGACCACCCGACCGACGGCCACCCGACCGAGGAACACCCGACCGACGAACACGCGAACTCACACGACGTCCGCGCCGACGGTCTCCGTGTCGGTCTCGGGCCGGGGGGGAGCCGCCGTCGCGGCGGCCGAGAGCGTGTTGGGTCGGCCTTACGTCTGGGGAGCCAGCGGGCCGAGCAGCTTCGACTGTTCCGGGTTGACGATGTGGGCCTGGGCGCACGCCGGGGTCGGTCTGTCGCACTCATCCTCTGCGCAGTACGGCAGCGGGGCGCAGGTGAGCCAGTCCGCCCTGCAGCCGGGTGACCTGCTCTTCTTCTACAGCCCGATCTCCCACGTCGGCATGTACATCGGAGGTGGACAGATGATCCATGCGCCGCACACCGGCGACGTGGTGCGTATCGCGACCCCGATGTGGAGCGACTTCGTCGGAGCGGTCCGACCGGGCTGAACCGCCGACTGAATCGGCGACGGACTCGATCAGCGGGTCCGTCGCCGCGGGTCCAGCCCGGCAGGCAGCAACAGCGCCAGGTGCGCGACCTCCGGGACCCGCATCCGGCGAGCCACCACGACGTAGGCGAAGGCGCCCACCGGCAGCGCCAATGCCAGAGCGACACCGGCGCCCAACGGTCCGCGGCCGAGGGCCGCCTGCAGGGGCAGGGCGACGACGAGGGCGGCCACGCTGCCCAGCGCGCCGGCCACCCCCAGTCGCACATAGGTGCGCAGGACGTGCGTCTCATGCGGCAGCCGCAGGCGCCGTGTGATCAGCCGGCTGGTCAGCGCGACGCCGACCATGTAGGAGCTGGAGTAGGCGACGGCCAGCCCGATCACCTGTTCCGGCGGGGGCAGGGCGGCATAGAGCAGCAGGGCGGCCACGATGTTCACCGCGTTGACCGCGATGTTCACCAGCGCCGGAGTGCGGGTGTCGCCCTGAGCGTAGAAGGCGCGAAGCTGGAACTGGAACGCTGAGAACGGCACCAGCCCGATCGCGAAGCCGGCCAGCACCTGGCCGATGCTGCGGGCGTCCGCCGAGCTGACCCGACCGTGACCGTAGATCACGGTGCCGATCAGTGGGCCGAGGGCGAACAGTGCCCAGGCTGCCGGGACAACGAGCACACCGGCCAGCCGCAAGCCGCCGGCGAGGTCGTCGCCCAGCCGGTCCAGTCGCCCCTCCAACGAGGCGCGGCTCATCCGGGGCAGCAGGGCGGTGATGATCGAGACGGCCACGATCGCGTGCGGCAGGGAGAAGATGGTGAAGGCGTAGAGGTAGGCGGAGTAGCCGACGCCGTGGCCGCCCCCGCCGGCTTGGCCGGCAGCCTTGGCCAGTTTGACGACCACGAGCAGTGCGACCTGATTGGCGGCGACGTAGACCAGCACCCAGCCGGCCAGGCGTCCGGCACGTCGGAGGTCCGCCATCGGCAGGCCGATCCGAGGTCGTAGCCGGAAGCCCGTTGCTTGCAGCGAGGGGATGAGCGCGGCGGTCTGCACGACGATGCCGGCAGTCGTGCCCACTCCGAGGGTGAGGAGTTCTGCGGTGGTGAGCTCGAGGATGTCCCGGCCCTGCCCTCGGGCCTCGACGAGGAAGACGAGCAAGGTGGCGATGACGACGAGGTTGTTGAGTACCGGCACCCACATCGGGGCGGCGAACCGACCGCGGGAGTTGAGGACGGCGCCGAACATCGCGCCGAGCCCGAGGAAGAGGATCTGTGGGAGGAAGAAGCGCGCGAAGGACACCGCCAGCTCCTGCTGGCGCCCGCCACCCCCGTAGACGTCGATGATCCATGGCGCGGCGAGTACGGCCAGCACGGTCGCGGCTCCGAGGACGAGCGCGACGAGCGTGAGCAACTGCTGGGCGAACACCTCCCCCGCCGCGGCGACGCCAGCCTCCTCGTCCCGCTTGGTGGCCGCCAGGAGCAACGGCACGACGACGCTGGTGAGCACCCCGCCCAGCAGCAGCTCGTAGATGATGTTGGGAAGAACATTGGCGACGTTGTACGCCTCGGCCAGCGCGAGGTTGCCGACTGCGGCGGCCAACACGACCATCCGGACAAAGCCGGTGGCCCGGCTGACTATCGTGCCGAGCGCCATCGTCCGGCTGGAGCGCAAGAGGCTGCTGTTCCACCGGGTCACAGTGGCGGTCATCGTCCGGCTTTCGCGCGACTGGCGGCTCGCAGCCGACGACCTAGGCGCAGTGCGGCGGTGAGGCCGAGGACGACGAAGGCGGCGCCGGTGATGGCCAAGGCGAGCGTCCCGTACCTCGTCGCGTGCACGAGGAGCTTGACCGGGGAGCCGTACGGCCTGCCCTCGGGCGTGAGCAGCCGGGCAGTGACCGGGAACACGCCGGCCGAGGGCGCCTGCAACCGGACCGAGAGCTGGATCTGGTGACCGCCGCTGATGACCTTGACGCCGCTATCCTCGGCGAGTAGTCGGGCCGCTGTGCTCTGCAGGGCGACCTGCACCCGGACTGGCTGCGGGAGATCGTTGGCCACCGAGACCGGGATGGTGCTCCGCTTACTGGCCAGCGACACTTCGCCCCTGGTGGTGATCCGCACCTTGTTCACGAGTCCGGTGAGCATGCGGGAGGTGGCGTGGCGCAGACGCAGGCCACCACCCGGGTCGGTCCGCCAGGCCGACGATGAACAGCGGAGCAGTGCCCGCTCCACCGCGGGTACGCCGGCCGCCTCCGGGTCGGTCAGGATGGCGCGGAAGGTGGCCAACTGGCGGGAGATCCCGCCGATGCCGCCCTGCCGGGCCAGGAGCCCCGCCGGGAGCTCCGCTCGTTGGGCCGCTGCCGGATAGGTCAGGGGGCCGCGGGTGGCGTCGGCGTTCGGGGCCGGTATCAGCGTGCTCAGCGCCGCCGGATGCAGCCACGGCACGCTGGCGGAGTCGCGGAGCAGGGCTGCGGGCCAGGCGGCGGACGGCGCCCAGCGCCGCGGTGGCGCGATCAGCACGGACCGCCCCAGGGACGGCTTCTCCGCAGTGATCATCAAGGTCTCGGCGAGAAAGCGTTGCTCGGCGAGACGGGTATCCGTAGCCCGCTGCGGTCCGGCGACGATGTCATCGAGCGCCGGGTCGGAGACCAGGGCCCGTAGAGTGCCGCCGGCCGCCGCGGGCAGCGTCGTGGCTGCGTCCTGGGTGTAACTGATCTGCGGCAATGGCGGCAGTGCGGTTCCGGACAACACGACGGTGTCCACGCCGGTCAGAGCGTCCAGCGCGGCTTGGGTGATCAGGCCCCCTGGCGGCCAGGCGACGCGCTCGAGCGACACCGGGCCCAACACGTCGTCCACCAGCTGCCGGAAGGTCGCGGAGGCTGAGGCGAGGCTGACATCAGCCGTTCGCCCCGCCCGCACCAGCGCGACGACGTCCGGGTCGCCGTAGGGCAGCGCCACCACCGGATTGGCGGCGGTCGACCCCCGCAGTTGAGCCAGCCAGGCGCGAGCTGCGGCCTGCCCGGTGCCCGTCGACAGCCGGCCATCGGAGTGCCGGACGGAATAGCCTTCAGCCATGGCGGCCACCGCCTCGAGCAACGCGGGATCAATGGCGTAGCTCAGCCGCGTCAGCGGGCGACCCGGCGTCGTCGGACCCGCTGTGGCCCGTGCCGAGGCGCCGAGCAGCACTGCCAACCGCCCCCCCGGCCGCAATTCGGTGGCCAGCGCGTCGTTGGGGAAAGTGCCGTCCGGATTGCGGTCCGGCGTTCCGACCAACGGCCACAGCCAGGCGATCCGGGTCTGCGCGACGTCCGGCTGCGCTGGACCGTAGGGCAGCCAGGTGCGCAGCCGGTCGAGGAGTTCCACCCCGGACCCGTCGTCGCCGCGCAGGTCGACCCCCAGCGGGTACACCCCGAGGCCGGGGAGGGCGAGCGCGCGGACCGCGGTGCTGAGGGTGAAGCCAGTGTGACCGTCGGCTGGCACGTCGGGCAGACTCTGCACCGAGCCGGGATCGTCGATGGGATCCCCCACAGCGGCCTTGCTGCGCGCCTGCGCTGCCAGCTCCGAGCGACTGCGCACGGGCTCGTTGCCTGCCCGCAGCCGTACCCGCACGCTGTGCAGTGCCGCCGTCGTGGGGTTGCCCACTGTCCCGCGGACGACGATCCGGTCGGCTGCGGTCGGGGCGAGCGGCGTGATCGTGCTGATCGTCAGCGTGGGTTCGGGCCGGTCAGGCGCGGGTTGGTCCGAGGGTTGGTCCGAGGGTTGGGCTGTGGCCAGACCCGGGATCAGCGCCGGCAGCAGAGACATGGCGATGGCTGCCAGCCATCCGGACACCCGCAGCCGCACGGTCACGCGCTGTCCGCGATGCCGGCCAGCAGCCCCGGGACGTCCTCGACCAGTCGGCGCTCGTCGGCGTAGGCCAGCCGACCGGCGACGTCGGTCAGTGGTACCCAGGCCACGTCGGCCACCTCGCTGTCATCAGCGTTCAGCTCGCCGCCTTCGGCCAGCAACAGGTAGTGGTGCACGGTCTTGTGCACCCGCCTGTCGCCGATAACAAACCAGAAGCGGATGGTGCCCAGCGTGCCGATGACCCGGCCCCGAATCCCGGTCTCCTCGCTGACCTCGCGAACAGCCGCCTGCTGCATGGTCTCGCCATTCTCGACATGACCCTTCGGCAGCGACCACAGCAGGCGCCCGCGTCGATCCATTCGGCCGATCAACGCTGCGGAGCAGTCCGTGCCGGGGCCGGTGATGACAAGACCGCCCGCCGAGGTCTCCTCAACGCGTCGGAGGCGTCGTCGGGGAGCGGGTACTGGCACCAGCCGATGGTAGTTGCCCCCGACGGCGCGGCCGTTCCGCGCGCGCCGCCGCCGCAACAAGTGGGACGTCAACCAGAGGGACGTGAGGTGCCGACTCTTGGGGCGACGTACCTTGGGTGGTCCTCACGCCAGTGCGCCGACGTGCAACCGGGCCACGCTGCCTGGCATCGTCACGCTTCGTCCGAACCAAGGAGCCACGGTGTGCCGATGACCCCGACCGAGACGGAGATTCGGGGCGAAGACTGGGACGGCCGGGATACCCACGGGCAGAGCTACACGCGGGTGGCGTTCATCGACGTGGACCTCCTCGAGGGAACGAACCGTGGCGGCGTGTTCACCGAGTGCGCCTTTCGTGGGAGTCTCTTCAACGCCTCCTCACACACTCACGCCGCCTTCATCAATTGCACGTTCACTGGCTGCTCGTTCTTCGATGCCTCATTCATCGGCTGCAAGCTCGTCGGCAGTCTGTTCGACCGATGCACCTTCGGCCTCCTCACGGTCACCGGCGGCGACTGGTCATTCGTCGGGCTTGCGGGTGCGGACCTGCGGAAGGCATCCATCACCGGTGTCCGAATGCGCGAGGCCAACCTCGCCGGGGCCCGATGCCAGGGCGCGACGCTGCAGTACCTCGACCTGTCCGGCGCCGTGCTGCAGGGCGCCGACCTGTCGCGTGCGGACCTACGGGGCTCCGACCTCTCCTCGCTGAATCCTCTGACGACCACCGTCAGGGGAGCAGTGATCGACATCCAGCAGGCGGCCGTGCTGGCTGGCGTTCTCGGCCTGCAGGTTCGTCCGGACCTTCCCCAGGACCCGCCACAGGGTGCTGTTCTGACTGGATGACTTTCGAGGAGAGCCGGCGTCGAGAAGGCCGATTGATCGGTCACTCCCGCATGCTGCCCTAAGGTAGAGGCGGGGGTCGCCGCCCTGCCCGCATGAGTCGGGTCCCCGAGCCGAACGTCGCCGAGCGAGGAGCAACAGTGACCTCGCCTTCCGGGCCGCACCTCGCCGGCGCGCCTGCGGCGGCGGGTGAGTTGACTGCGCCCCAGCGGCGCGCCCTCGACAGCCTGCTCCGGGCTTCACCCGTCGCCGACGCGGCCGGCAGCCTGTTCAGCGCCGCCGGCCATGAGTTGCATCTGGTCGGTGGCTCCGTGCGGGACGCGCTGCTGGGGCGGTGGGGGGACGACCTGGACTTCGCCACTGATGCCCGACCGGAGCAGATCCGAGCGCTGGTACGGGACTTCGGTGAGGCCTGCTGGGAGACGGGGGCCGCTTTCGGCACCATCGGCGTGCGCCGTGGCGGGATCCGGCTCGAGATCACGACCTACCGGCGAGAGGCGTACGAGCCTGCGTCCCGTAAGCCTGCGGTTCGCTTCGGCACGTCGTTGACCGAGGACTTGTCCCGCCGGGACTTTACGATCAACGCGATGGCGGTCAGCCTTCCGGGTCGTCATTTCGCGGACCCCTACAGCGGCGTGCGCGATCTCGCCGAGGGCGTGTTGCGGACTCCGGGACGCCCGGCGGACTCCTTCTCCGACGACCCGCTGCGGATGCTGCGGGCGGCCCGGTTCTCCGCCCAGCTGGGTTTCGACGTCGACGAGGCGGTCATGCGCGCCATGACATCCATGGCCGATCGCCTCAGGGTCGTCTCGGTGGAGCGCGTGTCAGGTGAATTCAGCAAGCTGCTGCGCGCGCCGGCCCCCCGACGTGGCCTGGAGCTGCTGGTGGAGACCGGAGTAGCCGACCACTTCCTGCCGGAGCTGGCCCGGCTGAGGTTGGCGGTCGACCCCGCGCACCGGCACAAGGACGTCTACGAGCACACCCTGACGGTGCTGGACCAGGCGATGGCCTTGGAGGACGGCGCGCCGGACCTCATCCTGCGACTCGCGGCCCTGCTGCACGACATCGGCAAGCCGAAGACCCGCGCGTTGGAACCGGGTGGCGGGGTGTCCTTCCACCACCACGAAGCCGTCGGCCGAGACATGGCCCGCGCTCGACTGACCGCACTGCGCTACCCCAAACAGGTGGTCGAGGACGTGGCCCGGCTGGTCGAGCTGCACCTACGCTTCCACGGCTACGGCGACGGTCAGTGGACCGACGCTGCCGTCCGTCGCTACGTCGCCGACGCCGGCTCGCTGCTGTCCCAACTGCACAAGCTGACCCGCTCTGACTGCACGACCCGCAACCGGGCGCGGGCCGCGGCGTTGGCTGGCGCCTACGACGACCTCGAGGCCCGGATCGAGCAGCTGGCCGAGCGGGAGGAGCTTTCGAAGATCAGACCAGACCTCAACGGGAATGAGATCATGGAGGTGCTCGGCATCCCACCCGGCCCGCTCGTCGGTCGGGGCTACGCCCATTTGCTCGGGCTGCGGATGGAACGCGGGCACCTGGACCGGGCCGATGCGGTTGCCGAGTTGCGGGCCTGGTTCGCGGAGCACCGCGGCGGCGCGGATGTCAAGGGGTGAGTGGGGCCGTCGCCGCTTCCCCGCCCGGCGCGTCGAGCACCGCCGGGATGATGGGCGCCACGAGGCGCCGGCTGGCGACGCCGTAGACCAGGGCGATGCCGGCATAACCGACGGCGATCGCGCCGAGCACGGCGACGGACTTCCCCGTGGCGGGCAGCACCACGGCGCCGAGCGCAGCCGCCGCTACGAATGTCACGTTGAAGAGCGTGTCGTAGAAGGCGAAGACCCGCCCCCGGACGCTGTCGTCGACGGTCTCCTGCAACGTCGTATCCACGCTGATCTTCACGCCCTGGGCGACGAAACCGAGGAGCAGGGCGGCGACGAGCAAGGCGGGCATCGTGTAGGGCAGCCCTACCGCTACCTCCACCAGCGCGGCCGACGCGAACAGCGTGGTGATCCACGCCGGCTTGCCGATTGCCTGCGTGGCTGAGGGGGTGACCGTAGCGGCCAAGACCACCCCGACGCCGCCGGCGATCACGACCTGGCCGAGACCGACCAGACCTGCCCGAAACAGTCCGGACTCGGTGAAGTAGTTCCGGTAGAGCAGGAGCGTGGCGATCGTGGACAGGCCGTAGAGAAAGCGACCCGCGGCGATCGCGGCCAACGCATACGCCGCCGGTCGCCGGGACAGGACGTGCCGGGCGCCGGCTAGCACCCCGACCACGACCTCGCCGAGCGCCGCCCGAAGGCTCGCCGGCGCATCCGGCACGGTGAGCACGTCCGGGCCAAGCAGTCCCGGCTCGGTGAAGCCGGCTACCACCCGCGCGGCCAGCAGGTAGCCGCCGGCCGCCGCCAGCGCCACCGTCGCGTTGCTCGTGCCGGTGCCGAGGACGGCCCCGGACAGGGCCTGAAGGCCCAATCCGAGAAGGCCGCCGAGCAGCGTCGCGAGGTAGCCCGACGTGGTCGACACGCTGTTGGCCACCAGCAGCAGGTCGCGACGGACCACGTGCGGGAGCGACGCAGCGAGCCCGGCGAGGTAGAAGCGGTTCACGCTGATCGCGGCCAGGGCGCAGACGGAGAATGCGATCCCCGTCCCCCCGGCGGCCAGCAGCAGACCGGAGACCCCGCAGACGATCGCCGCGCGCACGACGTTGGCCGCCATCAGCATCCGCTGGCGCGGCCAGCGGTCGATCAGCACGCCGGCAAACGGGCCGACGAGGCTGTACGGCAGCAAGAGCACGGCGAACCCGGCCGCCGCCGCGCGGGCATCGGTCGAGTGCTCGGGGCTGAAGAAGACCGCGCTGGCCAGGCTGACCTGCAGCGCGCCGTCCGCAGCTTGAGAGACCAGTCGAGTGGCGTACAGCCGGCCGAAGTGCGGCTCGCGCCGCAGGACGCGCAACTCCGCGCGGACGCTGGTGCTTCTCACCCGCTCAGCGTAGGTTCACCCGGCCGCAGCCGCGTCCAGACGGTTCGAAGATTGCGGGCGTCGATCAGCCCCTGATGAACTCCTCGACCAACTGACGGCAGACGTCGTCGCGGTACTGCTCCGGCGGCGACTTCATGAAGTAGGACGACGGACCGAGCAGCGGACCGCCGACACCCCGGTCGAGGGCGATCTTCGCGCACCGTAGGGCATCGATGATCACACCGGCGGAGTTGGGCGAATCCCAGACCTCTAGCTTGTACTCCAGGTTCAGTGGCACGTCACCGAAGGCCCGACCCTCCAGCCGGACATAGGCCCACTTGCGGTCATCCAGCCACGGGACGTAGTCCGAGGGACCGATGTGCACGTTGTCCCGGCCCATGTCGCGCTCGACCTGCGAGGTGACCGACTGGGTCTTGGAGACCTTCTTCGACTCCAACCGCTCGCGCTCGAGCATGTTCATGAAGTCCATGTTGCCGCCGACATTGAGCTGCATCGTGCGGTCCAGTTGGACCCCGCGGTCCTCGAACAACTTGGCGAGCACCCGGTGGGTGATAGTCGCGCCGACTTGACTCTTGATGTCGTCGCCGACGATGGGCACACCGGCTGCGGTGAACTTCGCGGCCCATTCCGGGGTGCCGGCGATGAACACCGGCAGCGCGTTGACGAAGCCGACGCGGGCGTCGAGCGCGCACTGGGCGTAGAACCGGGCGGCGTCCTCCGACCCGACCGGCAGATAGCAGACCAGCACGTCCACCCGGGCATCGCGTAGCACGGCGGCGACGTCCACCGGCTCGTCAGCGGACTCATCGATCCTGGTTCGGTAGTACTTGCCCAGGCCGTCGAGGGTGTGCCCGCGTTGGACGATCACCCCGGTTGGCGGCACGTCGGCGATCCGGATCGTGTTGTTCTCACTTGCCCCGATCGCCTCGGACAGGTCCCGGCCGACCTTCTTCCCGTCCACGTCGAACGCGGCCACGAACTCGACGTCGCGAACGTGGTAGTCACCCAACTGGACGTGCATGAGACCAGGCACGCGGGCCTCCGGGTCCGCGTTGCGGTAGTACTCCACCCCCTGCACCAGCGAAGCGGCGCAGTTACCCACACCCACGATCGCCACTCGAACGGTCCTACCGGTGCTGCGCATGCCGAGGCTCTCTTTCTGCGATGTGTTCTGACGTTGCGGGGATCCCGCTGGACCGTTCGGTGGCGATGACTTCGTTCAGCCAGCGGACCTCACGTTCCACCGACTCCAGACCGTGCCGCTGCAATTCCAGCGTGTAGCTATCAAGTCGTTCCCGGGTGCGGCCCAGCGCCGCGCGCAACCCGCCGAGCCGCTCCTCCAGCCGCGTGCGGCGGCCCTCCAGGATGCGCAGCCGGGTGTCCGCGTCGGTCTGCGCGAAGAACGCGAAGTGCACGCCGAAGCTGTCGTCCTCCCACGCCGTCGGGCCCGCCTCCGCGAGCAGTTCCTGAAGGCGCTCCTTGCCCTCCGCGGTGATCCGATACACGATCCGGCCGCGCTTGCCGGCAAGTGTGCCCCCGCGGGGATCCAACGGGCCGTCCTCGGCGATGAGTCCCTCCTGCGCCAGGATGCGCAGGCAGGGGTACAGCGAGCCGTAGGACAAGGCCCGGAAGACACCCAGCACGCTGGAGAGCCGCTTGCGCAGTTCATAGCCGTGCATCGGGGCATCGTGGAGCAGCCCGAGGACGGCGAGCGGCAGTACGTTACTGCGGCGTCCCCTGGTCATGCGGCTCTCCTGACTGCCGGCCCGGCGATGCGTCTGATGTGATGCATTTGATGTATCGAACTGATAGGTCCTTACGATACCCCAGTTGGCCGGCTATTCGACGCACCACGCCCGGCGTATCGTGTCCCGGTGCGTTCGCGCCGCTCGCTCATCGACTACTCGCTCGCCCGGCGGGCGGCCCTGACCGACCTGCGGGTGGGCCGGGCCTCGGTTGTCGACGTGTGTGACGCGCATCCCTACCTGCTCCGGGCGGCGAAGTTCCACGGTGAGCCCACCGAGCAGCCCTGCCCCGTTTGTCGGCGCGGCCGCCTTACCCACGTGACCTACGTCTACGGCGACGAGCTGGGTGAAGCCAGCGGCCGGATCAAGGCGACCCGCGAACTGGCGGCGATGGAGAACGTCTACGCCGAGTTCACGGTCTACGTCGTCGAGGTGTGCCGAGACTGCGGGTGGAACCACCTCACGGTCTCCTACCTCATGGGCGCCGGCGAGCCGAGGCAGCGCCGAAGCCGACGGCGGGCCGCCCAGACGTGACGGTTCCCGACGACGGGTCACGCGCGGCGGCCCCGGCTCGTTCGCGGGGGCGGACAATCGTCGGCTGGACGATCGTCGGCGCGTTCGTGCTGGTCGTGGGGCTCGGGCTGCTGGGCTATCTGACGACCTCGATCCCGGCGCCGAGCAGCTTCGCCACGGCCCAGACCTCGATCATCACCTACGCCGACGGGAAGACGGAACTCGGCCGCCTCGGCAGCCTGAACCGGATAGCGGTGCCGCTGTCCCAGGTGCCGCTCGGCGTCCGGCGGGCGGTGCTGGCCGCGGAGGACCGCAACTACTACCGCGAACCGGGGGTGTCGCCACAGGGGATCATGCGGGCACTGTGGGCCAACTTCCGCGGCGGCTCGATATCCCAAGGTGGCTCGACGATCACTCAGCAGTACGCGAAGAACGCCTTTCTCACCCAGCAGCGCACGTGGACCCGCAAGATCAAGGAAATCTTCATCGCCGTCAAGCTGGACCGTACCGCCAGCAAGGACCAGATCCTGGAGGACTACCTCAACACCATCTACTTCGGCCGCGGCGCGTACGGCATCTCCACGGCCGCACAGGCGTATTTCGGCAAGCCGTTGAGCCAGCTCAGCGTGGCCCAGGGTGCGGTGCTGGCCGCTGCGGTGCAGGCGCCCAGCCTGTACGACCCGCAAAAGCATCCGGCCGCCGCCCGGCAGCGCTGGCAGTACGTGATCGACGGAATGGTCACCCAAGGCTGGCTGAGTGCTGCCGACGCCGCCGCGCTGCGTTTCCCGTCGGTGCGCACCCCGGTGCGCAAGAACAGCCTCGGCGGCCCCGCCGGCCACGTTGTCGAGGCCGTCGGGGCGGAGCTGGCCGCCCACGGCTTCGATGAGGACCGCCTCGCCCAGCATGGCTATCGGGTGGTGACCACGCTGGATCGGCGGCTGCAGCAGGCGGCGGTCACGGCGGTGACGCTGCGGCTCGGTCGGCGGTCGAATCCGGTCAGCGGCCTGGCGGCTGTGCAGCCCGGCTCGGGGCGGATCGTCGCCATGTACGGCGGCCGGGACTACACCGGCCACCAGCCAGCCGCGCAGATCAACCTGGCGCTCAACCGACGCCCACCCGGCTCCTCCTTCAAGCCCTATACCCTGGCCACCGCACTGGGTCAGGGGATCAGCCTGAACACCGTCTTTGACGGCTCCTCGCCGATGGTGGTGCCGGGCTGGGGGAGCAAGGGCAACGTGGTGCGCAACGACGGCGGTGAGCAGTGCCCGCGATGTGATCTCGTGCGGGCGACCGCGCTGTCGGTCAACACTGTGTTCGCGCAGCTGGTCATGCAGGTCGAGCCGGCCTCCGTCGCCACACTGGCCAAGGCCGCCGGAGTCAGTGCACCGCTGACCATTTCCGGCGGCATGGTGCCCCCGTCGATCACCCTGGGCACTGTGGGCGTGTCGCCGTTGGACCAGGCTGCCGGCCTTGCCACCTTCGCCGATGGCGGTGAACACGTGGCCCCCCACCTGGTGGACAAGGTGCTGGACTCGAACGGCCGGAGTGTTTACACAGCGAAGCCGGCTCGCGATCGCGCCTTCAGTGCCGACGTGGCCGCAGATGCCACCTACGCCATGACCAAGGTGGTGCAGTACGGCACCGGGACCCGGGCGGCCTTGCCCGACGGGCGTCCGGTCGCCGGCAAGACCGGGACGACGACGAACAACACCGACGCCTGGTTCGTCGGGTTCACCCCGCAGCTGTCCGCCGCGGTCTGGCTCGGCAACGTGGACAACGCCCCGTTGACCAACGTCGCCGGCTACTCCGGAGGGATCTACGGCGGCCAGTTGCCGGCGCGCATCTGGCGCTCCTTCATGACCGCGGCAATGGAGGGCAAGGCCGTCCAGGACTTCCCGAGCGCGGTCTTCGCCGGCAGCACGTCGAGCGGCCTCCCGCCGCTCCCGCCGCCACCCCCCACGCAGTCGACGCCGCCCACGCAGTCGCCGCCGCTGACTCCGGTCCCGACGACCTCGGCGCCGTCGCCTTCTGCCTCCTCCGGTTCCCCGTCGGCCACCCCGTCGGCGGTGGCGAGCACGCCGGCCCCACCCGTTCCGCCAATCGCCCCGACCGGGGTCCGCACCGGCGTCCGGACGCCCGCGGCCAGCCCGGCGACGCCTACGTCCGGTCGCACGTCGGCGCAGCCGGCGACCCCGCCCACTGTCCTGCCGTGAGCGCGGTTGCCGGGCCGGTGGCGCCCTCTCGTGAGGATCTGGTCGTCGCCGGCCTCAGCGAGGCCGCTGGCGGGCCGTTGGGCCGGCACGCCCACCCCGGCCGCCCACGTCGGGCGCTGGCCGCTGTGCTGCTGCTGACCGCGGTCACCTGCCTGCTGGGCTGGGCGCAGAAGTCGCCGTGCCGCACGCACCCCTGGACGCATGAGTACCAGTACACCCGGATGTGCTACTCCGATGTCTTCGCCCTGTACTACGCGGAGAAGCTGGCCGACGGGAAGACACCGTATGTCGACACGCCGGTGGAGTACCCGGTGGTGATCGGCGCAGTGATGGCGGGCGTTGCCCAGGTAGCGCACGCGGCCCCGTCGGCGCAACGCGGGCGGGTGTTCTTCGACCTGACCGCGGGAGTGCTCGTCGGGTCCGCTCTCGTGCTGGCCTGGGCCACCTGGTCGTTGGCCGGTAGCCGACGGCCATGGGATGCAGCCTTGTTCGCCGTCTCGCCGGTCCTGCTGCTCAACGCCTTGACGAATTGGGATCTCCTCGCGGCGGCCATGGCCGGCGCCGGGCTGGTGGCCTGGGCCCGACGCCGACCGATGCTGGCCGGCGTGCTGTTGGGCCTCGGCGCGGCGACGAAGCTGTATCCCGCGCTGTTCCTGCTGCCGTTGTTCGCGTTGTGCCTACGGGAGCGCCACCTGTGGGTCTGGGTACGCACGGCAGCCGCCGCCACGCTCGCCTGGGCTGTCATCAGCGTGCCGGTGTGGGTGGCCTACCCGGCCAACTTCGGGCGATTCTGGTCGCTCAACCGCAGCCGCGGTGCGGACTGGAACTCGATCTGGCTTGCGCTCGAGCACCTGCGCGGCCGGCCTTTGGACCCCCCCGGAGGCGTTCCCGATCGGCTGAACCTGGCCTTCGCGGCCGCCGCGGGACTGATCTCCCTCGGTGTGGTGGCCCTCGCACTGGTGGCTCCCCACCGACCGCGGCTGCCGCAACTGCTGTTCCTGCTCGTCGCCGGTTTCCTGCTGGTGAACAAGGTGGCCTCCCCGCAGTACGCGCTGTGGGTGCTGCCATTGGCCGTGCTGGCCCGGCCGCGCTGGGCGGCCCTTCTCGCCTGGCAGGCCACCGAGATCGTGCTGCTGGCCTCCCTCTACTACTACTTCGTTGCCAACGCCCACCCCGGCCAAGGAGTGCCCGTTCGGTGGTATCTGGCTGCCCTGCTCATCCGGGACGGCGTCCTGGTGGGCCTCATGGCACTCGTCGTTCGCGAGATCTGGCAGCCCGACCGGGACATCGTCCGCCGGTCCGGTGTGGACGATCCGGCTGGCGGCGTGCTGGTGTCGGCGCCCGGCTGACGCCGGGTTCCGGCTACAGCCCGGCGTCGCGCAGCATGGTGATGTCTGCTGCCTGGCCGGCCGCTCCGCCGGGGGTCTCGCAGACCACCGGGGCTCCGGCGGCGGCCACCACGGAGACGAGCGCCCCCGGCTCGATCCGGCCGGCGCCGAGGTTCTGATGCCGATCCCGGTTGGAGCCGAAGGCGTCCTTCGAGTCGTTGGCGTGCACGAGGTCGATCCGGCCGGTTATCGCCAGCACGCGCTCGACCAGGCTGTCCAGGTCCTCTCCGGCGGCGTGGGCGTGGCAGGTGTCCAGGCAGAAACCGATTCGGGAGTCGCTGCCGATGGCGTCCCACAGCCGGGCCAAGCCGTCGAGCCGGCGGGCCAGGGCGTTCTCACCCCCGGCGGTGTTCTCGACCAGGATGGGAACCGCTGCCACCATCCGCTGCACCGTCTTCCGCCAGTTGAGGATGCCCTCGGCGGCGTCCTCCTCGGCGGTGAGGTGACCGCCGTGCACGATCAGACCCTTGGCGCCGATGTCGGCGGCCGCGGTCGCGTGCTGGTCGAGGATCTTCCGGCTCGGAATCCGGATCCGGTTGTTCGCTGACGCGACGTTGACCAGGTACGGGGCATGAATGTAGATCGCGATGTCCGTGGCCCGGAGCTCGGCCGCATCCTCGCGCGGGACCGGCTTGCGCCACCCCTGCGGGTCGCTGAGGAAGAACTGCGCCAGATCGGCGCCGCGGGCCTCGGCCTCGGCCAGCGGATTGACCGAATCGACGTGCGCGCCGATTCTGAGTCGGCTCGATTGCCTGCTCATTTGCCTGCTCGCGGTAGGTCCACGTCGACGATGACGGGGGCGTGGTCGGAGGGGCCCTTTCCCTTCCGGGCCTCGCGGTCGACGTAGGCGTCCCGGACGGCGTCCGCGACGGGGGGGCTCGCGTAGACGAGGTCGATCCGCATGCCCATGTCCTTGTGGAACATCCCGGCGCGGTAGTCCCAGTAGGTGAACGGCCGATCGCCCTTGCCCGGTCGCGGCACCACGTCACGCAGGCCGAGCGCCCGTAGGTCAGCCAGCGCCGCCCGTTCGGCCGGGGTGACGTGCGTCGACTCGGCGAAAGCCGCCGGGTCCCACACGTCGTCGTCGGTGGGCGCGACGTTGAAGTCACCGCAGATGGCGAACGGCCGACCGTCGATCGCTGCCAACTCCGCCGCCAGCGCGCCACGCAGGGCGGCGAGCCAGGACAGCTTGAAGGCGTAGTGCGGGTCCTGCGGACTGCGACCGTTGGGGGTGTAGAGCGACCAGATCCGCAGCTGGCCACAGGTACCGCCGATGGCTCGGGCCTGCGGATGCGGGTGCCCGGGCTCGTCAGCGAACCCTTTGGCCACCTCCGCCATGCCGACGCGGGACAGCAGCGCCACCCCGTTCCAGCGGCCCTCGCCATGGACGGCCGCAGCGTATCCAAGCGCCTCGACCTCGGCGTACGGGAAGCCGTCGGCTGGCACCTTGATCTCCTGCAGGCAGGCTACGTCAGGCCCGACCTCGCGCAACCAGGCCAGCAACCGGGGTAGCCGTGCCGTGACCGAGTTGACGTTCCAGGTCGCGATCCGCATGACCCGGCCAACGTTACCGGGCCGGCACTGGGTTGCCATCGGCTGTGGACGACGGCCCTTGCTGTCCGGCCCGGCCCATAGAGTGCAGGCCTCGGCATGCCGACCCGTTGGGTAAGCTGGGTAGCTGCGGTGCAGCACAGTGGCGTTCACATGGCGCTCACCGCAGGAACCCTCCTGCCGCGGAGAGACCGTGGCCGCCGAGTCCAGAGGAGGTGGGATCCGCATGCGTCGCTACGAATTGATGGTCATTCTCGACCCCGATCTCGAAGAGCGCACCGTCGCCCCGTCACTTGACCAGTTCCTCACCGTCGTCCGCTCGGATGGCGGGTCTGTGGAGAAGGTCGACGTGTGGGGCCGCCGCCGGCTGTCCTACGAGATCAGCAAGAAGGTCGAAGGCATCTACGCCGTTGTGGACCTGATTGCCGAGCCAGCTACCGTACTCGAGCTCGACCGGCAGCTCAACCTCAACGAGGCCGTGCTGCGGACCAAGGTTCTCCGCCCCGATCAGCGTTAAGGGAGCGTCATGGCAGGCGACACCACAATCACCGTCGTAGGCAATCTCACCAGTGACCCGGAACTTCGTTTTACCCCCAGCGGCGCATCGGTGGCCTCGTTCACCGTCGCATCCACTCCGCGGTTCCTCGACAAGGGAACCAATGAGTGGAAGGACGGCGATGCGCTGTTCCTGCGCTGCAGCGTGTGGCGGCAGGCGGCGGAGAACGCGGCGGAGTCGCTGCACCGCGGCGACCGGGTGATCGTCACCGGGCGGCTCAAGCAGCGTTCGTTTGAGACCCGGGAGGGCGAGAAGCGCACCGTCGTCGAGATCGACGTCGAGGAGGTAGGGCCGTCGCTGAAGTACGCCTCAGCCAGGGTGAACAAGGCCGCCCGCGGCGGCGGTTCCGGGTCTGCTGGGAGCCCCTCTCAGACTGGGCCTGCCGACGATCCCTGGGCCACCGCCGCCCCCGCCGGCGGCATGACCGACGAGCCTCCCTTCTGACCTGCCCCTATCCCCCAGCCATGATCAGTCCGATCCCCATCCCCGCCGCGGCGGGGCTCTGATCTCCCCCAGGAGCACCACGATGGCCAAGCCACCGCTACGCAAGCCGAAGAAGAAAGTGTGCATGTTCTGCGTCGACAAGATTCCCTACATCGACTACAAGGACACTGCACTGTTGCGCAAGTTCATCTCCGACCGCGGCAAGATCAGGGCTCGCCGGGTTTCCGGCAACTGCAGCCAGCATCAGCGTGACGTCGCGATCGCGGTGAAGAACAGCCGGGAGATGGCCCTGCTGCCCTACACGAGCACGGCCCGGTAGGGGTTGACCGTGAAGCTCATCCTCACCCAGGAAGTGACCGGGCTCGGCGCGCCGGGCGACGCCGTCGAGGTCAAGGACGGCTACGGCCGCAACTATCTCATTCCGCGGGGACTGGCGATCCGAGCCACCCGCGGTGCGGAGAAGCAGGTGTCCGCGCTCCGCCGGGCCCGGGAGGTGCGTGATGTCCGCGACCTCGGGCAGGCGAAGGAAGTCGCCGCGGAGCTCGATGCGTTGAAGGTCACGCTAACCACGCGCGCCGGGCAGGGCGGCCGGCTCTTCGGCTCCGTCAACGTCGGGGACATCGCGGCGGCGGTCAAGGCCGCCGGCGGCCCCACCCTGGACAAGCGCCGGCTGGAGCTCAGCGCTCCGATCAAGACGCTGGGCTCGCACACGGTTTCCGTCCGGGTGCACCCCGAAGTCAAGGCCACTGTCGTCGTCGAGGTCGTCCCCGCGAGCTAGCCGGGCCAGCAGGTCGCCGTGCCCCGGAGGTTGCGGCGGTCCGGAGGGGTTCGGCCGCACTCTCTTCCGCCCACACCCGGTGCATCGTCGTCATCGCAGCTAGCACCGGTCCTCGGCCGCGGCGTCGACGCGCCGTCCCCATGCCATCCACAGCCTGTGCACAGTGCTCGTTCCCATCCGTCCACACCTCCTCCCCGACCTTGTCCACCGCCGCCGGCAGCCGGTGTTGCCGACACGCCGATAACTGTCGCCGCCTCCCGGTAGACAAGGGGCAGTCGACAAGCGGCGGCCTGGACGGAGGTGTTGATCGTGTCTGTGACGGAGGCGGCCTTCGGCCCCGGGCCGGCAGTTGCCTCCGAGTTCGAGCGCACCCCGCCGCAGGACGTGGCCGCCGAGCAGGGCGCCCTCGGCGGAATGCTGCTGTCCAAGGACGCCATTGCGGACGTCATCGAAGTGCTCAAGCCGAACGACTTCTATCGGCCGGCCCACCAGCTGATTTTCGAAGCGGTCTGCGACCTCTACGCGAAGGGCGAGCCGGCCGATGCGGTCACTGTGTCCGCCGAGCTGGTCCGGACCGGTCAGCTGGGGAAGGTCGGCGGCGCTCCGTACCTGCACACGCTGATCTCGACCGTGCCGACAGCGGCGAACGCCGGCTACTACGCGCAGATCGTGCGGGAGCGGGCGATCCTGCGTCGGCTCGTCGAGGCCGGCACCCGCATCGTGCAGACCGCCTACGGTGCCGCCGGTGGGCAGGGTGGCGACGTCGATGACGTCGTCGACCGCGCCCAGGCCGCGATCTATGAGGTCACAGAGCACCGGCAGGCCGAGGAGTGCCTGCCGTTGGAGGCCCTCCTGCCGGTCACCTACGCCGAGCTTGAGTCCATCGAGAGCCGCGACGGCACGATGGACGGGGTTCCCACCGGCTTCGCCGACCTCGACGCGCTGATGAACGGCCTCCACAAGGGTCAACTCATCGTCGTCGCCGCTCGGCCGGCGTTGGGAAAGTCCACCCTCGCGCTGGATTTCGCCCGGAACGCGAGCGTCAAGCACAACCTGCCAGCGGTGATCTTCTCCCTGGAGATGAGCCGGACCGAGATCACCATGCGCCTGCTGGCGGCGGAGTGCGCGGTGCCGTTGCACAACATGCGCACCGGGCACATGGGAGACGACCATTGGCAGCGGCTGGCCCGCAAGATGGGCGACCTGGCCAAGGCACCGCTGTTCATCGACGACTCGCCCAACCTGAGCATGATGGAGATCCGGGCGAAGGCGCGCCGCTTGAAGCAGCGCCACGATCTCCGCCTCGTGGTCATCGACTACATGCAGCTCATGACGTCTCCCCGGCGGGTCGAGAGCCGCCAGCAGGAGGTCAGCGAGATCTCCCGGGCGCTCAAGCTGCTGGCCAAGGAGCTGGAGCTTCCCGTGGTCGCGCTGAGCCAGCTCAACAGAGGTCCCGAGCAGCGTCAGGACAAGAAACCCTTGTTGTCCGATCTGCGCGAGTCCGGTGCCATCGAGCAGGACTCCGACGTCGTCATTCTGCTGCACCGCGAGGACGCCTACGAAAGGGAGTCCCCCCGCGCCGGCGAGGCCGATCTCATCGTCGCCAAGCACCGCAACGGTCCGACGGCGACGGTGACGGTGGCCTTCCGCGGGCACTACTCGCGGTTCGACGACATGCAGCGCGGGTGAGTCGCTGATCCGGCCGCCCACCGCGTCAGCGGTCCCGGGCAGTCCCATGATCAGCCGCAGGTCCTCGGTGTCTCGGCGGCGGGCTTCCGCCCGGTGGGCGTCCTGCGCCGGTACGAGCGCGACGTCGACGGAACGGACTGGCATGACGGCCTGCTCATGAACCTGCTGGCCGAGGAGTTGTCGTGACGCCCGAGGCGTCGGCGGAGCCCTTGCCGGCGGGGCCACCGGGCGCATGCGCCACCAGTCCCGCCCGAACCGCCAGTCCACCGGCCGCGGTGGCCACCGCGACGGTCACCAACGCGCCGAGGATCAACGCGGCCGGCTCGCCCGGCTCGAGCAGATGCAGCTCCGATCCGACAGTCGCCGCGGCCACCGGCACACCGAGCTGCGCCGCCGCCAAGGCCCCGATCGACACCGGCTGACCGGCCAGCCGCATCGCGGCGTGGACGGTGATCGCCGCGACTCCGAGCACGACTCCGAGCAGGATGAACGACGGGTGCCGACCGAGCGCGCGAAGATCGAGCGAAGCGCCGAGCCACACGAAGAACAGCGGACCGAGGAAACCTTCGGTTACGGCAAAGAGCTGGTGGGCCAGTCGTCGTGGTTCGCCCACCGCCGCCACCGCGAGTCCGAAGGAGAACCCGGCCAACATGATCGACACGTGCATTCCTGTCGCGAGTGCGGCCAGCGAGAACAGAATCGCCAGGCTGATCCGCAATTCGAGGGCGAACTTGCGGTCTTGGGAGACGTCGTGCACGCGCCGCCGGACCCCGGTCCGCTCCAGATGTCGCAGCAACACGAACAGCACGCCCGCGCATGCCAGCACGGCCAGCGTGCCGAGCGCCGCGCGCCCGGCATGCCGGGGGTCGATGGCCAGCGGCAGGGCCACGATGCACGCGGTGTCGGCGATGGCCACTTGGGGCAGCAGCTGTATCACCGAGGGCCCGCCGAGACCCAACGACTCGACAATCGGCAAGATCAGCGCGGCCGACGAGGAGGCCATCACCACCGCGTACAGTGCGCCGTGGCCGGTGCCGAAGGCGCGAGCGACAACTAGCGCGAGTGGTACCGACAGGACGCCGATACCCACGGCGCGAAACACGCCGACTCGTAGCGCCGTCTGGATGCCACTATCCCGCACCGGGACCTGGGATCCGACGACGAACATGATCAGCGCGAAGCCGATGTTGGCCATGAACGTGAAAGTTTGGTTGTGGGCCTGGAGGAGCCCGGCGAACGTTGGCCCCAGCAGGATCCCCGCGGCCAACTCCCCCAACGTGACCGGAAGGTGCCAGCGCCGTCGCCACGCGAGCAGCGGGCCGACGATCGCCACGAGCGAGATCAACGCCAGCGTGCCGAAAGTCATCCGCGATCACCTCCCGGCGTCCATCAAGCGAGCAGGCGCGAGCGGCAGTATCGATCGCCGCGGACCCCCGGTGCGCCGCATTGTGCGTCAACGGATCATGCGGCGCGTGGATAGTGACGCGCAGGACTACGTGAAGGCGTCCTTGACCTTGTGCACCGCGTTCTTGAGGGCGCCGCCGACCCGCTCGCGTTGCCCCTTGGCTTCGAGGGACCGGTCATCGGTGGCCCGCCCGATGCTCTGCTTCGCCCTTCCGGACATTTCCTGGGTCTTGTTCTTGGCCTTGTCCAGAATGCTCATCTCGCTGACCTTCTCCCTGGCTACTCGACAGAAGGCTCGAGGCTAGCGGTCCGGTCGGGTGGTGCTACGTCGTGGCACCCACCGGCTCACTCCGGGCGGTGGCACACCGCTTCCAGGTTGTGCCCGTCAGGGTCGGTGACGAAGGCGGCGTAGTAGGTGGGGTGGTACTCAGGGTGAAGGCGCGGACTGATCGTGACCGCTGCGCCGGCCTGCTGCGCCGCCGCCGAGAACGCGTCGACGGTGGCGCGGTCCTGGGCGGACATCGCGACGTGCGTCTCGACTCCGCCCGGTCCGCCCGGGTAGAGCCAGAAGTCGGGTTTGCCGTCGTGCCCCAAGCCGACCCCGAAGTCGAACTCCATGAGGACCGTGTAACCCAGCGGAGCCAGCGCCTGACGGTAGAAGGCGGTACTGGCGGTCAGGTCGCTGACGCGGATCCCGACGTGGTCGATCATCGACACCTCCATCTGGGTGCCTCGGCGGCACGCTTCGTGGCATGGTACGGGCCACACCGTCGTTTGGGTGTTGGGGACGAGGGATGCGGACGACTCTGGCCGTCGATGACGAACTGGTAGCGCGGGCGCAGTGGCTGACTGGACGAGCGAGAAGAGCGCCCTGGTGCTCGATATCCTCAGTCGCACGATCAAGGAGCTGTCGCTCACGCATGAGATGTTGGATCTCCACCCTGTTTCGATCCTTCCTGCGGGAGGAGTCGAGTGAGCCGAGACTTCTTGCGGTTTTCCCGGACGATCCACTGCACGTCGACGTCGTCCTGCGCCGCGAGCGCCGCGAACACGGGCAGGCCGGCCACCGGGTCGGCGGCAACGGCCACGCTCCAGCAGTAGCCGAGGGCCTGGCGCAGCGTCCGCACGCCGGGCTGCCGTCGCTGCTGGGCCGGCCGAGCGGCCAGGGAGGCGGTGACCGCCCCACACAACGCGAGGGCATGCGCCGCGCCCTCCGGCGTCCGTAGCAGGCGTGGTTCGCAGATGCCCGCGACCGCGGCCCGCTGCACCAAGGGGTCCGGGTCGCCGGCCCAGTCATCGGCCAGCGCTCGGCACTGATTCGGGTCCGCATCCCCGAGGCGCTGGAGAGCCATGGCGACCGCCTCCCGAACGCGCCACCGGTCCTCTGTCGCGCCGAGCCGCAGCCGGGATGCCAGGTCGCCGCCCGCTCCAGTGGCCATCAGCTGACCCCAGCCGATGACACCGCAGGCTGTCAGGTACTCCTCGTCGGAGGCAACCAGGGAGTCGAACAGCGCTGCGTCCCCGACGTCGGCCACAGCCTCCATCAACTCCAGGTTGCCGCGCGGCCCAGGCAACCCCGAGTGCTCGGTGAGGAACGGGGCCCACGCGGAGCGCTGGAGGGTCCGGAGTGCGTGGCGATACTCCGCCCGCCGGCTCACCGGGGTCCGCTTCGTCGGGCGACGATGTTGAGCCGTACGTAGTCGAGCACCGGCTCGGCCATGGCCGCCGCAACCGCGGAGAGGAACGGCCCGTGCTCGGCCGGCGGCAGGGTTGGCAGGTGTTCGCGGAGGCAGACCGTGGCGAGGAAGTCGAGGAACGGCTCGCCCGGGGGAAACCGCGTGGGCTCATCGTGACTCCATACCTGCGCATCCTCGAAGCCCGCCGCGGACAGCCGGCGGCGGGTGTCCTCGACGGAGGCGAACTCCCAGCTGCCAGCTAACTCGACCCCCAGAGCGCGAACCGCCGTCTGCAGGTTGGCGATGTTGCCCTCGCCCCCGCACTGCACGACGAGCTGCCCACCCGGGCGGAGGACTCCCGCCACGTTGGCGAACAGGAGGTCGTGGTCGGTCACCCAATGGAAGGTCGCCGTGGAGAACACCGCGTCGACGGGCGCGGCCGTGCCAAGCAGCGCCGGACGCAGTTCGAGCAGGTCCGCGACGACGAAGCGGACCTGGCCCTGCAGGGCGGCGAGCCGCTCACGCGCCTGCGCCACCATGGCTTGCGAGGCGTCGAGGGCGACCACGCGGCCGCGCGGCAGCCGGGCCACCAGTTGTTCGGTCACCCGGCCGCTGCCGCAGCCGGCGTCGAGCACGGTTTCCGCACCGGAGAGGACCAACCGGTCGAGGACCAGCGCTCCCCACCGGGTCTGCGGGTCGGATACCCGGTCGTAGGTCGAGGCGTCCCATTCCCGCATCGGCCCGGTCACTCCTCGGCTCGAGCCGGGGTCCGCTTCAGCGGGGCGACATCGACCGCCGATCCCCACCGCCGCGCGCTGGCGGTGCGGTAGCGCCGGGCGTATCCCCTGACGATGAGGACCCGGACAGGCGCAGGGACGAGGTGGACGAGGGTTTCGTAGCGGTCGGGATCGAGCCCGTCCATCAGCCAGTGGCCTTCGGCCGCCAGTCTGCTGATGGATTTGCCGCGGACGTTGAACTTCTGGTCCCACGCCCGCCATTCGGCGTCGGTGATGCTGGCCGAGACCACGGGCATCGCCTCGTCCTCCTCAGCTCGCAGGTGCGGCAGCAGTGGCTCCTCGAGCGCGGAGAGCGCGGAGAGCGCGTCGGTCAGGCCACTCCCGTCGTCGCGGTAGCACCGGGTAGCCGCCCGCATCTGATCGATCGCGGGAACAACGCGCGTGTGGTCGACTTCCATCCGGTCCAGGATCGGACCGGCAGAGGGGTTGCGCCCTCGCACCAGCGGCCACAGGCCGATGTCCTCACCCGCGTGATGGTGGTGGAGGAAGTCCAGCATCCAGTCGGTGTGCTCGGCCAGTGCCCGCCGGCGGGCGTCGTCCGGCGGAGGTGAGGTGGACAGCGCGACATGCAGGCGGGCGAGGTCGCGGCGCAAGGCGTCGTGGACGACACCCATCATGGTCGTATCGGCGGGCTGGTCAGACCGGCTCGTCACGAAGTCCTCCAGGTTCAGGCGGTGGGGAGCCAGCTGAGGATGCGGACCATCGTGCCTCGGGGGTTTGAGCGGACCTGGACGAGATCGCAGAGCTGGTTGACCAGCCACAGCCCGCGCCGCCGCTCCTGGGTGAGCGTCGGCATCGTGCGACCGACCAGCGGATCATCCATGTGCCCGGAGTCGGCGATCTCGCAGATCAACGCGTCCGCTTCCCGCCATATCCGCAGCGAGCCGCGACCACCGCCGTGTTGGAGGCTGTTGGTGACGACCTCGCTGATCGCCAGCGTGAGATCGAGAACGCGGTCCCGGGTCAGGCCCGCGTCCTCGGCCTGTCGCGTGACCAGTTGCCGCGCCGCGCACAGGCCGTCCCCGACAAAAGCGAGGTGCTCGGATGGGCTTCCCGGGGAGGGGAGATCAGCGGCGAAGAGTTCCTCGACGTGGTAAGCACCCCCGTAGGTTGTGCTGCCACGGTAGCCGGCGGTGTCGACGTAGGCGGGGTGACTGTCCAGCGCGGCCGTCACGAGCGCCGGGTCAAGACCGTCGACGTCGTACGGGCAGCGCAGCCATAGCGGGGTGTCCGGGTCGATGGCGACGTTGAGCAGCGCCTCGTGGAGTTGGCATTCGACCACCTCGCTGGGTCTTCGACCGGGCCACAGGGGTTCGCCCAGTCCACGCCGAGGGCGTTCGGGTCTGCCGTGCTCGGCCACGAACCGTCGCCACGCGGGGATGATCCGGGCCGGGTTGCTGCCAAGTTCGGCCATATCGACGAAGTGCAGACCGTGGGTCTCAGCCCCCAGCGCATCACGCACCATGCTCAGTCGAGGCTCGGCGACGGCCACCATTCCCGGCTGGTCGAGGGCGACCCCGTCCCGGAGGAACGGAACGGAGCGCGCGATGAACTCCGGGTCGCCCCGATACAGCACCGCCTCATGCAGGTAGCTGCGGTGTGGCCGTTCGCCGACAGGACCGGCGTGCCGGCCGGTGCCGGGACGTCGTTCGGTTCGTCCCGCGGCTCGATGCCCGCTGGTGATCGCCACGAGGCTCCTTCCCGGACACCGTCCGGATTCCGCGTAACGGTTGCCTTGACCCACTCCGCCGACCCACTCCGCCGACCCACTCCGACGCCATCTGGTTCGCACTACCAGCGGGGAGCAGGTCAGCAGTTTCATCGAGTGCTGGGAACGTGCACGCGCGACCGGAGAGCGGGGGAACCGGAGCAAGGCTCCAACCAACGACTGCGGTATTACCAACGACTGCAGTATTCGTGCTGAACGGTCAATTGCGGGCAAGACTACACGCTGCGGGGCGCAATCGTTTCGGGACGGCAATGCAGTGAGCGGCACTGCGATGCAATGCCCGGCACTGCGCGCCGCCACCGCAAACATCCAACCTGACATATCGGGCCCTTGTGCCCTATCAGGTAAGCCTGGCCTTAGTAATGCTGGCGGCATGAGACCGCGCCCTGAGACCCTCGCCGATGTCCCTCGCGGGGGGACCGTCATGTTGGCCGCGCCACTGCTGCCCGCCGGGCGGGCGCGGCGGGTTGCGGAGCTGGGATTGCGGGCCGGCTGCCGCGTGACCGTGCTGCTGCGTACGGCCGGGGGTGGCCGGGTGATCGCAGTGGAGGACGCGCGCATCGCCGTCGACGCGGAGACGCTGCGACGGCTGCCGCTGGGCCCACTGGAGGCCGTGGCGCCGTGCCGAAGGCAGGTCGGGCGTCGGCTGCGCAGGTCGGCCGCCCGCGCTGGTTGCGCCGCGTGAGCATCCTCACCCGGGTAGCCGTCCAGTCCTGCCACTGTGCCGCTCACGGTGAGCTGGTGGCGAACGGCGCGGCAGTGGTCGCGCTGGTCGGTGCAGCCAACGTCGGCAAGTCAACGTTGTTCAACGCCCTGACCGGCGCTCGGCGCGAGGTGGGCAACTGGCCGGGCACCACTGTCGAGGTGGGGCGGGGCAGGTGGCGGCTGTCTGGGGAGGGCGCACCGGGTGAGGTGACGCTGCTCGATCTGCCGGGAGCGGGCAGTCTCGATCCGCTGTCGCCTGATGAGGTGGTCACCCGGACTCTGTTGGTGGACGTTCCAGCGCAGGAGCGGCCGGATCTCGTCCTCGTCGTCGTGGATGCGTCTCGGCTGACCCGCAGCCTGTATCTGGTTGCCCAGTTGCGAGAGTTCGACCTGCGGATCGTGGTCGGGCTGACCATGAACGACGTCGCCACCAGCCGCGGCGTGGCGGTGGACATCGACGCGCTGTCCCGCGAGGTGGGCGTGCCGGTCGTCGCGTTGGACCCGCGGCGCCGTGCCGGCCTCGACGCCCTCGCCGCGGTGGTGTCGAGCGCGCTGGACGCTCGGCGGCCCGCCGTCCGCGGCCGGCATCCAGCGGCGGGGGAAGCACAGACCGGTGACGAACTCGCGGTCGCTGACGAGCGCTTCGCTTGGGTCAATGAGGCCGTCACCCGGGCCTCTTCCCGCCCTGCGACGTCGCGGCGGACCGCCTCAGATCGGGTCGACGCGGTCCTGACCGCGCCAGTGCGGGGCCCACTGATCTTCCTGGCCGCGATGTGGGCGGTGTTCCAGGTGACGACGACAGTGGCCGCTCCACTCCAGCGCGCCTTGGACTCCCTGTTCACCGGACCTGTGTCCCGCGGAGCCCGGTCGCTGCTCGGCGCGGTGGGCCTTGGCCACAGCTGGATCGGTGGTTTCGTCCTCAACGGAATCATTGCCGGCGTTGGCATGCTGCTCACCTTCGTGCCGCTGATGGCGCTGATGTTCCTGCTGTTGGCCGTGCTGGAGGACTCCGGCTACATGGCGCGGGCGGCGGTCGTCACCGACCGGCTGATGCGTACCATCGGTCTGCCCGGCCGGGCGTTCCTGCCGCTGGTGGTCGGCTTCGGCTGCAACGTGCCGGCGGTCACGGCCACCCGCGTGCTGCCTGATGCCCGCCACCGGCTGATGACCACGCTGTTGGTGCCGTTTACCTCGTGCACGGCCCGGCTGACGGTGTATCTGCTGGTGGCGGCCATCTTCTTTCCCGGGGACGCCGGCAATGTCGTCTTCACCATGTACCTGCTGTCCATCCTGCTGGTCATCGCGGTCGGGTACGCGCTGCGGGCCACCCTGTGGCGGACGATGGGCAGCGAGCCGCTGGTCATCGACCTGCCGCCCTACCAGTTGCCGACTGCCCGGCTGGCGGGCGCGGTGATGTGGTTGCGGCTTCGTGGCTTCCTCCGTACGGCCGGCGGCATCATCGTCGCGGCGGTGGCCGTGGTGTGGCTCCTGCAGATGATCCCGACGTCGGGCGCCGGCAGCTTCGGGGATGTACCCGTGCAGCGCAGCCTCTACGCAGGCACGGCCCGCACCGTCGCGCCGGCTTTTGCCCCGGCCGGCTTCGGTGACTGGCAGGCGGCCAGCGCGCTGATCGTCGGTTTCGTGGCGAAAGAGGCGGTCGTATCGTCCTGGTCACAGACCTACGCGGCGGCGGAACCGAAGGACGTGCATTCCCCCGGCGCCCTCGGTGCCTCGGTCAAGGCCGACTTCGAACGGTCCTCCGGGGGGCACACTACGGCCGCGGCGTGGGCCTTCCTGATCTTCATTCTGGCCTATACCCCGTGCGTGGCTACCTTGGCCACACAGAAACGGGAGATCGGGGCTCGGTGGACGGCGTTCGGGGTGGGCTTGCAGCTGAGTCTCGCCTGGTCGCTAGCGGTTGTTGTCTTTCAGGTTGGACGGCTCCTCGGATGAGGTCGCGTCAGGCTGCCCCTCCCCCCGCTACCCCCGCCGCGCCCGGTGCCAGCGGGCCGCTGCAGGCGGTGCTGGCGGCGTTCCGTTCCGGCGCTGGGACTGTCGATGAGATCGCAGCCGGTTGCGGCCTGACCCGCGATGTTGTCGATGCCGCGCTGGAGTACCTGATCCGCTCCGGCCGACTCGCCGCGCAACCGTTGGCCGGCTGCCCGATCGGCGGCTGCGGCGGCTGCCCGGCCGGCCCGGCCGGGGCATGGTGTGCCGCAGCTCTATCCGGTCGACGTCCCGGCCCTGTGCTGCTCACTCTCCGCGGCTGAGTCTTGCGCGCCTCACTCTCCCCGAAACCGAAGTATGCTTGCCGGTAGGCAACTACCTTCGGATGGGACGGGCGAGCGCCATGTCCGGGACTCAGCGCGGGATCGTGCCGGTCGCGGTGCCGGTCGCGACGGCGGACACCGTGGCTCGGCTGCGGACCGCGCTTGCCCGAGTGTCCCGTTCGCTGCGTCGCATCGCGGCGGGCAGTGGGCTGACCCCCACGCAGTTGTCGATTCTGGGGACCGTGAGCCGCGCTGGCTCGATGCGGCTGGCGGACCTGGCTGCACGTGAGGGGGTCAACCCCACCATGCTCTCCCGGATCGTCGGTCGCCTGGACGAGCTCGGGCTGGTCGCCCGCACGGCGGACCCGGTCGACCGCCGCGTGGTGCAGGTGCGGGTCACCCCAGGCGGCACAGCGTTGGCCCAGCGCATCCGCGCGGAGCGGGACAGCGCACTGTTGGCTCGGCTGGAGGCGCTTGACCCCGATCACGTGGCGTCCCTGCTGGCGGTCATCCCAGCTCTTGAGGCGCTCGCGGTGGTGTACCCGCCGGCCAGCTCTGTCCCGATCCCGGCGACCGAGCAGCAACTCCGGTGAGGCGGGCGGTCGCACTGGGTCGGCAGACGTTCGCCGCGCTGGCGATCCCGAACTATCGGCGCTATTTCGCCGGCCAGGCGACCTCACTCGTGGGGACCTGGATGCAGTCTGTGGCGCAGTCCTGGCTCGTTCTCCAGCTCACCGGCTCCAGCACGGCCCTGGGATTCGTCGTGGGCCTGCAGATGCTGCCGGTGCTCCTGCTCGGACCGTACGGCGGAGTGGTCGCCGACCGGGTGGACAAGCGCCGGCTGATGATGGCTCTGCAGTCGATGATGGGTCTGCTGGCCCTCGCGCTTGGGTTGTTGACTGTCACCGGTGCGTTACGCCTGTGGCAGGTTTACCTGCTCGCGCTGCTGCTCGGACTGAACAACGCCTTCGAGAACCCGGCCCGCCAGGCGTTCGTCCTGGAGATGGTCGGCCAACGTGACCTCCGCAATGCGGTCACGCTGAACTCCGTGCTGGTGAACGCGGCCCGGGCGGTCGGGCCCGCCGTCGCCGGCATCCTCATCGCCACCGTCGGCGTCGGGGTCTGTTTCCTGGTCAACGCCGTCAGCTTCGCCGCCGTGGTGTACTCCCTACTCAGCATGGACACCGCGGCTCTGTCCCCGACACCGCCGGCGGTGCGCCGGAAGGGGCAGCTTCGTGAGGGGCTGCGCTACGTCCGCCGCACGCCCGCGCTTGGCGCACCGCTGCTGATGATGGCCCTCATCGGCACGCTGGCCTACGAGTTCCAGGTCGTATTGCCGGTGGTTGCGCGTGACGCGTTCCACGGCGACGCCTCGACCTACGGCTTCATGACGTCGGCCATGGGCGTTGGCGCGGTCGTTGGCGGCCTGATAACTGCGAGCCGGCGCCGGACCGGGCTGCGACCGCTGACTGTCGGCGCCGCAGCGTTCGGCCTGCTGATCCTGGCGGCCGCCGCAGCGCCGAGTCTCCCTGTCGAGCTGGTGGCGTTGACATTCGTCGGTGCGGCGAGCGTGTCCTTCCTGGCGGTGGGCAACAGCACCCTCCAACTCACCGCGCTGCCGACGATGCGTGGGCGCGTGATGGCCCTGTGGGCAGTCGCGTTCATGGGCTCGACGCCAATTGGTGGACCCATCGCCGGGTGGGTCAGCGAGTCTGGCGGGGGCCGGGCCGGCCTGGTCCTCGGCGGCATCGCCTGCCTCCTCGCGGCGCTGCTGGGCGTGCAGGCCGGTCACAGGTATCCCCCACCTCGCGCCATCGGGGACGCTAGGCGGGTGGAGCCCCGTCGGGAATGTGCCGAAGTCCGCACGCCTCGAACTGTGACCGAAGCCGGGTCACGCCCGATCCGGCCCGCAGCCGCATGCCCTCGATGAGCATTGCGCGGCGATCCTCACGGGCAAGGCACTCGGCGGTGCCACGGTGGCCACGCTGCAGAGCCTGGTGATCCCTCATGGCCTTCATGATCACATCGTTGGCGCTGGTGCTATCCGCGCGGTCGAGCAGGTGCAGTCCGCGATGCCGCTGGTCCAGTTGGTCATCACACCAACGATGCTGCTGTCCGCTCCGCAGTCGGGTTCGACCATCTCCTGCTCAACGCGGTCAGCCGAGTCAAGCTCGACCCGGGGATCTACCGGGGAGGCTGGCCGGTCCCGGTGTTGTTGCAGGTCGGGCAGGTCGTCGTTGTCAGCCTGGCCCTGCTGAGTCGGGCGGTGTCGCGGTTCACCCGCACGGAATAGGCACAACGAGCGACTTCTCTTGGTCAGCCGAGGGTAGCCCCGAAGATCAGGCCCAGGACGTAGGTGATGGCGGCCGCACACGTACCGACGCCGAGTTGACGTGCGGCCCTAAGCAGTGGAGGCCCGCCGGACAGGACGCCCACAACGGCACCGGTGAGCATCAGCGCGAGCCCGACCAACCCCGTCGCCAGCACCAGGGCAGCCCGCCCCTGCAGGCCGAGGAGGAAGGGCAGCACCGGCACCGCGGCACCGCAGGCGAAGAAGGTGCAGCTGGACAGCGCCGCTCCCAGTCCGGTGCCCACGATCTCGAGGGACTCCGTCATGTCATCGAGCGGATTCTCCGCCGGTGAACTCCGCAGGAGGGCGTCGGCCCGACGTTGCGCCTCCTCCGCCGGCATGCCGCGGGCGCGGTAGACCAACGCGAGTTCGTTGGCATTGACGTCGAGGTAGGGGAGCGCGGGCACCGTACTCGGGCCGGGGTGGGACGCGGCGAGCAACTCGCGCTGTGAACGGACGGAGATGTACTCGCCGGCGCCCATCGACAACGCGCCGGCAAGCAGGCCGGCCAGCCCGGTCAACAGCACGATCCGGGTGGTTGCCCCCCCGGCGCTGACGCCGAGCACGAGAGCGAGGTTGCTGACTAGTCCGTCGTTGGCGCCGAAGACGGCGGCCCGGAAGGTGCCGGAGACCCGGGACCGCCCGGCCGCGGCCAGCCCCCTGACGACCTCCTCGTGGATTCGTTCGTCGGCGGCCATCGCCCGGGTGGCGTCGGCATCGGCCTCATAAGGCGAGCGGCTCTCCGAGCGCTGGGCGAGTGCGAGCACGAACACCCAGCCGAAGTGCCGGGCGAGCACGGCGAGCAGCCGGGGGCGCAGGGATCCACGGCCGGGACGCCCGACGTCGTCGCCGAGGAGTCTCTCCCAGTGCGCCACGTGACGCTCCTCCGCCTCGGCGATCCCGAGGAGAATCTCGCGCTCCTCCCCCGCGCGCCGACCGGCAAGGCCGCGATAGATGGCGGCTTCGGCGTGTTCGTCGGCGAGCCGACGCCGCCACCGACGCACCGCGGCTGAGCGCTCCGCACCGTCGGCGGCACCGGGAAGGTCGGTGCCCCGGGAGCCCGGCCGTCCGGGAGAGGCGCTGCTCATGCCTGCGTGATCGCCCCCTCTGTGATCGGCTTGCGAGATGCCATGAAACACCGCGCCCCGTCGAGACACTGGCAGAACCCAGCGTGCTCCGGACAGAGGGGTTGTCCGGGCCGGCGCCCGTGCTCGTCTGCCGCGAACACGACGAGCTCAGCGTGGGCGGTCGGCGTCCGGGGCGGGTACGGGACGTGTTGGGCTCTCCACCGGTATCGGCTCGATCCGTCGGTACCTAGCGTTGCCGAAGTCGGAACGGTCCTCGATCGCGATGTCGGTGCCGGCGCTGATCGCGAGCCCGGCATCGGCGGCAGCCAGCGCTGGAGCGTCGGTCACGCCGTCCCCGATGCGGAACCGCGCCCCACGGTAAGGCCGAAGACGTCCCGACCAATCGTCGCCGAACGGAGAACCTTCCCAGCACGCGCCGGAGTGGCTCAAGTTTCAAGAGGCCTTGGCGGAGATCCCGACCGACGCCGGGTGTTCGTCGTGGTCGCGTCCGGTCACCGGGTACCCGGCGACGACGCGGGACAGCTCGACGATCGTGGAACGGGACGCAACGTGGACGGCCCTCGCCGCCGGCGACAGGCCGATCGCGTGCCGCGGCAGCCG
>JADGOV010000118.1 GCA_017882785.1 Frankiaceae bacterium
CGCCGCAGCCGCCGAGCTGGCCCGTGACTGGTTCACCGGCCACCTCACCGCCAGCGCTCACCCGTCGGCCTGACCATGTGTGCCGACCGCCGCCCGAGCCGCCTCGTCCCACACCCTTACCGCCATGCCTCACCCGACGACGCGGGCCCCGCAACGAGCCACCGGAGCAGCCCCTCCAGCTGTCCGCCGCATAGTGCGGTCTCGACCGCCGCGCGGCCCAGGCCGGCCTACCGTCATCACGGGTGCACTCCCCCGCGTGCACCAAAACGGCCCCTCCGGTCCCCGCCAGAACCGGAGGGCAAGTAGTGAGGGGGTCCTGGCTAAGCGCGACGATGTCGAGTTCGCGGCTGCCGGTGAGGGCGATGGGTCAGTCCGGCAGCCGCGCCGGCTCGCGTCGGAGAGAAACCGGACCGGATCGCTGCTCCCCTCACCGACCCGTCTGGTGCGTGCGGAGCTGATCGACCAACGCCCCCCTACCGGCTCTGGAGGCCGGGAGAACATGTGTCCGAAGAGGTCGCGGATGATCGCGACGGCCTCGCCGCCCGTTTGGGCCTGGGGCGTCAACAACCACGGCCAGCTGGGGAACGGCACCACCACCGACTCCAGCACCCCGGTGGGGGTCTCCGGGCTGACCGGCATCACTACGACGCCGCCGGGTCCGGTGAGCGGGGTGGCGGTGACCGCGACGACGAGCGGTGTGGCGTTGTCGTGGACGAACCCGACCGCCGCCGACTTCGCCGGCGTGATGATCCGCCGGGCCGACGGGCCGAAGGGGCCCGCGTCGCCGACTACGGGCACGCTGGTCACGGACACGAGCCCATCGGCAACGTCGTTCACCGACATCGGCCTGGCTGCGGGCACGCAGTACTCCTACGCGCTGTTCGCCCACGACACGGTGCCGAACTACGCCACCGCCGCCTCGAAACCGGCCACCACCGCCACGCCGCCGGGCACGATACCGCCCGCCACCCCGACGGGTCTCACATTCCAACCCCGCGACTCGGCCGTGAAACTGAGCTGGAACCCCAATACCGAGTCGGACCTCACGCCGTTCCTCATCGACCTCCTGCCCAATTGACGCGGACCACGCCAGTGATGTATCGCCCATCGGCGAAGTGCTCCGCGGCCGCCGCCCGACCGATTCCCCAGTAGCCTTGAGACGAGCCGACCGGCTCTCGGGTCGGCGCAATCACGTCGCGGAGGACGCCAGGAACGTGGCGGAGAAGTCTCTGGTCTGGCGGGCCATCCGCGTGGTTCGGCATGGCGAGCGGATCCGTCGGAGGAAGCTCGAACGCGAGCGCGCCGCCTACACGACGCCGGCCGACCGGCTGGAGATCGAGACAATCCTCGACCGCTACCCCGACATCCAGACGGCGGAGCTACGGCCGCTCCTGGCCAGGCAGGCCGTGCGCGATGATGCGGGCGCTTGCGGGATGCGGTCCCCGGCCGTCTGACCGCCACATGCGGCCTGCGGCGGACTCCACCGCCCGAGGTTGGCGTGATACGCCAGCTGCGTCGGAGCGCGGACGTCGCGCTTCCTGACCCGATCGCTCAAAGTGACGAATGGTCCAACCGGGCGTACACGACCGACACGAGCGCGGGCCTCCTGTGGTGTTCCCACAGATGATCCGCTTACGGCACGACCTTCGACGGGCTCACCGCGGCGGGGACCCGGGCGCGTGGGCGGTGCGCCAGGCTTGCCGGACCTCGGGCTTGAGGCGGCCGCGGTCCGAGATCGGGATGCCGTTCGCGCGGGCCCAGGCCCGGATCTCGCTCGTGCTGGGTTCCGGCGCGGCGATCGCGGTCCGGGTTCCACCGTCGGTCGTGTCGCTACCGATGCGGTCGACGGCGCCGGTCTCGGTCGCGGCCCGCGCCGCGGCGGCGACAGCGACGATGTCGCCGCTGAACGTGACCACGTACAGGTTGCCGTCGCTGAAGCCGTCGGGGCCACGGCCGAGGGCGACTGCGCTGGGGAACCGAAGCCCGCGCGCGATCGCGCAGATCGTTCCGTCGGTGTCCACCCGCCAAATTTGGCCGACGCCGTTGGCTGCCACGTAGAGGCGGCCGGCGGCGTCGATGGCCAGGCCGTCGAGGCACGCGGCGCGGCCGGAGGGCCCGGGCTGCGCGTAGGTCGTGACATGCGCCGGGTTGGCGATGTCGACACGCCTGATCGCGGCCGGCACGAAGGTCTGGGCCGCGTACAGGTAGCGGCCGGTCGGGTCGATCGCGAGGCCGTTCGCTGACGGCACCTTCGCCCAGCGCCGGTGGACGGTGCCGTGCGGGTCGACCCGGTCGATGTGCGTGCCGACGTCGTCGGAGGCGAAGATCGTGCCGTCCGCGGCCCGCGCGACACCGTTCGCCATCGACAGGCCGGTGGCGTAGACCTCCCTCTCGGTGGTATCCGGGTGGATCCGCAGCAGGCCGGCGCGTCCGACGACGTTGCCCACCAGGCCGCCGGGCAGGCTGTTGCCATAGCCGACGATCAGCCCGCCGTGGTCGTCGAACGCCAGCCCGCCGGGGCTGGCGATGCCCTCTGCGATCGCGACCGGCTCAGCATCCGGCCGATCCAGGCGCAGCACCGCGCCACGAGTGGGTCCGTCCCAGGTTTGGCTGGTGACGAACAGCCGTCCACGGTTGTCGACGATGGCCGACTCGAGCACCCCCAGCGATGAACGCAGGACGCGTGGCGCCGCCGGAGGCGGGCTGCAATAGGGGACCGTGCGCGCTGCCGCCGCCGCCAGTGGAAGGGAAAAGGGCCCGGCGATGCGCGCTACCGCACCGACGATCAGTCCTTGTCGTCCCCCGACGGGTGTCACGGGCTGTTTCCAACCTGCGGCAAGCGGCCGGTGCGCCGTCGGCGGATCATGGTATGCATCGCGATGGTCCTCTGCCCCTGACGGTTGCCGCTAACGCTAATCCGAAAATGGTGGGTGAGCGGGTAAGGATCGGCGTCGAGCAAGAACTCCGCGAAGCCGGACGCTGCCGGCATCGTGGGCTGGCCGACTAGCCCAGCGTGACCTCCCACAGGTGCAGGTTGCCGTCGTCTGCCGCGTGCTGCAGGGCGTCCATGGTCCCGGCCCTCGAGTGTCGGGGCGAAGCGCGGCCTGTGGGAGGTGCACCACGGCCGCCGGGCCGCCAGCCACTTGTCGGCGACGGCCTGCATCCGGGGCGGTAGGGCGGGCGCTGGCTTCGCCGGGATCGCCGACCGGCACCCCCGGGTCGTGCCCCTCATCCCGATTCTCGGGATCTCCAGCGACGACACGGCAAACCCCAGACGAAGATCCCACCGTCAACTACATGTCCGACAACCCGGCAACGTCGTTTCAGCCGGAGCCGGAATGATCAGCGACGTTGTCACGGTACTGCCCGGGATCACGGGCTCCACTCTTTGCGACCGCGACGCAAGGCACTCTGGGCGCCTCCCCGGGGCGGGCTGCTGCGCGCGATGGGTCGGACTGCCGGACACTACCGGTGGTGGTGCACGCCGCGCCGCATCCGGGCAGGAGGACGCTGACGCGTTGGTGGTCGTCGACGTCGGGTTCGGTGCCCACGCGCCTCTAGACGAAGGTGTGCCTCAGGGCATGCGGGGTGATCTTCGCCGAAGAGGCGGCTCGCCCAGCTGGGGCCGCATCTTCTCCATTAATCGATCGCGCAGATTTTTCGCGTCCTCTTCTGCGCGATCGCGCTGCGCCTTGGGCGTTTCCCGCATGTCCTGCAGGCCAACGGCAGCTCGCTCCGTGCCATCACATACGGCTGCATCGAAGTACAGGCGCATCCTCTTGGCGGTGTCCGCAAGCGTTCGTGCCAGAGCGTCGGCCTCGTCCCTGGGCTTGTCGTCCCGAATCGCGCGCCGGTACTGGTCGAATGCTACGACGTAGTCCGTGGCAGTACGCCCGCGCTCAGCGTGGTTGCGGAACTCCCGCGCTTCGCGTGCCCGACGCCATTCTGTCCAGGCGGCGGTGCCGCTTGTCAGGAGGCCGCCGATGATCGCTCCAGCTAGTGCGACGACAGCAGTCCCGATATCGGTCCCCACGGCCAGACTCATCCAATACGATCACGAGACCGAGTATGTCCATCGCGCCCGGATGTACAGCTCCGTGCGACGGTTGTGAACCCCTCCGACCTCGCCCTTCGCGGCTCGCTCAGCAGGCCGCCCACTGTGGCCAAGGCTGCTGTACAGCCAACTGTCCCACTTGTGCACGGAACCGTCCATAGGGGTTTCCCCTCCCTCCCGAGCGTTGTTGTGGATGTCCTACAGCGGACCGCATCCTTGCCGCAGCTCGCGGCATCTCACATGTCAGACCCGATAGCGCAGCTGGCGGTCGTGCTGCTGGCGTTGTTCGGGCAGATGGAGCGCACCTACACCCTGGAACGGGCCGCGCACGCCCGCGCGGTGGCCACCGCGAAGGGCCGCCGGATCGGGCGTCCGTCGGTGGTTGATCCGAACAAGCTGGCCTACGCCGCGCACCTGCGCGAGGCCGGGGACACCATCGCCGAGATGGTCGCCAAGACCGGCATCACCCGTTCCAGCCTCTACCGCCATCTCCCGCCCCGCCCCGTCGACGCGGTTACCGCCGCGAGCACCGAACCGGGGAGCCGGTGACCGGGCCGGTGCCGACGCCGCGGCAGCTCGCCGCGCTCAACGACGAGCAGCGCGAGACGGCGATGCGCCGGTGGGCGGTCCTGCGCCCGTCCGTCGAGGACGGCGTGCTGTTGGCGGTGGCCGCGCGCGAGGCCAGGGTGCCGCTGCGCACGTTTAGCGCATCGGCCCGCATCGGCCCACACCTGTTGCCGCTGCTCGGCCGGCAGCTGCGGGGCCAGCGTCGTCAACACCTGCGCCCGGCGGTCCTCGGCGGTGATCTGGCGGCCGCACCCATACCACTTCGTCGCCGTCGTTTCGGGCGGCGTCGCCGGATTGGCCACAGTCGCCGGCCTGCTCATCCTGATCTATCGCAGACGCACCGTCAGGTCGGTTTTCAGCGCAACGACCCCGCATGGACAAGCTGACGTACATCCTTCTCGGGGCCGTGTTCATCCTCGGTATGGTCGCCACTGTCGTGGCGAACATGTTCGGTCACTACGACTACCGAACAGGCGTTTCCATCTGGTTCCGCGGCATCTTCCGCCTCGACCTGCATCCCGACCTCATGGCCCAGGCGCCGATCGGGTTCCAGCTGCACGCGCTCGCGCCGTTCCTGCTGTTTGCCCTCTGGCCCTTCACCCGGCTCGTACACGCATTCAGCGCGCCCATCGGGTACCTGTGGCGGCCATACGTCGTCTACCGGAGCAAGGACGACAAGCTCGGCAACCGAGCCCAGGGCCCCGGCTGGGAACGCGCCGGCCACCGCACCCGAGGATGACCTGGTTCCGGTTCCGACCTGAGCGGAAGGCCGTCCTGGCTGTTGTGCTGTCGGCGCCAGCGTGAACCTCGGATCCGGAGAAGAGCCTGCGGGTCAGGACAGGCGGAGCTGACGGGCCAAGATCGGCTTGAGCGCGCGCGCGTACGTCTCGGTCACGTGGGTCTGGTCGCGGTAGACGATCGTCGAACCCACGACGATCGGGCAGATCTGGCCGTCGCACAGATAGGGGATGACATCGACGTAGTGCGCGCCCACCGCGGCGGCGGCGGCCCGCCAGGACGCGTTCCGGTCGGTCACGACGATATTGAGTGGGACCGAGCAGGTCGCCCGAGTCGCGGTCCGTGAGCCGAGACAGGTGGATGCGCTCTCCTTCAGCACAGTGACGTCGCTGATCACCGAGACGTCTGGGGCGATGGCGACCAGCTGCTTCAGGGTGCGCTCGGCCGCCTGACGGAACAGCGTGGACCCCTTGGAACTGACTGTGTCACCGGTCATGGAGGGGATACGTTTTCCGGTGCTGGTATCCATAAAGTCCTGTGCGACGTAGCCGGAGATGATGATCCGCTCGGGCTTCAGCGCTCGGATCTGGCCGAGGGCCCAGCTGCGGAACTGGTCGCACTGGGGGTAAGCCTTGCCCTTGTAGAAGAGCTGTTGGTCGACCGGGATGCAGCTGGCCTTGCCGAACAGGATGATCCGGTAGTGCTTGACCGCGGCGAGCTCGGCGAGTGGTCGCATCCACATCCCGACGTGCGAGTCACCCCAGGCCGCGATGGTATGCGTCGACGTTGCGTCGCCGAGGAAGCACTGGGCCGCGGTCGACGCCGAGCAGCCGGGCGCGGGCTCGGTGATATCGCCGAACAGGTCGGTCAGGGTCGGGGTCAGCGCGTCGGGGAGACCCGCGCCTGCCCTGGCCGAGGCGGCCGCCTGCTTGACGCTCGCCATGAGCTGGGCCGGCGCCTCATCGCGAGGTGGAGCGGGGGCCGCAGTCGACGGAGCGGCGTACGCCCCCAGGCCCACCACAGCGACCATGACCGCAGCCGTCGCGGTCGGCCACATGGCCAGCGCTCGCGAGTTCTTGTGCGGCACCGTCCCGCCCTGCCGCAGCGGACCCTCCACCCAGCGGTAGCTCAGCCAGGCCAGGCCGATCGCGCACACCAGGACCAGCAGGCTCTCGTATGCCGCGAGCGGCCGGCCGAGGTAGGCCGCCGGCAGGATGAGCAGCGGCCAATGCCACAGGTATACCGAGTACGAGATGTCACCGACGAACCGCATCGGCCTGCGGTCGAGCAGGAAGGCGACACCACCGGCCGGGGCCCCGATCCCTCCGCCGAGGACCAGTGCCGACCCGAGCACCGGGAGCGCGGCGTGGTAGCCGGGGAACGGCGTGGAGTCTCCGTAGCGAACCCCGGCCCAGAGGATCGCGGCGAGGCCGACCCAGGTGGCGATCGCCCGGACCCGCACCGGGATGCCCTTCACTTCCGCCACGGCCAGCGCGAGCAGCGCCCCGACACCCAGCTCCCAGGCCCGGGTCAGGGTCGAGAAGTATGCCGGCTGCGGCGAGGAGTCCGTGTCCACGACCGACCAGACGAAGGAGGCGGCGGTCAGCAGCAAGATCGCCGCAGCGCAGCGGCGTAGCCAAATGTC
>JADGOV010000119.1 GCA_017882785.1 Frankiaceae bacterium
CCAGGCCGCGCGCGGCACGATCTCCGGCAGGGCGCCGCGCGGCTGTCCGGCCAGCGCACCCTCGTTGGCCTGTGTTCGCTGCCAGGAGGCGCGCAGGGCCGACCGCAGCCCGGACGGCGTCGCCGGGTCGTCCAGCGCCTGCGCCACCGGCCACACCGTGTACCGGCCGATCTCGACGTACGTGGGCGTGTAGGTGACCCGGTCGACGAGCAGCCGGTCACCGTGCCGGCTCACGTAGGCCTTGAGCACGGCCCCGTCCTGTGTCTTCGCCGGAAGTCCGACCGCCGGCGACTGATTGGACAGCAGGTTGCCCAGGCCGTAGATCACGTACTTGCCGCCGATCTTCTCCACCGGCTGGAGCACGTGCGCATGGCACCCGAGGATGAGGTCCACGTCGGGCGAGGCCAGCACCGCCCGGGCCTGCGCCTGCTGCAGGGGGGTCGGCTGGGTCTGGTACTCCTCCCCCCAATGCAGGCTGACGACGACGAACTGGGCGCCGCTCTGCTTGGCCGCGTGCGCGTCGGCGAGGATCCGCCGCACGCTGGTGATGTTCACCGACCAGGGCGCGCCCGGCGGCGTCGGGATGCCGTTGGTGCCGTAGGTGTAGGACAAGTGGGCTACCAGCACCCCCTTCACCCGGTGCAACTCGGCCCGAACCCCCTCCGCCGCGCTCCCCGCCGTGCCCGCGTGCGCGACGTGGACCCGGTCGAGGGCGGCCAGTGTCGCATCGACCCCGGCCAGGCCCCGGTCGATCGAATGGTTGGAGGCCGTAGAGCAGCCCTCGTAGCCGGCGAAGCTGATCGCGTCCGCCAGCTCGTGCGGGGTGTTGAAGACCGGGTAACCGCTGATGGAGGTGTCGTCGGCGGACATGGGCGTCTCCACGTGGCAGACGGCCAGGTCGGCGGCGCCGAGGATCGGCTTGATCTTCGACAGCATGCGGCGGAAGTCGTAGGCCTGCCCGCTCTCCCGGCCGTCCGCCAACGCTTGCCTGGCGACCGGCATATTGATCAGCAGGTCGCCAGTCGCCGCGATCGTGAACGAAACGGCCCCTGTCGACCCTATGAACGCGGCGCCGGTCGACCCCGTGCCGGCCTTCGCCGCGGGCGAGGGGGACGACCCCAAGGCCGAACACCCGGCGACCGCGGCGAGCACGCCGGCGGCCGCGGAGCGGCGGACGGAACGTCCCACGGATATAGCCATCAGAACATGATCGCCTAGATGATCGTCTCCAAGGAGGAGAATGATCAAAGACCAACTGTGATGGTCTGACGGGGGTGGCCTCGGCGTCAAGGCTGCGGCGCCTGGCAGGGCGTGCGCCGTGCCGGGTGCCCGCAGACACGTAGGTTGGTCCGGTGCAACAGCGCAGGACGGCGCCGGCCACCGCGCCAACCACCCCGCAGCCCAATCCGCCGACCGCTGCACCCCCGCCGACCACGAGCGCGCTGCGCCGGGCGCTGCACCGGGCGGAGGAGGCTGTGGCCCTCGACGTCACCGAGGCCACTGTCCTCTTGGCCGCCCGCGGGGCTGATCTTGGTCGGTTGGCCGCGGCCGCGGGCCGGGTCCGCGATGCCGGCTTGGCGGCGGCTGGGAGGCCGGGTGTGGTCACGTACTCCCGCAAGGTCTTCCTGCCACTCACCAGGCTGTGCCGCGATCGCTGCCACTACTGCACGTTCGCCACGACCCCGCACCGCGTGCCGTCGCCCTACCTCGGCATCGAGGAGATGCTGGCCATCGCCCGGAAGGGGCAGTCGCTGGGCTGCAAGGAGGCGCTGTTCACCTTGGGTGATCGGCCCGAGGAGCGTTGGCCGGCCGCCCGCCGCTGGTTGGATCAGGCCGGATACGGCAGCACCCTGGACTACCTACGGGCCTGCGCCGTTCGTGTGCTGGAGGAGACGGGGCTGTTGCCGCACCTCAATGCGGGCGTCCTGAGCTGGGAGGAGCTGCAGCGGCTCAAGCCGGTCGCGCCGTCGATGGGCATGATGCTCGAGACCACGAGCCGCCGGCTGTACGAGACGCCCGGCGGCGCGCACTACGGCAGCCCGGACAAGGACCCGGCGGTGCGGCTGCGCGTGCTGGCCGACGCCGGCCGCAGCAACGTGCCCTTCACCACCGGCATCCTCCTCGGCATCGGCGAGACGCTGGGCGAACGGGCCGAGGCGTTGTTCGCACTGCGCCGGATCGCCCGGCAGTACAGCGGCCTGCAAGAGATCATCGTGCAGAACTTCCGAGCCAAACCGGACACGCCCATGCGCTCCGCAGCCGAGCCGAGCGTGGAGGAGGTGGCCGCGACGGTGGCGGTGGCTCGGCTCGTTCTCGGCCCGACGGCACGCATCCAGGCACCGCCGAATCTGGTCGACGAGGAGTACGCCACCCTGCTGGCTGCCGGGATCGACGACTGGGGCGGGGTCTCGCCGCTGACTCCGGACCACGTCAATCCGGAACGGCCGTGGCCGCACATCGAGGAACTGGCCAGCCGCAGCGCCGAGGCCGGTTACCAGCTGCGCGAGAGGTTGACGATCTACCCGCCGTACCAGGCCGAACCCTGGCTCGACCCGCGGCTCGCCGGGCACGTGGCCGCACTGGCCGACTCGGTCACCGGGCTGGCCCGGGACGTGACCGCGGTTGGACGGCCCTGGCAGGAGCCCGACGGCGGCTGGGCTTCGGCAGGCCGGATCGACCTGCATCGGGCGATCGACCGTGACGGTCGTCGTGAAGATCGCCGTGGGGACTTCGACGCGGCCTACGGCAGCTGGGACGCGCTGCGGGACGACGTGGCGAGTGCCCCGCATCGCCGCGAGCACGAGCCGGCGCGGCTCGACGCCGACATCCGCTCCGCCCTGCGGCAGGCCACGACGGACCCGGCCGGTCTTGGCGACTGCGCCGCGCTGGCGCTGTTCGGGGCCACTGGGGCCGCGTTGGACGCCCTGTGCCGGATCGCCGATGACCTGCGCCGGGACGTCGTCGGCGACGTGGTGACCTTCGTGGTCAACCGCAACATCAACTTCACGAACGTCTGCTACACGGGATGCCGGTTCTGCGCCTTCGCCCAGCGTCGGACCGATCCCGACGCCTACACCCTGTCCCTGGCGCAGGTCGGTGACCGGGTGGCCGAGGCGGCCGCGGCCGGGGCCACCGAGGTCTGCCTGCAGGGCGGCATCTCACCCGAGCTGCCGGGCGATGCCTACCTGCAGATCGCGGCGGAGGTGAAACGCCGGGCGCCGCAGATCCACCTGCACGCCTTCAGCCCGATGGAGGTGGTCAACGGCGCCACCCGGATGAACCTGTCGATCGCAGAGTTCCTGACCGCCGCGAAGGAGGCCGGCCTGGACTCGATCCCGGGCACGGCCGCGGAGATCCTCGACGACGACGTCCGGTGGGTGCTGACCAAGGGGAAGCTGCCGACGGCCTCCTGGGTCGAGGTGGTCACCACCGCCCACCGGCTCGGCATCCCGAGCACGGCCACGATGATGTACGGCCATGTCGACACCCCGGCGCACTGGCTCGCGCACCTGCGGCTGCTGGCCCGGCTCCAGCAGGAGACCGGCGGGTTCACCGAGTTCGTGCCCCTGCCGTTCGTGCACCACAACGCGCCGCTCTACCTCGCTGGCCTGGCCAGGCCTGGTCCGACGCCGCAGGAGAACCGGGCGGTGCACGCGCTGGCCCGCCTGCTCCTGCACAGCGCGATTCCAAACCTTCAGTGCTCCTGGGTGAAGTTGGGTTCGGCCGGCTGCGTGCGGATGCTCCGGGGTGGGGTCAACGACCTCGGCGGCACGCTGATGGAGGAGACCATCAGCCGGATGGCCGGCTCCGAGCACGGCAGCAGCCGTACGCCGGCGGACCTGATCGCCATCGCCGCGGATGCGGGGCGGCCGGCCCGCCAGCGGACCACGTCGTACGCCCCGGTGGCATCCAGGGCCTCAGCTGGCACCGCGCGGACCGTTCCGGGATAACCCGCACGTACCGACCGCATTACCAGAACCGCTTGACGCGCGCTGGTTCCCAGCGTGTAATTCCAAGCGTGTCGTTTCCCCCGGCTCCCGTGCACGCGGGATGTCCGGACACGCCGCACCGACGGATCGCGCGGGGCGCGCACCGGACTCTGGAGGCGTCGTGGACGAATTGAAGGTGCTCTTCGCGGTGTCCGACATGGACGAGGACGCGGCGCCGAGCTGGCAGGAGCGGGCCCTGTGCGCCCAGACCGACCCCGAAGCCTTCTTCCCGGAGAAGGGCGGCTCGACCCGCGAGGCCAAGCGGGTGTGCACCGGCTGTGAGGTGCGGGCGGAGTGCCTGGAGTACGCGCTGGCCCGCGACGAGCGCTTCGGCATCTGGGGCGGCATGTCCGAGCGGGAGCGGCGTCGGCTCAAGCGCTTCGTCGGCTGACCCGCCCGCCGGCCGGTTGGGTCAATCCTCGTCGTACGGCGGATCCACGACGTCCGGATCGAGCCCGAAGAGTGCCGCGACCTGGTCGACCACCACGTCGTGGACGAGGTCCAGTAGGGTCCCGCGCTCCGGCGCCCGAGCCTCGATCGGCCGCCGATAGATCACGATCCTCGCCGGGTCGGCGCCCTCGGCGGGGATCACCCGACCCAGCGGCACCGGTCCGTGGGCAAGCTCCGCGGCGGCCCGATCAGCCCGATCCGACCCATCCGGCAGGTCGGTCGGCGGCACGTCCTCTACGGCGAAGACCACGCTGGCCAGCTGGTCGCTCCACCGGTCTTCGAGGTGCTCGACCGCGTCGAGCACCACCTCGTCGAAGCGCTGGGAACGACTCTGTGACAGTGGCACGTCCGCAGGCGCGAGGGGTCCGCGCAGGCCGCGACCGTGACGATCCCGGGCGGTGCGTAGCGGTCGGGGGGTAAGCGCCACGACCCGTACGGTAGCTGCCGAGGCTGCCGGTGCGCTCCACCGCCACGACACGATTCGTTCCGCGCCGGGGCTCCCCACCTCCCCGGGCGGGGGCGACTACCGTGCCGTGTCGTGAGCCCTCGCCGCCGCTGTTCCCGAGCTGCGTGCAGCCGGCCTGCCGTGGCCACCCTCACCTACGTCTACGCCGACTCCACCGCGGTGGTGGGGCCGTTGGCCACCTACGCCGAGCCGCACTGCTACGACCTCTGTGAACTGCATGCCGGTCGGCTCGTCGCCCCGCGCGGGTGGGACGTGGTGCGCCAGTCGGTCGATCCGGAGGACACCGGCCCGAGCAGCGACGATCTGGAGGCGTTGGCGAACGCCGTTCGAGAGGCGGCACGCCCGACGACGGTGGTCGAGCAGGCGCCCGAGGAGGGCGCCCGACGGGGGCACCTGCGGATGGTTCGGACCCCCGAGGAGCAGTAGACGGGCAGCGATCGGACTCAAGGCTGACTCACGGTTGTCTGGAGGTTGTCTCAAGGTTGCACGACATCCTGCCGACAGCTGGGGTCGCGCTTCCACCGCCGGGGAGAACAGATGTCCGCTGCTCGTAGGTCACCGCCGCCATGCGTGCCCAGTCAACGAGCCGCTAGTCGATCGAGTGCCCGCCGGGCCGAGCGGGGTTCCCTGACCCAGCGCAAAGCCCGCTCGGGGCGGGTCTGCGCATCGTGCGGCGACGAACGGCTCACCGAGATCGATATGACCCTCACTGACGGCACCCCGGTGCAGTTCGCCTCGTGCCACCACTGCGAGGCCAAGTCGTGGCGCGCCGCGGACGCGACCCGCCCGCTCGACCTGTCCTTCGACACCGTCCTGGAGCGCACCCGCAAGATCCGCTGAGGCCCGCGTGCCGCCCGGCCCGTCATGGGTAGGCTCGCCGCATGCCTGATCTGTCGCGCATCGTCAAGGCGTACGACATTCGCGGCGTCGTACCGGACGAGCTCGATGAAGAGATCGCCTACGCCGTCGGCGCCGCGTTCGTCGGTTTCACCAAAGCCGACCGAATTGTCCTCGCGCATGACATGCGGCAATCCTCCGGTCCGCTCTCGGGTGCCTTCGCCGACGGTGCCACCGGTCAAGGAGCGGACGTTGTCGCCGCCGGACTGGCCTCCACCGACCTGCTCTATTTCGCCGCCGGATCGCTGGACGTGCCCGGGGCCATGTTCACCGCCAGTCACAACCCGGCTCGCTACAACGGGATCAAGCTGTGTCTGGCCGGGGCGGCCCCGGTCGGGCAGGACACCGGGCTGGCCGAGATCCGTCGGCTGGCCGAGCAGGGACCGCCGCTCTTCGACGGCAAGCCCGGCACGATCGAGGTGCGGGAAATGCTCGGGGACTATGCCGCGTACCTACGGAGTCTGGTCGACCTCACCGGCTCCCGACAGCTCACCGTCGCGGTCGACGCCGGCAACGGCATGGCCGGACTGACGGCGCCCGCCGTGTTCGCCGGGCTGCCGATCACGGTGGTGCCGATGTACTTCGAGCTCGACGGGAATTTCCCGCACCACGAGGCCAACCCGATCGAGCCGGCGAACCTGCGCGATCTGCAGGCGAGCGTCCGGGCGACCGGGGCCGATCTCGGCCTGGCGTTCGACGGCGACGCGGACCGGTGCTTCGTCGTCGACGAGCGTGGCGAGATCGTCTCGCCGTCGGTCCTCACCGCGCTGATCGCGACCCGCGAGCTAGCCCACACACCCGGAGCCACCATCATCCACAACCTCATCACGTCGCGGGCGGTCCCGGAGATCGTCCGGGAGCACGGCGGGGTCCCGGTGCGCACCCGCGTCGGGCATTCGTTCATCAAGGCCCGGATGGCGGAAACAGGGGCCGTCTTCGGCGGTGAGCACTCCGGCCATTTCTACTTTCGGGACTTCTGGCGGGCCGACTCCGGCATGCTGGCTGCGCTGCACACCCTGGCCGCGCTCGGCGAGCAGAACCGACCGTTGTCGGCGTTGCTGGCCGAGTTCTCCCGCTACGTCGCCTCCGGCGAGATCAACTCCACGGTTGAGGACCCGGCCGGTCGGACGGCGGCGGTGGAGTCCGCGTTCG
>JADGOV010000120.1 GCA_017882785.1 Frankiaceae bacterium
ACCACCAAGGACAAGAGCCGCGAGAGCCGCAGCCGACAGGCCGCGTACACGCCTACCGCGACCACGACGGCTGAGGGGCCGGTGTCCCGGATGCCGGCGGAGACCGGATCCATCCCCAGTAGGGACGTGGGACCAAGCTCGTACATCACTCGCGCCGCGCCGGTGGTGGCAAACTGTACGGCCAGGCCCACTGTGACCACTGCCCGGGACCCGATGAGCACCTCTGCTGCGCCGACGACGAGGAGCACCTGGAGCAGCGCGCCGCTGACCGGTAGGCTCTGGGCCGGGGCGATGGTGGATCCCGGGAGCCGGGCCAGGGCCAGCCACCACGGCTGATGCGCAGTCGGTGCGCAGCAGGCGGTCACCAGTGGTTGCCCGACGCCGAGGAACTGCAGCAGGGCGAGCAGGGCCGTGCCGGCCAGCAGACAGAGGGTGACCGGAGCTGCGCGCAGTCCGTCCTCGCGCAGCCGACTCCGCAGCGCCGCCAGCAGCCAGCGCCACTCGCTGATTATGGTGTCCGCCGGGTAACCCCCTCCCCACCTTGAGCAACGAACAGCTCCCCTCAGCTATCGAACGGCGGGGGCGTCGACCCAAGCGCCCAACGAGGCAGATCGGGCTATCAGCCGGCTGGCCGAATCAGGTCGCCCTGATCGGACCGAACCGATAGCGCAGGGTGGGGGTGGCCGAGGCGTCGGCTCGCCACCGGCCGGACGTGCTGGTCCAGGTGCGACCGCGCAGGCTGACCCGGACGACGCCGTACTGACGGGCGTGGCTGACCAGCCACGAGGCGGTGCGCCAGGCGTTTGCCTCACTCATGGCCACGGTGCTCAGGCCGGCCTGGCCGATCTCCGCACGGGCTGCCCGAACCAGGCCTAACGCTTGTGGGGCCGCCGGGTCGTCGAACCGACAGCCGATGCCGGCGGCAACCTCGCCGGTCAGCGCCCGGGCCAGCGTCCGGGCCTGGTCCTCCCAGTCGGAGTAGGCGCTACCGTCCGCACTGAGCTGCACGCGCTGAGCGGCGTCGGCGACTGACAACTGCTGCCAACCGCGAATCTTCCGCAGTCGTTCATAGAACGAGCCGGCGGCGTAGGTCGGCGTGAGCAACTGGGCGGGACGGCCCCACCCCTGGCTGGGTCGTTGCTGAAAAAGGCCGAGCGAGTCCCGGTCGCCGTGGTCGAGGTTGCGCAGCTTGGACTCCTGCAGCGCGGTCGCCAGCGCGATGGTGACCGCATGGCTGGGCAACCCGCTGCGCCGGCCGACCGCGGCGATGGTCGCGGCGTTCTCGGCCTGCTCGGGGTCCAGGTAGTAGCCACTGCCAGGCGAACCGACCAGGCACACCGGCGGTCCGCCGGGATGGGTGCTCAGCACCCTCGTCACCAGCACGCCGCTGGTCCCCAGGACCAGCGCGCCAACGCCGCCGATCAGCCAGCGGGTGACGCGCACCCCTCCATTGTGCGTCTGTCTGATCAGGTGGCATCTGATCTACGGTGAGGCATGCCCCTCTCGCATACTGCTCCGTTGGCGGCGGCCGGCCTGATCGGCGGCTATTGCACCGCGGCGTCGACCGGCAATCGCCCGCTTGGTGGTGTCGTCCTCGTCGCCGTCGGCGGCGTCTGCGCCCTGTCCTGGTACCGCAGCGCGGGACCGGCGACGGCGGCAAGCCTCATCGCGACCTACGTCGCCGCCATGGGCGTCTCGCACCCGCTGGCGAAGATGATCGGGGCGTGGCCGTCGGTCGTCGCGGTCTCGGCGGTCACCGCCGCGGTCGTCCACCTGAGCGCCGACAGACGGCGGACGGCCTCGCCGGTTGTGGCCCGTGCCACCACCGACTGACCGCCCGCCCGCCGTTCCTCGGTGGCTCCCTCAGCCCTGCTCGTGACGCAGCACGGGTCGCATGGCATCGAGCACCGCGGGGTCGTCGATGGTCGACGGCACCGCCTCGTCGCGCCCCTCGGCGATGCCGCGCATCGTCCGGCGGAGGATCTTGCCGGAGCGGGTCTTCGGGAGACCGCCTACGATGTCGATCTCCCGGAGCGAGGCCACCGCGCCGACCTGCTCCCGCACGCGGTCCACGAGCTCCCGGCGGATCGTCTCCGGGTCGCGGTCCACAGCGGCCTTGAGAACGACGAATCCGCGTGGCACCTGGCCTTTGAGGGTGTCGTTGACGCCGATCACGGCGCATTCCGCGACGTCGGGGTGGCCCGCCACCGCCTCTTCCAGCGCACCCGTGGACAGGCGGTGCCCGGCGACGTTGATGACGTCGTCGGTACGGCCCATCACGAAGAGGTATCCGTCTTCGTCAAGATGCCCGCCGTCCCCGGTCAGGTAGTAACCCGGGTACCGAGTCAGGTAGCTCTCCACGAACCGCTCGTCGTCCTTCCACAGCGTGGGCAGTGTGCACGGCGGTAGCGGGAGCTTGATGGCGATGGCGCCCTCTGTGCCGGCTGGGACATTCTCGCCCTCCTCATCCAGCACGTGGATGTCGTAACCGGGAACCGGCACGGTGGGTGATCCCGCCTTGATCGGCAGGGCCTCCAACCCCATCATGTTGGCCACGATCGGCCAGCCGGTCTCGGTCTGCCACCAGTGGTCGATAACCGGAATCTGCAGCAGGTCCGTCGCCCAGTGATAGGTCTCGGGGTCCAGTCGCTCGCCGGCGAGGAAGAGGTACTTCATCCCGGAGATGTCGTAGTCGGAGAGCAACGCGCCCTTCGGGTCCTCCTTCTTGATGGCCCGGAAGGCGGTCGGCGCGGTGAACAGCGCCTTCACGCCGTGCTGAGCGATGACCCGCCAGAACGCCCCGGCGTCCGGCGTGCCGACCGGCTTGCCCTCGTAGATCACGGTGGTGCAACCGGCGAGCAGCGGAGCGTAGACGATGTAGGAGTGGCCGACTACCCAGCCCACGTCCGACGCGGCCCAGAAGACGTCGCCCGGAGCAAGGTCGTAGATGTTGGACATGCTCCAGTGCAGCGCGACAGCGTGCCCGCCGTTGTCCCGGACCACGCCCTTGGGCCGGGCTGTGGTCCCGGAGGTGTAGAGGATGTAGAGCGGGTCGGTGGCCTTCACCGGCACGCAGTCGGCCGGCTCGGCTTCCGCGATAGCGCTCGCCCAGTCCACGTCCCGCTCGCCCATGGTGGCCAGGCAGGCCGAGCGTTGCAGGATGACGGTGCGCTCCGGCTTGGACTTGGCCTCCTCGATCGCCGCGTCGAGCAGCGGCTTGTACGGGATGGTGCGGTCGCGCTCGATGCCGCAGGATGCCGAAACCACGACCTTGGGCTGCGCGTCGTTGATCCGCAGTGCCAGTTCGTGCGCCGCGAACCCGCCGAAGACCACCGAGTGCACCGCACCGATCCGGGCGCAGGCCAGCATCGCGACGAGCGCCTCGGGAACCATCGGCATGTAGACCACGACCGTGTCGCCCTTGTCGACACCGAGTCCACGTAGCACGCCGGCGAACCTGGCGACCTGGTCTTGCATCTCACGGTAGGAGTAGGAACGAACCGTGTCGGTGACCGGACTGTCGTAGATGACCGCGGCTTGATCCCCCCGGCCGCCTTCGACATGGCGGTCCAGGGCGTTGTAGCAGGTGTTCATTTCGCCATCGGCGAACCACCGGTAGAAGGGGAGGTTAGTGTCGTCGAGGATCCGCGTCGGCTCGCGATCCCAGGTGATGCCCTTCGCCGCCTCGCCCCAGAATCCGGCCGGATCATCGATGCTGCGCCGGTACTCGGTCCGGTATGAGCCCATAATTTCCTCCGCGCGAAAGGACAGCAAGTTTCGGGAAGCGTGCCCCGTGGGGCAAACCAACCACAACGGCCATCAGACGGCCAGCCCGGGTGACCTTTGGCCCTCGCCAAAATACCGTCATTCCGGCGCAACTTGGCATTAGATGTGGATCGGAGTGGTTCGCACCGTCACGTGCCACGACAGCCACCCCACCCTACAAGGAGGCACATGCCAGGTCGGTTCCGTCGTCAGGCCCGGGTTGGCGCCGTGGCTGCTGCCGTCTCGCTGCTGACAGCCATCCCGTTGGGCACAGTGGGACCACTGTCCGCGAACGCCTCCTCACCGACCCGCGTGCCCCTGCAGGGCAGCACCTTCCCCTGGGCCGCCACTGAGCACGCCGTTGGCGAGGTTCCACGCACCCGACCGGTGTCGGTACGGGTGTACCTGGCGGCCAGGGACCAGCGGGCACTGGAGCGACGGTCGCCGCGGTTAGCGCGCCCGGCAACCCCTCCTACCGCCACTTCCTGACCCAGGACCAATACCAGACCCGGTTCGGCCCGACCGCGGCTCAGGTCGCCGCGGTGCGGACGTGGCTGCAGGCGTCCGGGATGCGCGTCACCGGCCTCGCACCCGACAACCGCCACGTCACGCATCGGGATCCACCGCCGCGGCCGAGGGGGCGTTCGGCACTACGCTGCGCACCTACCAGGGTAGCGGGAAGTCGGTGACCGCGGCCGCACACGACGCGTCGGTGCCGGCTGTCCTGGCCGGGACCGTGCTGGGCGTCACCGGGCTGGACGGCATGCCGCACTACGTTCGGACCCAGACGCTCCCTCGCGGCAACCCGCGACCACCGGCCGCCGTGATCCAGCCGACGCCGTGCTCCCAGGCGTACGGGCAGATCACCGCGAACCGGGCCGCGAACGGGTCACCACTGCCGAAATTCGACGGCCCCCACCGACGCTACGGCACCTGCGGTTACCTGCCACAGCAGCTCAATGGCGCGTACGGCACCGACACCACCGGCTACACCGGCCGGGGGCAGACCGTTGGCATCGTGTTGTGGTACGCCTCTGCCACGCAACCCGCCGACGTCAACCGTTTCAGCCGCGCCCACGACTGGCCGCAGTTTCGCCCCGGCCAGTACCACCAGGTGCTGCCCGGATCGTTCAATCAAGGGCGCTTCTGTGGCGGGGTCCAGCAGGAACAGGCAATCGACATCACCTCGATTCGATTCGATTCACGACATGGCACCCGATGCCAACGTGGTGTATTACGCCGCCGGCAGCTGCTTCGACGACGACCTGCTCGACGCCCTCGCCCGTGTCGTGCACGACAATCAGTGATCGACAACTCCTGGGGGAACCTCCTGTCGAGTTACACCATCAATACGGTCCGCGCCTATGAGCAGCTCTTCAAGCAGGGCGCAGCCCAGGGACAGGCGTTCTTCTTCGCCTCCGGCGACGCTGGCGACAAATCGGTCCGCATAGGCCACGTCGACCATGACTATCCCGCCAGCGACCCGTGGGTGACCTCCGTCGGCGGTACGACTCTCAACATCGATGCCGACGGACACCGCGTCTGGGAGGCCGGGTGGGGCTACGACGCGTGGGCACTGCGGAACGGACAGTGGGTCAACGACGGGTTCGGCGCCGGCGCCGGCGGCGGGTTCGGCCCGATCTGGCAGCGACCCTCCTACCAGCAGGGCGTCGTGCACTCGCTCACCTCCGGCCGGGCCTATCCGGACATCGCCGCACTTCCCCACCGGCAACCAGTACGCGGAGACCGGTTGGGGTGGCACCAGCGTCGCTTCTCCGCTCATGGTCGGCGAGCAGGCCGCCGCTCAAGAGGCCCTCGGCGGCCGCGTGGGCTTCGCCAACCCGCTCATCTACGCTCTCGCCCGCACGGGCTCCAACGCCTTTCACGACGTCACGGCAGCCCACGACGACGCCGCCTTGGTGCGTCCCGACTTCGTCAACGGCTACAACGGGCAGCAGGGCGTCGCCGATACGATCCGCACGGTCGATGACGACACCAGCCTGCGAACGGCTCCCGGCTGGGACGACGTCACCGGCGTCGGCACTCCCACAGCCAACTACCCCGCCGCGCTGGCCGGCGCCGCGCGCTGATCATGCGGCTCAGTCCAGCAGCGGCCTGCCGAGGCCCCGGCTGCGGCCGCGGAACTCGGCGATCACCTCACCGCCGGCCCGTCGCACGGTCACGTCACAGATCCCGTTCCGGCCATACCGCAGTCGCTCCACGGCATCGGCTATCAACACGTCATCGAGCCGAGCGGGCGCGACGAACACGACGTCGCACGCCTGGGCGACCGTCACCTCACCACCGCTGTTGCAGGCCAGCGCGAAGGCGGTGTCGGCGAGCAGAAAGACGTACCCGCCGTGACAGAGGCTGTGTCCGTTGATCATGGTCTCGCCGACCCGCATACAGACCGTGGCCCGGCCGGGGCCGACGTCATCGATCGTGACACCCGCCGCCCGGGAGGCCTCGTCCTCGGCGAGCATCGCCTCCGCGCAGCGCCACGCAAGCAGCTCCGGGTCAGACATGTCCGGGTCAGGCATCAAAATCGAGCGTGACCGCCGCGGAGGTGGGATAGGACTGGCAGGCCAACACGAAACCCGCCGCCAACTCCTCCTCCTCCAGGGCGTAATTGTGGTCCATCTCCACCGTGCCGGCGACCAGCTTCGCCCGGCACGTGCCGCACATGCCGTTCTTGCAGGCGTAGGGCGCGTCGGCCCGGACAACCAGGGCCGCGTCGAGAATCGCGACAGTGTCCGGCTGTAACGAGAACGTGGACGCCCGGCCGTCAAGCAGCACGGTCACCACCGCGGCACCGGCCTCCGCCGCGCGTTCCGGTGCCCGCCGTGGGGCGACCGGGCCCACGTGGAACAGCTCGCGATGAATGTGCGCCGGGTCGACGCCGCGACCCGTGAGGACCGACCGCACACCGTCCACCAGTTCGGCCGGCCCGCACAGCAGCCACTCGTCGACCGTGTCCGGCGGCACCAGAGAGTCGAGGAGATCGGAGACCTTGCCCTCGTCGATACGGCCGTTGAGCACCTCGGCCTCCTGCCGCTCGCGGCTGAGCACGTGCACGAGGTGGAGCCGCTGGGGGTAGCGGTCCTTGAGATCTTCCAACTCCTCCAGAAACATGATCGAGTTGGTGCTGCG